>JAJPJF010000384.1 GCA_021324415.1 Nostocales cyanobacterium Centralia_MAG_434
AAATCATTTTCTCATGTTAAAAGATTATTTGAACTCATTACTCATTGTCAGGTTTTTGATTTTCCCAAGATATTTATGTATGGCTCACTTTTTTCACAACTCATTTAGGATTGCTATAGCATAGTCTTTGATCAGTCATTAGTTAAAAACAAGTTTAGTTATTATTTTCATCTCTAAGTGAGCAGGGTAGCTTGAATAGGACCAAGGGCAGGTACAGATAAAGCCAAGAGTAGGTAGATAAGTCGGAGTAGTCAGTACTTCGTTTTAGGCACTTGCCAGTAATAAAATGTCCAGCCTTTGAAAGTTGATCTGTCGGTGCAGTAGGTTATTCGTGGTAATAAGGCGCTTTCATTTTATTTTTTGGATCTCCCTTAATAAAGCTGGGGATTTTTTTTACATCTTAGAAGTGCCTCAGAAAAATAAAAAAATTATCAAGCAAATTGCCGCTATTATTAAGAACGGCGTGCCGGGAAGGATGGGGAGCAAAACTCCTACGATGCTGATAACTAAACTTATTGTTCCTATAGTCAGCAGTATTATATTTCTGATTAATTTCAACGCTATATTCATTTATTGTTTCTCATAACAGAAGTACACAGGCCAGATGCTAGTGTATCCTCTTTTTTCCATGCATAAACCTTTTCTCTAGGAAAGGCTTCATCTTGATGAGATTGGAGTCGATTCTCCTCGCAAGTTAGCTGTTGTGCATCTAAAGAATGGCTCAACAAGGGTGTCACACGACCAGGACCTAATAGCGGACGTAAGCCATTTAGTTCCGCCAGAATTGCTGAACCATTGTTAATCACAATCGCCAGAACCGGGTCAAGAGCAAACAGAACACCTGCAAGTAAAACACCAACGTTAGGCACCGCTACAATTGCTGTGTTTTGCCAGATAATCTCCATTGCCTGTTTGGCAATTTTAATGGCATGAACAAGACCCCGTAAATCGTCTTCCATCAGCACCACATCCGCAGTTTCTCTAGCAATGTCTGTGGCTCCTGCAAAGGAAATCGAGACATCGGCGTATGCCAAAGCGGCGGAGTCGTTAATCCCATCACCACAAAAAGCAACTGTTTTACCACTCTCATGGAGTGATTTGACCACCGCAACTTTACGTTCTGGGAAGGCTTCGGCGTGGACATTGTCGGGTTTGATCCCCAATTGGGTTGCTATTGCTTTTGCAACTCGCGTGACATCTCCACTGAGCATGTAGGAGGTAGTCCCAGCTTGCTCTAGCTCTTCAATTACACCTTTGCTTTCTAAGCGGGGTGGGTCACTGTACAAAATGCCAGCACTTCCTGCTGTTCGACTCCTGCATCAGTGAGTTTAATCCCCGTAACTCCGGCATGCCCCTGAGTCAGTGTTCCCGTTTTGTCAAAGACAACTGTATCAATTCGTGCCAGAATTTCAATGGCGCGACCACTGCGAATGAAAACGCCGTTACGAGCAGCATAGGTTAAGGCAGACAGAATCGTGGTCGGTACAGATACCCGAATTCCAGTTCCCAAGTCTAGGGTGAGCAAGGCGATCGCACGATTCAAGTCTCCACTCAATATATGTTGCTTGCTCAATCACCTCAAATAGCTTTTGCTGTGATAAAGTGATCGCCTCTGCAGTGCGATTGTAGTCATACTCCACCGCTATTGATCTTGCAACCGGATTTATGTGAACGTAGGTCACACAATCTAAAGAATGGACCAAGAGTTTAAGTTTCTGAGCATATGCCACATCATCAGCAAGTCTGAGCACTAATAAACGGATGCGCTTTGCATTCTGGTGAACGACTTGGTAATCTACCTTGGATGATGTAGAAATAACCTGGCACTCTACCTCTTTTAGCTGCATGTTGCGGTAAGTTCATTTTTTATTGTTGTAGCCAAAATTTTAGCCTGCCTTTTATTCAATTGCATTTTATTTTTTGATTCTTCTTTATCCCGATCCAGCAGTACATAACTTGTCTAAAGTAATAGTGACTCTGACTTAAGGCACTTAAGGCGTAATAAAATGATTGCGCCTTATTATCACGAACAACCTACTGCGCTCTCTTCATTTTTCCACTTGAAATTGGGCTGCCTTCTGTGGTTGATCAATTGGTATCGAATTTGCCGCAAGAAAAAGAGCAGCCTTCCTCAGTTGACCCGTTAGTGTTCTGACTAACTTAGTTATGTAATAAGGCTGCTCTTTTCTGGTGGCTCAGGCTCCGTGTTCTGGCGCTTGCGCGTTATGTAATAAGGCTGCCCAATTTCACTCGTCCGAGGCTCCCTCACAGATCAACGTTCAAAGGCTGGACATTTTATTTTTTGGATCTCCCTAAGACTTAGGGCTTCAGTGACCTATAGGGCAAGTGGGGCAAAAGCTAGTCCTAGACACTAACAAATTGTATATTGTATATTTATTTACACATGGACTACTTGTCTACATTCTTGAATAAAAAATCACATGATATCTACACGTAAATCGGTAAATAAACAAGTTTTAAAGCCTGAAAGAAAAGTATATCTCACGAGTTTAACACTAATTATAATATCCTTTTTAACTGTCTTTTTCCCTAGAATTATTAGTGCAGCAGGTGCTCCTAAAGTCATCAATTTTGCACATTTTTTAGTCGTTCCATTTACTCTGCTAGTTGCAATTACTAAAACCCCCACCAAGAACAAGAAGCAAATTGCAATTACATGGGAAATTATTGTTGCTTGTTTGCTTTTGCTAGGAGTCATGCTCACCAGTGCACTCATTAATCAAGCTGGTGTGGTTAACGTATTTTTAGATTTCATGATACTTGCTGAGGGTTTCTTGATGCTCTT
>JAJPJF010000436.1 GCA_021324415.1 Nostocales cyanobacterium Centralia_MAG_434
AAATTTGACTGTTGATATTGGTTGACGAGGCTCTACCATAGTCTAGACCTAGCTTAAGCGCGTTTGTCACTGATTATACTATAGCGAGAGTGACAAAAGAGGGCTAATCTCTGTATCCAAACGCAGACCTTTAGGAATAGCTGCTAAAATCAGGATTGTTTGCACCTGATGAGTTGGTTTTTGGGGAATGCTAAGTGGTGTTTCGGCACCAGAGTTTGGCAGTCCTTCAGCAATAGCCTTCAATTGTGGGTTTCCTGGGTTTGAATCACGCGCAGCACGAACTAAATCTTCAACCCATCCCTCTGCGTTGGCTACTTGTATTAATTTAAAGATAATATCTTGTAAACTTCCTTCACCTGCAATTGCTCTTAAATTTTTATCTAATCCAAATGCCAACATCTGCTCTAGGGATGCTGTAGTAGGAAAAGCGTCAATTAAAGCGGATTGTAATTGTTTGCGCTGTTGACCGGATAAACCCATATTTTGTCAATTCCAATAGATGTTGAATACGAGTTGAGACTTGTTGTGGCTGCTTGCAAGTGATCACCGCTTCGCGAAGGACTACTTGGCGTAATTGGGCTAACGGTGCTTAATGAAGCTGCTGGTTTGTACTTAGCTAAACTGGCATCAAACTCTCCATAGTCAATATCTCTCTGGATTTTTGCAGCTAAAGCTGATGCCTGATGTCTTCCTAAAGGCGTATCGTAATATCCTGTCGAAAGGTAGAAACGCTTGGTTTTTAGCTCTCCTGTCGGCGTCATAATGAGATGAGAAAAAACTAATTGAAGCCTGCCGTTAGAGTTCTTGATCTGCACTGAACCCCGAGGGGCAACACTTTGAGCTTTTTGAGATTCCATAAGGTTAATTAATTGGGGTAAACACCTTTATCCTTTCGCTTTACCCCAGTTTTACCCCAGAAATCTCTATTGGGGTAAAAACCTCTACCTTACATTTTTACCCCACTTGTTTCCCCAAACTACCCAAAATAACCCCAAAAATTTCCCAAAGCTTTGAAAGCAAACCCTTTAACAGCCAATAAATAAAGAGATCGAAAGCCCTGCAACACTTATATTTTCTAAAAGGCGACACCCGGATTTGAACCGGGGGATGGAGGTTTTGCAGACCTCTGCCTTACCGCTTGGCTATGTCGCCATTGTTAGACTTTAAAATTAATTAGCAAGTCTACCAACTATTCGCCTAGTTTAGCATAAAACTTATAATAAGCAACTATGCTAAGCAACAAGAAATTGCTAACCCCCTTTTCACCTCCCCGAATTTCGGGAAGGTGCTTTGATAAGTAGGCTACAATCGTTTTGAACGGTATCAACTATTCTGCGACTTTTACTTCATCGGCAAAACTACTCCATCGGACAAATTCAAATGGTCCAGCCACTGCACCCCAGAGATGTTCATCTGTTTGAGGGTCACGTCCTCGGTCATGGCTAATAAATTTCTCTTCGGTAATTTCAAACTCGCTATCAAGATAAGTGGTTTTTCCCTTACGAACCACAATACATCCTTTTCCTGGCTCAACCCTACCTTTAAAGCTATGACCTGTCCACTCCACAACAAATGTGCAGCCTGGCAGTTTTTCCAATTGATCAGCAGTTAGGGCCTTGAGGCGTTTAATGTCACGCGATGCACCGTAGAACTGTTTTTCTTCCTTAATACTGTAATTTTCGATTTCTATATGTTCCCCTGCATTGACTAACTTCAACACCCGTACACGATAAGGATCATTCAGTGCGTAGTCATAGGCTTGTTCCAAATATAAACTAACTCCCGACAACACTTCCAAAGCGAGGGGACGCATACACACGCGAACATGAGCGAAAAAAGGTGGATTCTCAAAAGCTTGTTGTTGATTGCTGAAATCCGCTGCCATCCAGCGAGCTAAGGTGATAATATCCGTAGAGTGAGTCATTATAATTACAAAAAATGAGTTTTGAATTAGGTAAATAACATGACTAGGTACTTAAAGCCTAGTAATTTATAGGTTGACAAATCATTAATCATATCACAACAGGGTTTCAGAACTTGACGTTGCTTAACTAGGATAATTTTTTATGAAATTTCGTCGATCTACTTGGAGAGTAAGTTTGTAGCAGTACTTCTGCGTAAGTCAGAATTTCATTATGCAACTCAAAGATAAAATACCCATGCTACGGCGCATCAATATTACTATTACTGCCACTGTTATGCTATGCATACTTTGCAGTTCATCGACATTGGCAGCAACTAAAAAGCCCAAACAACAAGATCAATTTCTTCCTAATCCTCTAGAAATTAACCCCCCTGATCCCTTACGACCACTATCACCCCCAAATCAACCTTTAACTCCTGTACAAAGTCAAAAGCTAGAAGCGGCGCTAGATGACCTAGATCAAAAAGCTAAGGATCAGTTAAAAGCAGGAAACACAAAAGAAGCATTTGATATATGGAACCGAGAATTGCGCTTAACTCGCTATTTGGGTTCACTGAAAGAAGTACAAGCACTATCGCGAGTGGGTGATATCGCTTGGAGCCAAAACGAGCGTAAAGAGGTGCAATATATCACTCAGCGATTGCAAACAATTCAGAAGCAAACAGTGTTCTATGATTCGGCTAACTTACAGTATTTACAAGCGTTAGGTCAAGCTTACCAAAACGTGCGATCGCCCCAACTTGCTCTTGAAGTTTACAACCGTGTTTTATCAGCACAACAACTTTCTGGTAATGTTACAGCACAAATAGAAACTCTCAATACAATGGGGGAAATTAATTTAAGCTGGTTCGATTACCCATCAGCAGCAACGACTTATCAGCAATTGTTGAAGCTGGCTTCTTCCAAAGGAGATCTTGCCAATCAAGTGACATACCTGCAGCAACTAGCCTACATTTACAAACAAGGCAAACAGCAGCAGGAGTCAATCAAGGTACTGAGTCAGCTAAAAGAAATCTATCAAAAGCAAGGCGATCTTACCCTACTATCACCATTACTGATGGAGATCGCATCCGACTACGAATCCTTAGCGAGGAGCAATCCCAAATTACTGCAAGATGCTTTTACAAACTATCAACAAGCCTACACCACTGCTTGGCAATTGGAGCAGTACGTACGTGCAAGTGAAGCTTTGGAGAAGTTAATTGCGCTCTACCGTTCTCAAGGACAAACAGAAGATGCTTTGCGAACTAGCCAAATTTTAGTACAGACCCAAGAGCTGGCACAAAACTATTATGGTTTGATGAAAGCCTACGATCAGATTGGGCAAATACAATTAGAACGTAAAGACTACCCACAAGCACAAGCAGCTTTTCGTAAAGGTTTAGAATTCGCACAACAGTTGAAATATAACGAAACGTATTTTGCTCAGCAAATAGAAAAATTGTCGGGAAAAACAACCCAATGATCAATAATTCGTAATTCGTAAATGACAAATTACGAATTACGAAATTTTTACTGTTATCAAGTTAATTAAACTGTTTATGAGTCGCTCTCGCTCCATCGATAGCACATGCTTACCGTGCATGATCTCCTGATGAATTAGAAAGTTGACCAGTGATCCAATGAATAGATATGCAGTAGCTTCCGGATCAGGCAGTTTGAGATCAGAACAAGATGATAGATATTGAGTGAGAAGCTCTCGACCTGAACGATCAAAGCTTTGAACAAACATGCGTGCCAATTCCGGAAAACGCCCTGACTCTCCAATCACAAGGCGGACAAATGCCAAAAATTGCTGATCTCGACTGGTTGAGTCCAGCATGTTGTTTGCAAGGTTACGTAGAACGATATCGGGTTTTCCCTGGAGAACTTGAGTGTGTTCGTTGTTGTAAAATGCCAGACACTTCTCCTTCGCCATTTTTTGAATGAGCGCTTTGAATAAGGCTTCTTTGTCCTGGAAGTGGCTATAGACAGTTGCTTTAGAAACACCTGCTGCAGCTGCTACTTTGTCCATTGTTGTGGCAGCGTAGCCCTGTTTCAAAAACTCCTGCATTGCTCCTGCCAAGATTGCTGTGGTTTTCTCTGCCGATAGTTCACGCTCCTGGCTTTTTGTCTTTGTGGGTTTCATTCAGTAAGTTGTGAGTTCAATTTTCAGCATACCACTTGACATTCTAAACTAAGCAGTTTAGTTTAGTTGAAGTTACATTAAACTAATCAGTTTAGTTCATTAACCTCAAGTTTCAACTAGGACTTTTTCCATGCTGCAAAATGCCACAGCGTCCAATTTCTTTGTAGCTAAATTGCGCGATCGCCGCTGGGTATTACTGATGATCGCCGCAACCCTTTCCTTGAGTGGAGCAGCTTACAGCCTCTGGCGTGTCCAATCCTCGACCCCAGTTGCCAAATCCCCGATGATAGTTCCAGAAATTAAGACCGTGACAGCACTGGGACGCTTAGAGCCAACGGGTGAAGTCATAAAACTTTCGGCTCCAACCTCAAGTAATGGCAATAGGGTGGATCAGTCGCTGGTAAAAGAAGGCGATCAAGTCAAGAAAGGACAAGTGATTGCGATTCTGGATAGCCGCGATCGCCTGCAAGCAGCCTATGAGCAAGCACAGGAAGATGTGAAAGTGGCTCAGGCCAAGCTTGCTATCACCCAAGCAGGGGCAAAAAAAGGAGAAATTGCTGCTCAACAGGCGGAAATTCAGCGTTTGGCAGCACAACGACAAGGAGATATAAATGCCCAGGAGGCAACAGTTGACCGCTTGGAGTCAGAGTTACAGAATGCAAAGACAGAATACAACCGCTATGAAGCTCTATATCAAAGTGGTGCCATTTCTACATCTCAACACGATAGCAAACGACTCACTCTAGACACTGCCCAGAAAAGTTTACAAGAGGCGCGAGTGGTGTTGAATCGTATTCGTTCCACCAGCCCAGCAGAACTGAACCAGGCCAAGGCGAACCTGGCTCGGATTGCAGAAGTTCGTCCTGTCGATGTGGCGGCGAGCCAAGCAGATGTCAATCGAGCGATCGCGGCAATGAACCAAGCAAAAGCGATATTGGATCAAGCTTATGTTCGCTCTCCGGTCAACGGTGAGATTTTGTATGTTCATACCAGATCAGGAGAGGTCGTTTCCAACGATGGCATTGTTGAAATTGGGCAAACTCGGCAAATGGAAGTTGTGGCAGAAGTTTACCAAAGTGATGTTAGCAAAGTCCGGTTGGGACAACAGGTGCGTATCACCAGTGATTCTCTTCCTGGTGAGTTGTTAGGCACTGTGAAGCGGATTGGCTCTCAAGTGCGGCGACAAATGATTATCAACACCGATCCCAGCACCAACATTGACGCCAGAATTGTGGAAGTCCGGGTTGCCTTAGATGCGGCATCTAGCAAAAAAGTTGCCAAGTTCACTAATTTGCAAGTCAAGGTGGTGATCGAACAATGATCAGATTTATTCAGCAGTTTCAACGCCGCACGCCCTTGGGTTGGTTACAACTGAGTCGGGAAAAAAGTCGCTTAGTGGTGGCACTCGCGGGGATTGCCTTTGCTGATGTGTTAATGTTTATGCAACTTGGGTTCCAGAATGCTCTGTACGATAGCAACACCCGCCTTAGTCGTTCTTTGCATACCGACTTGGTGTTGCTCAGTCCCCAAGCGAGGAATACACAATATTTGTCTACCTTTTCGCGACGGCGGTTGTACCAAGCAATGAACATTCCAGGAGTGAAGTCAGCCTCAGCCTTATACTCTGACGTGCTGACCTGGAAAAATCCCCAAACCCATCGAGAGAATAACATTCAAGTGCTGGGATTTGATCCGAATCAGCCTGCATTTGGTTTGCCAGAAGTCAATCAACAATTAGAGAAGATTAAACTCCCCGATACCGTACTGTTTGATCGCGCTTCTAGAGGAGACTATCAATTAGCGATCGCCCAAATTGAACAAGGCAAACCAACAACGACCGAAGTAGAACGGCGCACGATTAAGATTTCTGGGCTGTTTACCTTAGGTGCCTCTTTTGGAGCTGATGGCAACTTGATGACCAGCGATCAGAATTTTTTATTTCTGTTTCCTCGCAGGAAAGCTGCTAGTATCAGCCTGGGTTTGATTCAGCTTAAACCAGGTTATAATCCCGATCAAGTAGCGAATATCCTCCGTTCTCATCTGCCTGATGACGTGAGAGTAATGACACACTCACAACTGATTCAGTTTGAGGAAAACTACTGGAAGACCAACAGTCCAATTGGCTTCATCTTTGGCTTAGGAACAGCAATGGC
>JAJPJF010000397.1 GCA_021324415.1 Nostocales cyanobacterium Centralia_MAG_434
AAATTTGACTGTTGATATTGGTTGACGAGGCTCTACCATAGTCTAGACCTAGCTTAAGCGCGTTTGTCACTGATTATACTATAGCGAGAGTGACAAAAGAGGGCTAAGCGTGTCCATTGGCGTAGAGGATTTCTACGTAACCAGCCGTACGGTCAAGGCAGACAGCAGAGAAAACTTATTTGGATTGAACCAGTTTTGGTGATGGGTGGGAGTCTGGTGTAGTTCGTATTTATTTTTTTATATTACGATACACTTATTGACCAAATTCATACACTACACTTCGAGTAGAAAAGCTATGAAATCAGAACTAGGATTCTTGGAACGTCAAACTTTAATTGAGCAATTAACCCATCGATTTGCTTCACTAAATGGCTACAAAATTGAACCAGACGTACAGATTTTAGATGCTAATAACCCACGAATTAAAATGTGGGTAGCTATGGCAAAAGTAGCAATTGAGGAAGTTGAAAAGCAATATGAAGCAGACGCAGACGAAGAGTAGCAGGATTAACGCCACACTGCTACCGATGATCTTTTAAAGTTGGCTATCAGGTTAACGAACTTCTTCACTTTGTTCCAGCATTTTTTAAAACTCGAATCAAAAGATTCGGTGCAAACAGTGCTGCTGGCTGCTTAGTCATATGCATCACTTCCAAAAAACTTGGGTAAATATTAGGGTCATTTACCGAAGTCTGTAATAATCTATCCATATATTGGTGCATAAGTTGGGTCATTCGATTTGGTTTTCCACCCTCTGTAGTTTCCCACCGAAAATCTTCCCCTGTCGCCATCAACCAAGGAGTTTCTAAAACCTTTGCAAGTTGCTTTTGGAAACGTTTTGTTAAACCTTTTTGGCTTTTTTGTAAGCAGTCTTGCAAAGTTAGCGCACTAATAGCAGCAGTTGTTATTCCTTGACCATAAACAGGATTAAAGCTACATACAGCATCACCAATTGCTATCAAGCCATCTGGTATTCGAGAAAGCTTTTCGTAATGACGCCAGCAATTTTCTGTACCTCGATAACCATAAATGGGAGAAATGGGTTTAGCTTGTTTGAGGAATTCATAAATTTCAGGAGTACGTAGAGAGCGGGCAAATTCCATAAACCCGGTTTCGTCAGTAGGTGGATAGTCACGACTGATACCAGCCAAAATCACACCCCAGCGATTACCTTCTATTGGAAATATTGCTCCACCCCGTTTGTCATCTGGTGGTTTGGAAGTTACATATAGCACCTTCCAATCTACTTGTAAATTCTCTGGCAATTCGTACCAACAGGTACTGTAACCTAAAAATGAATTAATTACGGTTTCACGAGGAGATTGATAGCCAATTTCCTCCAACCACTTGGGTAACTGAGAGTTACGTCCACTAGCATCAACCACTAAATCCGATATTAGTTCTTGTGGTTGTGCATCATCAAGACAACGTAGTTTTACTCCTGTCACCTTGGAATGACTTGCATCAGTCACTAACCCTCTTACCTGAGTTGCTGATAAAAATTCCACTTGGTAATCGTTGCTGAGATAATCACGAACTACCCACTCCAGAAAAGGACGGCTGCAAGTACGAGTAATTAAGTCGCTTGGACGACGCTTTGCATAACCCCACGGATGAAAAAAACATGATTCTAGTGCCCAGTCTACACAAGGCGCACCTGCTGCAATTAGTTTCTCCTCAATCCCACCAAACCACTCTTTGAGAATTCGATACCCTTGAGTCAGCAATGCATGGACGTGATTTGCTTGGGGAACTCCCTGACGTATTTCTGGCCGTTGTGGTAAATGATCGCGTTCTACTACCGTGACACGTTCAAAGTGTTCAATTAAAATTCTTGCACTCAATAGTCCGGCCATACCACTGCCAATGACGATAGCATGATTGCCATTGCAAGTTTTCTGCTGTGCCTCCATGAGCCTAGACATAATTTGTTTGTCATTATTTAACCTGTTGTTTTTATCCTACTAAGAATCTATTTCCTTTTCTAAGCTTCTAATAAATTCTCGTAACACATCTGTTTGGGTTCTGGCTCTGTCCTCACAATAGCGCTTCAAGATTTCTAGCTCTTTAACGGGTAGCCGGATTGTTAGCGGTTTTAATTTTTCATCCATTGTACTGCAATATGTTATACTATATGCAGTATAATGGAAAAATCAAGATTCTAGCGATCGCTCTTTGGGGCACAAGCATTGCTGATCGCTCCTGTCTAAGTAGGTTATCAGGTGTTCCATTTAAGAACGATTGAGCTTTGCAGGAGCGCCCGCGCATGGCGATTGGGCTTTAGCCGAGCGCTCTAAAGAGCGATCGCCAACCCAGATAGAGAGATTGACTAAATGACGAGCATTGATTCATCGATTCTTAAAATAGGTAATATTGAAGATATAGCTATAAGATTTGAAATTCAACCTAAAACTGTTAAGTCACACTTAAATGAGTTTCAAATGAATAACATGGTCAAGAATAAGGATAATATCTTTTATTGGAAACAAAGCTGAGAATCGCTAAATGGAACCATTGAAAACTCTTCAAGCACTAGATACAGCAATTAAAATATTAAATGAGCTTGATAATTCACCAATCGATGAAAGTGTGAAACTTCAGATAAAGCAAAAAGTAGTAGAGATAGTTGAAGAGCTATCAAAACCCGAAAAGCGAACAACGGGAATTTCAACAGGAAGTCAGCAGAAAATTATAGAATCTTTACGTAAATTAGGTGGCAAGGCTATTCGCAGTCAGATTATTGATGATACTGGGTTAGATCCCAACTCTGTGAGTTCTTTACTCAATAAATTAGTTAAATCCCAAAAAGTTGAGAAAATTTTGATTGAGAGATCTGATAACAATGGCAACCGCAGAGGAAGAGGATTAAAACCTGATTATATGTATTCTCTTATAGAAGGAAATGAATAATGTTTAGAAGTAAAGATTACATGACACAAGAACAGCAAAGCATTACTGAATATTTTCTCAATATGATAGAGACTGAATACGCCCTCTGTGTTCGGGAAATCAAAAGAGCTAATGGTGCAATTGTTGATTCAGAAAATGATGAAGAAAATAGAAAATTGGATTTAACTAATAGAGAAATAGATTCTATTAGTAAGTACTGGCAGATAAGATTAGGGCATCTTATTGAATTTATTGAAACTAAGAGTCATAAGAAAAATGAAGAATTGGCAAGAAAGTATTTAAGTCATCAATAATTTTTATGAGTAAAAATTTAGAGAGATTACTGGCGCTCATTGGAGCAGAAGCTGACTTAATTGATAAAATTAATAATAGATCGGAATTTCGTTATAAAAGTATTCAACGACTAATACTAGAAACTGGAAAGCCTTTTTTGACAAGAGTAAAATCACCCTTTAAAGGCAAACAGAAAGCGTGCTTTGAAAACTGCTTTCAAGCTATGTGGGAGTATAAACAACTCCGCTATTGTGAAGGATTTGCAACTGATGATGAGATAAGTCTAGCTGTATCTCATGCTTGGCTAATTAATGACAATGATGATGTGATTGACCCTACTTGGAATGAAAAAATAACTGGTTGTACTTATTTTGGAGTGGTTTTCAATAGAGAATTTGTGAGAGAAATTGCCACAATAACCAGACACTATGGAATTTTGAATAACGATTTTATGAATGACCACAAGCTACAAAGAGAAGGGTTTCCATCTCATGCACTCCATTCAGTAGCAAGAGGGCGATCGCCCTCTGCGTAGCGGCAGACCTAATCGCCCACTTACGGTCACTACAAGAGAGTGCGATCCTACCCCCTCACTTCTTCTTAATCTTCCTACTCAACCTCATCACAACCTCGTGGGGCAGTGGATCTACTACATCATCCGAGGGTAGGGACTGGAAAAATGCTTTTACCTGGCTCTGGTTGTCTAAACCTTTTTCCCAGGCTGCTACAATTTGCCGCGCCACTTTATCAGCATCTTCGCGCTTATTGTGGGCCGTGAGGCAGGTGATATCAATCCCATGAAGACTAACCCAGGTCTGCCACTTCTTTGTTACTGGGTGCAGAACAATACCACAGGCAATCTGGTCATTACTTAGTAGTACTGCTGCTGTGTCCTGTTTTTTACCAAACAATTTCATTGTTTTAAGTGTCAAATGCTACCCCAAGATAACAGGTAAATTTGGCTACTTGTAAAGTGGTTGGAGCAAAAATAGTACAATAGAACTATGAATATTCTTTGGTTCCGACGAGATTTACGTTTAGCTGACAATGAAAGTGTAGCAAAGGCAACTGCTCACAATGCCGAAGTGCTACCCTGTTTTATCATTGACCCTTGGTTTTATCAATGGGCTGATATAGGGAAAACACGAGTCAGGTTTTTGTTTGACTCCCTAGAAGACTTAGACAAGAACCTACACAAATTAGGTAGCAAACTATACTTATTTGAGGGAACCTCGGTCAATATTCTGCAAGAGGTGACACGTCAGCTAATACAGCAAGGACATAAACCCAAGCTTTATTTCAACCGCGATGTACAGGTTGAATACGGGATTGAACGCGATTGCGCAATTGTCAACTTTTACACTCAACTCAACCTTGATTACCATATTGGTCTAAACAATTTTCTGCAATTAGAGGATAACCGGGAACATTGGGTGAACGAATACTATACCTACGTTCGACAATTCACAAACCCAACTCCCACATCAATTACAACCCCGGAGTTGTCTCTAAACCTACCTCAATTAACCTTTGCCGAACTTAAGTGCAAGTACTCCACTTTCTACGAAACAGGACGAGTGTACTTCAAAGGTGGAGAAACCCAAGCGCAAAAAACTCTAAACTCATTTCTTACCAAAAGATTTCATGGGTATCATTGGAAACTCTCCCGTCCGTGGTTGGCACAACAGAAAGCAACGTCCCATCTTTCCCCTCACCTAACATTTGGTACGATTTCTGTAAGAAATGTGTATCAAAGCACTAAGGAACGAGCCGCAGAACTAGCAGACCAACCCAAAGCTCAATTTTCCTTGAAAGCATTTCGCGATCGCTTGCGTTGGCATGATAGTTTTACACAACGGTTGTATTTTCATCCTGAAATAGCACATACCAACCGTTATCCTGAGTTTGATGAATATTACCGACCAGATGAATTAACTCAACAGCAGCAGGAGTTATTTCACGCTTGGTGTGAAGGGATAACTGGTTTTCCAATGGTCGATGCTAGTATGCGGCAGCTAAAAGTTATGGGGTGGATGAACTTTAGAATGCGAGCGATGTGTGCCACCTTTTTAACAATTAATTGTGGTATCTCTTGGCATCATGGTGCTAGGCACTACATGAACTACTTAGTTGATGGTGATTTAGCTATTGATAATTGGCAGTGGCAAATGCA
This sequence comes from Nostocales cyanobacterium Centralia_MAG_434, assembly GCA_021324415.1. Lineage (GTDB taxonomy): Bacteria > Cyanobacteriota > Cyanobacteriia > Cyanobacteriales > Nostocaceae > JAJPJF01. Next base: position 5,357 of record JAJPJF010000397.1, read on the forward strand.
GGCAGGAATTACCAATCCGTTGTCTGACACTTTTCGTAT
>JAJPJF010000056.1 GCA_021324415.1 Nostocales cyanobacterium Centralia_MAG_434
AAATTTATTTATGGAGAAAACAAAAAATTTATTCATAAATCAAATCCCCTCAATTCATTGATGGGGATACCCTACACCCTACACCCTACACCCTACACCCTACACCCTATAACCCACACCCTTCTTAAAAAAGACAAAGGGAACAGGCTGGTAAAAACCAGCCATTACTTTCATCCCCCGCTGATAGATCGGGGGTGAAGAGTATGATTTGGCCAGGCTGTCTGGCAAGCATCTTGGACAGCTAGGACTGCTGAAAGTTAGCGACGATTACCACGTAGGAAAATGTAAATCTGGTTCAGATAACTCTCCCACACTCGCGTCGTGAGTGACAGCGTTTCTGCATTAGGCACAAAGTCTTCTAGTCGCAACCCTCTTCTAGAAGAAATGTTTGTGGGAGTTTGCAACAAATAGGGTGCAACTCTTGTGCCTGGCGAGTTAAATGTGATCATTGCCTGATCTAGATTTCGAGAGGGAAGGATACTGTCATCCACAACATTTAACATATTAGATGGTGTGGTATGTGGTGTCCATGCGACAAGCACCTTAGATGGTGATGAGAGGCTTGCTACAGGCGATCGCGTTATCAGAAAGGCAACAGCTGGTGTACTTGCCAACAGTAAAATCGTCAACGCCCAACCAACTAAATATCCTCCTGGTTTGTCTATCCCTCCACCCTTTATTCTCTGAGAGGCAAAAATCAACAATAAAATCGAGGCTCCTAGAGGCTTCAGAGGAAAGGACACAACCCTCCATAATGAGGCGACAGCTGGTTCGTTAGGGTTAATAAACGATAGGATTACGATAATCACCAAAATCACTAAAAACAATCGCCCGACAAAAGTTCCTGAGGGATAAAACCTCTGGAACAAAGAGACTAAGATAGCGCCAAGAAGCAGCAACAATAGTACCCGGCTTAGCAGTACAAACATAGCTTTACTCTCAAAATCTTCTTGTGCAGTTAGCCTCCAAGTTTTAGGTTGTGGGGTTATTCTATCGTCAGATTGTAATCGCACTTTACCAGACCTAAAATACCTCACAAAGCCACTCCCATCAATGGAGGCGGATACTGCCTGCGTAGAGCGGTAACCACTCTAATGGCAACTATCCAAGTAGAACCTCCTTAAAGGGGGTGGCTCCCTTACACATGAAGACTACCGTCGTAGTGATTTTAGAGCAAATTCCTTCAACTGGGTCTATTATTTGTAATTTTCCAGATCAGTAATTAGGCTAAGGTAAATTAAATTAATTAAGTAGTCGTCAAATCAAAAGGAAAAACTATGTCGCCTGGAAAACCTTCGATTTTGGTGACGGGAGGAGCCGGATATATTGGTTCACATGCCGTGCTTGCTCTCAAGCGTGCTGGCTACGATGTCGTAGTACTCGATAATCTGGTATATGGGCATCGTGACTTGGTAGAAAAGGTTTTACAGGTAGAATTGATCGTGGGGGATACAGGAGATCGTGGTTTATTAGATCACCTATTCGCTACCCACAATATTGCAGCAGTCATGCACTTTTCTGCCTATGCATACGTAGGAGAATCAGTAGCTGACCCTGCGAAATACTACCACAACAATGTTTTAGGAACCTTGACTCTCCTAGAAGCAATGTTGGCAGCGTCTATTAAGAAATTTGTATTTTCCTCTACTTGTGCCACTTATGGAATACCAGAGGTGGTTCCCATTACAGAAGACCATCCCCAAAATCCAATCAATCCTTATGGTGCTACTAAGTTGATGGTAGAGCGGATTCTTTCTGATTTTGATGCGGCATACGATTTTAAATCCGTGCGGTTCCGTTACTTTAACGCCGCTGGTGCTGACCCAAATGGCAAATTGGGTGAAGATCACAATCCCGAAACTCACTTGATTCCCTTAGTACTGCTGACAGCATTGGGTAAGCGTGAATCGATCTCGATCTTCGGCACTGATTACCCCACGCCTGATGGTACTTGTATTCGAGATTATATCCACGTAAGTGATTTAGCAGATGCTCATATCTTGGGTTTGGAATATCTATTAAATGGCGGTTCCAGTGAAGTCTTTAATTTAGGAAATGGCAACGGCTTCTCTGTCAGAGAAGTGATTGAAACCGCCTCTCATGTTACAGGTCGAGATATTAAAATATTAGAATGCGATCGCCGTCCTGGTGATCCACCAGTTCTCATTGGCAGTAGCGACAAAGCCAGAAAAATTTTAAACTGGCAGCCACAATACTCGTCAATCAAAGAGATTGTTTCCCACGCCTGGCAGTGGCATCAGAAAAGGCATGAATAGGGAATGGGGAATGGGGAATGGGGAATGGGGGACAAGGAGGACAAGGGGGACAAGGAGGACAAGGGGGACAAGGAGGACAAGGGGGACAAGGAGGACAAGGGGAGCCAGCGCCGTGGGCGGGTTTCCCGACTTGAGGCGACTGGCGTGGACAAGGGAGATAATTAACTTCTAACTCCTAACTCCCCATTCCCTACTTCCTCCTCAAAAAACGTACCAACAACACTGCCAGAGTCACAACTCCCAGTAGCAATACGGCCAATTGATTTTCCCAGGTGGTTTGAAAAGAGCCTAGGTAATGAGATCCAAGGAGAATGGTGTGAATGGCTGCCAAAATCAAAGCTGGTACGCTTAATAGATGAATTCTTCGCCAAAGTTTTCCTAGAGACTGTTGCACAGAGTCAAAACTGGTGAGGGCTGCAGGTGTGATCAATGCTAGTGCTACAGCACCTGTAGCTACACCCAACTGATACTTTAACGGTAAGAAAAAGAAAGCTGCTAAGTTCCACTGGAGAGAATGTTCCATCATATGAACAGTGTGCAGTCCAGACAGCACAAAAGCGCTTACTCCCAATGCCCGGCGGTATTGCAAAGGCTTGTCCCATATATGGCTCATAGGACGTGCAATCAGCGCCATAATCAAACATAGCAACGCAGCGTGTCCGGTATAATCTACCATTGTGTCGCCAGTCCGTAGCAGCGTTAGCACACCGATGGTGAGAGTGACCCAACCGCCTAATCGAAATAACTGATTGCGCCTGTCTTTACTAACCAAGAAAGTGGAAACACCTACACCTAACATTGTGGGTAGGGTTCCTAAGCCAAAAGCCAACATTGTGGATGTACCCTGCCATAAGTTGCTAGTTTCAGCAGCTTTAAGCTGGGCAGCATACAGGAAACCACAAGGCATCAAGCCCCAAGTCATCCCCAAAAGTACTGGCGTCCACCATCTGGTGTTGAGAGAGAGCTTAACCATTCCAGCACTGAGGCGATTATGTAATCCACCTTGTAATAAAGGATGTAACACGGGAATATGAGGTAGAAAGTCGGGTTTTATTTGTCCAAGCCCAAACCAAATCAGCATGACACCAGTGATAATGGCTATCCAGCGACGTAATTCGCTCCCAATTCCTGCCATTTGTCCACTAGCAAGCAGGACGGAACCTATCGCCCCAATACCAGCACCGACTAGGGCATAGCTGAAGATCCTTCCCAAGTTCAGTAAGATGTGAAAATGTAACTGCTGTTGCCAATTAGGAGTTTCCTGCTTGCTAGACAAAGAAAAAGCCACAGTTAGAGGACCACACATCCCCATGCAGTGACCAAAACTTCCTAAAAACCCCAAGGCCATGATAAGCAGAAAGTCTAGCATTATATTTATATATAGTTATAAATTTAATTAAAAATTTAGAATACTAACTTTCTATATTACATGGGGAACTATATGTGAAGTTTTTGCCTCTCGTCAAAAGACGCGATGTCAAACTTGGCGGGATCGCCATCGTAGCTCAAAGAAGGCTGAATTAAGCTAATGAATAGATGGATTTGGTTGATACTGTTAGTGTTGATCACAGCTGTTGTAGTAAGTTGTAGCGGGTTTATTAAGCAGCAAAGGGAGCCTCTTGTTATTGAAACGATGAGAGTGGTAAAACCCCAACCAAAAATGGAGCCTCAGCAACTCGTCAATACCCCACAAGTTTCTGCCACCAAGTTGTTTAACCATGTTGAAAGGTTGAATTTTATCCGCTACACTCCATCTGAGCGATCGCGTACCCGCGCTTATATCACAACTGAACTCAAAAGATTAGGCTGGAAACCCAAACTAGAAAGATTCACCGATGGTGTGAACATTCTGGCTGAGCGACAAGGTACGAATAAAGAAGCAGGAGCTATTCTTGTTGCAGCCCATTACGACACAGTATATATTTCACCGGGTGCTGATGATAATGCCAGTGGGATCGCAGTTGTTCTAGAAATTGCCCGACTTCTTCGTACACATCCTACTCCGAGGACTTTACAGCTGGTATTGTTTGATAGGGAGGAAGCAGGACTGATCGGTAGTAGGGCTTTTGTGACAAACAAGGCACATTTACAGAATCTCAATGGTGTCATTGTGATGGATATGGTGGGTTTTGCTTGCCATACTGCTGGTTGTCAGAAATATCCAGCCGGATTACCTATCACTCCACCCAGTAATCAGGGTGACTTTGTTGCAGTTGTTGGAGACATAGAACACTCATCACTACTAAGCGCATTTCAAACCTCCCAGATGATCTCCTCAACTGCCAAAAACAAAAAGAGCAAGGAGGAATCCCCACTACCACCAGTTTTAACACTACCAATACCTTTCAAAGGTTTACTTACACCTGATGTGTTACGTAGTGATCATGCGCCGTTCTGGTATCAAGGAGTGGGTGCAGTACTAGTGACAGACACCGCAAATTTACGCACTCCTCACTACCATCAACCTAGTGATGTAATTGGAACAATTGACCGCAAGTTCTTTACAGGAGCAGCACAGGTTGTTTTAAATGCTACTGTAAAATTGTTGGAGAGTAGCGATCGCCTGAAAAATTAACGAATTCGTGAAAGTCCTCATTGGTTGAACTGCCTGGGTTCTTAAGGTAATCAGCGATAAATGGGCCGTATTTTTTCTTGATATCAACAGGGAGAAACTTGAAACCACGGGTTTTTAAGCGACAGTTGGGAGACTCACAACCACATTTTGGAATTGCTATCGATACATACTCTGTTGTTTCATAATCCCATGTAATCTCATGCCCTTCTAAAATATCAACCAAAGCAACAAAATCATATGCCCCGAACTTATTATTGCGAACCCCTGTGTTTGGATCACACGAGTGATTGATCAATCGCGCTGGTTCATCAAGTTCGATATGTAGATCAAAGTCGAACTGGAAAGAGTGATTAGTCCTCTCTGGTAGAATCATGACTCGGCGTCCAACCACCACTGTCTCACCCTTACAAAAATTCCGACCCGCAAAGATACCTTTTCCCTTGGGTGTCAACTTTACTTTGACATCGGTCAAGTTTTCTAAGTGCATACTCTATTTTTTCCCTGGTTTTTATAGATGAGCCATTGTGGCGTTGTAACCTCTGGTATACGCAATGCATCTCGTAAGTTGCATCTGCATAGTGCCGTGGAATCAGTTAGTTAACTGCATCCAATCTGACATTAGAGTTAGCACATGATCCTCGTAGAATTCCACGTTAAAAGTCTAAAGTTTGTATTAAGAGTAACAAGACTTTAAATAAATTGTAAATTAATTTCCGCTTTTGCTTAAATAATTTTACTAGTGACAAATATAACTTAATAACTATTAAACGCTGAGTATAAAACAATTTGAGTCAACAGGTAACAAATTTATTTTCGCCTGACCTGTGTAACCAGAGATCTTGTCATGACTTCAGTACTGGAGTCTAATAAGCAAGATTACAAATTCAGCTAAAAATATAACTAATCTCATAAGCAATTAGACTTAGGATATTGACTTTGACTTAATAATTAACTATCACAGCTTGCCTACTCTAACGCTGGGTTAATCAAGTATGTGGACTTTCTCTTCTTCCTAATTTTGCAGCCAAACAGTGATTAAGAAAAATTCTCCGAAGAAATAATATGTTTAACTTTATACCTATAGAAAGAAGATCTCTGATTTGAGAAACGTGAAAATTAAAATCGAAAGAGTAATAAAATTTGACAATTCAAGTTGTCAATCTGGCATACTAGAAGCTAAGTAATTTTTCTAGTGAAAGAATGAGCGGTGCTTTAAGGTCACTATTTTATATTTTCTGCACTTACTGCACAAGGTATGAAATATAACTATTAGTTTAGCTATAATCACTTAAACTAAAGCAGGAGGTTCAAGAAGTAAAAGCTCAATTGAAGGAGGGTTTTATTTTTCATAAACACGATAATGGTATCATTATCAGCTTAGCGTCAATTTAAAACTTTTATAGAAAAGTCAGTAATCCTGTTGTGCTCTCTTGAGCACTTACCTTTTAAAAACCAATTCAGCTAAGCTGTCTATGATTTTAGTTGTTTACTAGAAAATGCCAGTACTTACTTTTTGTGAGGATGACAGCCATGATTCATTTTAAAAGTATAATTTTATACAACTTAAGTAGAATTGTTTAGCTAAACACCTGTGTATGAATCTTGTACCTTGCCATGTCCTTGTTTAAAACTTTATACAAACATACAGATGCTGATTTTGAGTAGCTAGGGTTACACATAACCTCAAACCTCGGAAAAGAGGTGATGATAGCATTCTTGAGTTCAGACGACTTTTCTAGAAAATTTGATGAACTTTCCTCTAAAAATTTGATTAAAGCGTTAATTACTGGTACTGATAGAGTATGGCGTAGTTTTTGGAGACTAGTAGTGCGTAAGTATTTTACTTCAAGGAACAGCAAACTGAAATAAACCGTCGTATTTCTACAGACAGTATGTATGAGTTTTTACAAAGTATTATTTTGATCAGGCTAATTGTTTGTCATACCTGACTAGAAATTTTACCTAAAAAACTCAGAAATTTTACGGAATTTGTAAAGCTGCCTATGGATTAAGGAGTAAATTTCAAAGAGGTGCACTTATGAACAACACAATGATTCGATTACTTGGCGCGATTGCCTTTAGCACTGGCCCTTGGCCAATCGCTCTCATATTTACTACTATGTCCCACTAGGCAGTGGCACAAGCTGTTATACCGACTCCTCAACCAACAAACACCCCAACCAAACCGCCAGTCCCTCAACCAACAACCACTCAACCATCGGCTCCTCAAACACCAACTCAACCCCCAGTTCCTCAACCAACAACCACTCAACCATCGGCTCCTCCACTGAAGACAACACAGAAACTATGCTCTTCTGACGCAGCAGAGGATTCATTACCTCCAGTAGGTCAGCAAAGTAATTCTTCGTTTGCTTACCTCAAGCAGCAAGGCTTTAGGCAAAATCAGGACGGGTCTTGGGTTTGTTACGAAAATGATTCTCGTCAGAGTGGCCGTTACTATACACTCTTCAAGGTTCAACAGGTTAATGGAAAGTTAGTAGCGAGTTCTTTCCTTGACCGTGGGAATCTGATTCCGGGGCAAGAAAATCGCAGCGTAGACTTGTTCATGACATTAGTCGATAAGTATACAAATACAACTCAGGAGAACCGTCAAAGTATAAGAAGATATCTAGAACAATTCACGTCACTAGTGAAGCAAGGGAAAATACAACCCTCAAATCATGCATATCTGTTTGATCAACCAAACCGTGGTTATGTGATATACCACTCTCTTTCTGGAGGAAAACTTCAAGGTACGGCGATTACGATAAATATCGACCTACCTCAGAACTTAGCTCCCTCGCGAGTTTTTTAGGATATTCTCTTTTTTGTTTTCTGGAGGTCAATCTTGTTGAAGTCAATTGTCAAAAGGATCACGCTCGTCAATAGTAAGCCGACACAGCATCTCCAAGCTAACTCGAATAGAAAGAGTCAGTTTTGGAGGCTCACACCAGAGATGCTATTTTTGGCGTTATCATCTGTGGCGACTGTACTGACAATAAGTCAATCTGCTTTTGCCCAACTGAATGTTGGACGCTATGGTGTTCAACCAGGGCTTGAGTCAGAGTATCTCCAGTACCAAATCTCAGGGCAAGACCTGAGTCAGATGCGAGGCATTTCCGGATGTTTTGTAGGATTTGGTCTTAGTTGTAATAAAACTGGCTCAATACTCAACCAACTACTGGAATCAAACCATAGACTCAGTTCCGAAAACCTATTGATTCGAGCAGCTGGGGGTCAAGAGAACTTAAATAACTTTGCTCAGTTTTATGGTAACAATCCCAACATTACTAAAATCCCGTTTGCGTCCTTTTGGCAAAATGACTCTCCCTCCATCATGGACGGCTACCGATATGTTCTTGGTCTTGATGGTCCACTAACCCGGACTCCTGTAGAAGGGTTGGGGACAGTGACCAAAAACTTCTATTGGTCGCCTTTATCAGGAACAGGAGCAGATAACGCACTCAATCTCCGCAGTGGATTACTCGATTTGAAATACTCCTACGGTCGTCTAATGTTGGAAGAAGTCTCCAAAATTCCCAACATTGAGCAACAGATTCAAGCACTGGGTTTTTCTCCAGAGATAACCAAGTTCTACATAGCAAACCTCTCCAAAGGATTAAATGCCTTAGATACTGGAAATAGCGCACAAATCCAAGATAGTATCCTACACATACTTTCCTCTCCTTACTCCCCTGGCGGCGGAGAGTTTAAACGTCCCAATATCGGCATTCCTAAAGAGTTTGGTGAAGTTTATGGGCAAGGTCTTCCAGGAGATGAATTTGTCGCCGATAAACCAATATTTTTGGACGGAGATGTCACTAATCTTGATGTTCCCCGCAACGTTGGTGAATACTTTGCTCCACCCGAAGCAGGTGCTGGTCATGGAGTTCCAGGTTGGTTATTGGGACTAGGAGGAGCAGGTCTTCTCGGACTCATCCTGTTACTAGCCGGTGGCGGTGGAGGTCATTCTTCCAGTGGTTCTGGCGGTTCATCCGGTTTCGGTTCAGGAGGTGGACTTGGTGGCGGGGGTTCGATTTCTCTCGGTGGTGGTGGTGGTCCTTCAGGTACGGGTCCGACTGTGGGTATTGGTCCTGGCGGCGGCGGTACTACGGTCACGGGAACACAGCAAATACCCGAGTCATCAATGTTAAGCTCTCTTGTGCTGATTATGATTGTTATTTGGATACTAAGTTACAGACATCGACGCTTCCAAGCAAAGGGCTAAGTGTTGGTTGTTCTTCCAGATAATTTGGTCACAATCTCAAGGCAGTAGAAGTGTAAAGAGTCTGTATGCAACAGCTACAATTGGTGCTTATTTTTGTTACAAAACTCTACAACGAAGCAGAGTGGCGTTTTGCTTGAAGTCTTATACAGAAAATATTCTCTGGAATTTATGAATTGGCTCTCGTCACAGCTTCGCTACTACATTTAAGTAGGTTGGTACAAGTAAGTTCAAAAGTGTAAGCTCGCGAGAATCCCCCGCTATAACGCTTCGCATTATGGCGGGGATAATACTAGTTAAAATTTATAATAAAAATTTATCAGTGCTGATGGTAAGAACCATTCTTTATAAGAAAGTATTTAAATAGTGTGAACAAGACCCTGATAAGAACCTATCTCAAGTAGAATTATTAGCAAATAAAAACCACATAAAATTGACTAAAATTATAAACAAATGTAACAAAGATAAGCTAGCCTATCTTTCAAAAAACAGTATGCATGAGTAACTTTTAACACATGTATGCCAAAAAATCTATTGTCTAATTTTTTTAGGTTAGGGAAGGCTGATTATTAAGTCTCAGCTTTTACTTCACTTCCTATGAATAAAATCATCCTCGATTGTCAGTTTACTTCCCTTGTTTTGTTTCCTAGGCAAAGTCAGGAGATAGACTAAGTGATAGAAAACACAGTGGAAATATTGCTTGTTGGTGACTGCTTGAAAGACCGAACAACTTATAGTCGCTACCTACTGCAAGATCAACAATATACATATAGTATTTTAGAGGCAGACACAGGGAAAAAGGGACTACAACTTTGCTATCAGAAATTTCCTGACGTGATTGTCATGGATGATTTGCTACCAGATATAGATGTAGTGGAGTTTTTAACTAGCTTGAAGACTCAGTTAAGTAAAACAAACCTTCCAATCATAATCTTAACAAGTCTGGGAAATGAACAGATAGCACTACAGGCAATGAACAGTGGTGCCGCCTACTGTTTAGTAAAAAAAACTATAACGCCAGTGTGCTTCATTCAAGCTATTCAAAAAGTATTAGAAAAAACTGATCTCACACAAAAGCTACAAGAAAGTGAAGAACGTTTTCAAGCAACCTTTAATCAAACATCTGTTGGTATCGCCCACGTAGGATTAAATGGACGATGTTTGCGAGTTAATCAAAAACTCTGTGAGATTTTGGGTTATAAGCAGTTAGAGGCTGCTTACAATCAACTAGAAAGACGTGTAGAGGAACGAACATCTGAGCTATCTCAGGCAAATATGCGTTTGCAACAGGAGATTGCAAAACACAAGCAATCAGAAGCACAAGTTGCATTTCAGGCATCTCTGCTCGATCAAGTGCGGAATGCAGTTATTGCAACGGATCTGGAGGGCAAAATTACTTACTGGAATCAGTTTGCTCAACAACTGTATCACTTTACCCCAGAGGATATCGGGAAATTCATTCTGGATGTCATCATTCCTACAGATCAACAGGAAACCACCAAACAAATTATGCCAAGTATCCAGGCAACAGGAGTGTGGGCAGGCGAGTTGGAACTACAAAGGCGAGATGGCAGTGTCTTCCCAGCCTATGCAGTGAATACACTCGTGCGGGATCAAAATGGGAATCCCTGTGGCATAGTCGGAGTTAGTACCGATATCACAGAGCGCAAACAAGCACAAGAGAAAATAAAAGAACAAGCTGCCCTGCTGAATGTCGCATCAGATGCCATTTTTGTTCGTAATTTAGAACACGAAATTTTATTTTGGAATCAAGCTGCTGAAAGCCTCTACGGTTGGAAAACAACAGAAGTGCTTGGCAAAAAAGCAACTGAGCTTTTTTCGGAAGAGTTTGTAGCGCAAGTCGATGAAGCCCTCAACGTTGCAGTACAGCAGGGTAAATGGGAGGGTGAACTGCTACACACTACAAAAGATGGCAAAAAAGTCGTCGTCTTTAGCCGTTGGACATTGCTGCGAGACAATACAGGACAGCCAAAATCTATCCTCACTGTCAACACCGACATCACTGAGAAAAAACAACTCGAAGCTCAGTTTTATCGGATACAACGCCTGGAAAGCCTTGGCACCTTGGCAAGTGGTATTGCCCATGATTTGAATAATATGCTCTCTCCGATTTTGGCAGTTGCTCAATTGTTACCCCTTAAGCTTCCTAATCTTGATGAGAAAAATCAGGAACTACTCAAAATCCTGGAAGATAGCTCTAAACGGGGTGCACAACTGGTCAAGCAAATTACATCGTTTGCACAGGGAGCAGAAGGAAAACTTATTCCTCTACAGCTTAAAAACCTCATCCTAGAAGTTGAGGGGATTGTGAACAGTACATTTCCTAAATCAATTGAAATCTTTACTAGTTTAGGGGAAGATCTTTGGACTGTTTCAGTAGACCAGACGCAAATACATCAAGTATTGATGAATCTGTGTGTGAATGCGCGTGATGCCATGCCCCAGGGAGGCATTCTCAGTATTCGTGCTGAAAACTTCTTGGTAGATCACAACTATGCCAGGATGAACCTAGAAGCGAAAGAGGGGCCCTACGTTGTCATCACTGTATCAGATACAGGATACGGTATATCGAAAGAGGTGGTGGAAAGAATTTTTGAACCATTTTTTACAACTAAAGAACAGGGAAAAGGCACAGGACTAGGACTTGCCACTGTTCTTGGTATCATCAAAAACCATGGTGGTTTTGTGAGAGTGCACAGCGAAGTTGGTGAAGGTAGCGAATTTAGGGTTTACTTGCCAGCTATTGAAGACGAAGTAGCAACACAAGAGGAAGCTGAGAATTACCAAATAGATAGAGGCAATAATGAATTGATTCTGGTTGTAGATGATGAAGCATTCATCCGCGAGATGACGAAAAATTCCCTTGAACAATACAACTACAGAGTTCTCACTGCTAGTGATGCAGTGGATGCCTTCTCTCTCTACACCTTGCACAAAGATGAAATCAGTGTAGTATTGATCGACATTCAAATGCCAACAATAGATGGCTTAAACGCTATTCGTATCCTGCAACAAATAGATTCCTCTATCAAAATTATTGTCATCAGTGGCCTGGCATCCAACCGAAAATTGTTAGAAGCAAGTGGTATTCAAGTGCAAGCATTTCTATTGAAGCCTTACACTATTAAGGATTTATTAAATACCATCCAAGCTAAATTATGAAATTTACAAACAACGTAGAGACGTTGTTTGTAACGTACTGGCGGTTCTGATCCAATGCGGCTCTGAAGACAAGTAGGGGAGGACAAGGAGAACGAGAATCAGAACATGATTGCGAAAAAAGATATATGTGCCTATATCTACTAGGGATAATCCATTGACTACCCAACACTCTCAGCAAATCGTTGGAAAAATAGTTCTTGTTAGGTAAAAATTATAACTACTTTAGTCAGTAAAAATAGGGTTTCCCATTTTAAGAGGCAAAAATAACCTAATTTAATTAAAAACACACATGCTAGCCTACAGTAGTGGATTTATTTGTATTTAGCTTTGCTTTAATACTGCTTTTTTCATGAGCACAACTCTTTATCAACAAATCCAGCAGTTTTACGATGCCTCCTCTGGTCTGTGGGAACAGATATGGGGTGAACATATGCATCATGGTTACTATGGTGCAGATGGTACACAAAAAAAAGACCGCCGTCAGGCACAAATCGACTTAATTGAAGAGATCCTCAAGTGGGCAGGGGTCAAAAGAAAGGTGGGAGAAACTTGCCCTTACCGTATTCTTGATGTTGGTTGTGGCATTGGTGGCAGTTCTCTCTACTTTTTTCAATCCCTTAGAGAAACTACAGATTCAGCTGCTAAGCTACAAAATCGTTCATCAAATGAAATTGATATTAATGTCACTGGTATTACTCTCAGCCCAGTGCAGGCAAACAGAGCCACTGAAAGAGCATCTGCGGCTGGACTGAACCAAGAAACTTCCTTTTTGGTGGCGGATGCTCAAGCAATGCCGTTTGCAGATAACTCTTTTGACTTGGTTTGGTCGCTAGAAAGTGGAGAGCATATGCCTGATAAAACCAAGTTTATGCAGGAGTGCTACAGAGTGCTGAAACCTGGAGGCACTTTGATTATGGTGACCTGGTGTCATCGACCGATTGACACACCCTTAACTGTAGATGAGCAAAAGCACTTGCAGGAGATTTATCGGGTCTATTGTTTGCCTTATGTCATTTCTTTACCCGAATACGAAGCGATCGCTCGTCAGGTGGGATTGCAAAATATTCAGACTGCTGATTGGTCAAAAGCTGTTGCCCCATTTTGGAATGTTGTCATTGATTCGGCGTTGACTCCTAGTGCAATTTGGGGTTTGTTGTTTTCAGGTTGGAGTACTATTCAAGCAGCGCTGTCCTTGGGATTGATGAGTCGAGGTTATGAGCGTGGATTGATTCAATTTGGGTTGTTGTGTGGCAACAAGTAACGAATTAAAAGAGGCAGTAAAGAGAGGAGAGGATGGAGGATGAGCCAGATTTCGCAGGAGTTAGGGTTTCAGGGTAGTTGGCTTTATGCTTTTTGGAAGTTTTCCCGCCCTCACACGATTATTGGTACAAGTTTGAGTGTTTTGGGGTTATATTTAGTTGCCATTTCCCTACTCCCCACCCCCCACTCTCTATTTCCTAATTTAGAGCAATTGTTAGGTAGTTGGATTGCTTGTTTGTGTGGCAATATCTATATTGTGGGGTTAAATCAACTTGAAGATGTTGCAATTGACAAGATTAATAAGCCTCATTTGCCTGTTGCCTCAGGAGAATTTTCTCGTTCTCAAGCCAAGGGAATTGTAATTATCGCTGGTATATTGGCGTTAGTATTAGCGTTGCTTCTTGGACCATTTTTGTTCGGTATGGTAGCTGTAAGTTTGGCTATTGGCACTGCTTATTCTTTACCGCCAATTCGTTTAAAACGGTTTCCTTTTTGGGCAGCACTCTGTATTTTTTCTGTGCGAGGAGCTATCGTTAATTTAGGTTTATTTTTACATTTTAGTTGGGTTTTCCAACAAAATTTATCGATTCCCTTGCAAGTGTGGATACTGACTCTGTTTATTTTGGTATTTACGTTTGCGATCGCTATATTTAAAGATATTCCTGATATGGAAGGCGATCTTCAGTACAACATCACCACTTTCACTATTCAACTTGGTAAGCAAACAGTTTTTAATCTTGCTCTTTGGGTGTTAACTGTTTGTTACACAAGCATGATTCTAGTTGCTGGACTACACCTCATCTCAGTTAACACATTATTTTTACTGACAACTCATCTGGGGATTTTATTATTAATGTGGTGGCTAAGTCGGCAAGTTGATTTACAAGACAAAAGTGCGATCGCCCAATTTTATCAATTTATTTGGAAACTCTTTTTTATTGAATATCTGATTTTTCCTATTGCCTGTCTTTTAGGTTAAGACAATGCTAGAAACCTTTCATTTCAGTGATCTTATTGCCATTATTATCGTCATTTTGAGCATTGCGCTCCTTGCTTATTTTTCTTGGAAAACCTTGATAACTTCAAACCTCTTCCAAAAAGGAGTAACTCTTTCTCAGCAAGAAGATTATCAAGGTGCAGAAGCAGTGTTCCGTGAGGTGATTGCACTGAACTCTACTAATGACGTGGTTCACCTACTGTTAGGAGATGTTTTGATAAAGCAAGGCAAACTAGAGGAAGCAACGCAACAGTACCAAGACGTCATTCACCGTGCTCCTAAAAAAGTCGATGCTTATCTACGCCTAGCGAATGCTTTCATGCGGCAAGAACAGAAAGAGGAAGCGATCACCACCCTAGAACAAGCTAGAGATATATTTCAAGCACAGCGCCAATCCCAGAAAGTTGAAAAAATTCAACAGCTATTAAAGCAACTTAAAGGAAATGGTTGATTACCCTCTATGCCAACTAACTCCTCCCCCTCCCCTCAACTCCCTCTTTCTCCCTCACCTCTTCCCTTGGTGGGTAAAACAATCTTGGTCACACGTTCAGTTGGGCAATCGAGTGAATTTACAGAAGTCTTAGCTTCATCAGGCGCAAACGTCATTGAAATGCCAACTTTGGAAATTGCTCCACCTTCAAGTTGGGCAGCTTTAGATGATGCGATCGCTCACTTATCTGATTTCCACTGGTTAATCCTCACGTCCACAAACGGTGTAGATTACTTCTTTCAACGCCTACTGACACAAGGTAAAGATGCTCGAACTTTGGCAGGAATTAAAATTGCCGTCGTTGGAGAGAAAACAGCCCAGTGCCTCAAACAACGCTGTTTGCTACCAGATTTTATTCCCCCAAACTTTGTTGCTGACTCCTTAGTAGCGAACTTCCCCGAAGAACTTATAGGTAAAAAGATTTTATTTCCCAGAGTTGAAAGTGGTGGACGAGAAGTTTTAGTGAAAGAATTAACAGTTCGCGGTGCAGAGGTTATAGAAGTTGCTGCTTATCAATCCTGTTGTCCCAGCACCATCCCATCTTCAGCAGCATTGGCAATTCAAAGTGGAAGCGTAGACGTCATTACCTTTGCCAGTTCTAAAACTGTGCAATTTTTCTATCAAATGGCACAAAAAATATTGGCAGACGACTCTCTTGGCAATGAACCATCTACCGTGGCAAATTCCTTGGAAGGCGTTTGTATTGCCTCTATTGGTCCCCAAACCTCTAAAACTTGTCGTTCGTTAATTGGGCGTGTAGATGTGGAAGCCGACGAATATACATTGGATGGATTAACCAAAGCACTGATAAAATGGGCTACGAATTCTTAAATGA
Source organism: Nostocales cyanobacterium Centralia_MAG_434 (assembly GCA_021324415.1). Classification (GTDB taxonomy): domain Bacteria; phylum Cyanobacteriota; class Cyanobacteriia; order Cyanobacteriales; family Nostocaceae; genus JAJPJF01. The sequence goes on from JAJPJF010000056.1 coordinate 15,842, forward strand.
CAAAACGTATCATTGGTTTAACCGGGGGAATTGCGACAGGGAAAACGACTGTTGCAAATTATTTGGCTAGTGCTTATGATGTGCCCATTTTAGATGCAGATATTTATGCTAGAGATGCTGTATCTACTGGTTCACCCATTCTGGATGCGATCGCCCAACGTTATGGAGAAGAAATTCTACTTGAAAAAGGTAAACTAAATCGTCAAATGTTGGGTGAAATTATCTTTAATCATCCAGAGGAGCGTCATTGGGTAGAGGATTTGATTCATCCATATGTCCGCGATCGCTTTCTCAAAGCAATTGCCGTATCAGTTGCACCAACATTGGTGTTGGTTATACCTTTGTTATTTGAAGCGGATATGACGGATTTAGTTACAGAGATCTGGGTTGTGCGTTGTTCTGAACCACAGCAATTACAAAGGTTAATACAACGGAATCAATTAAGTCGAGAACAAGCACAAGCTAGAATTAAGAGCCAACTCAACATTGACGAAAAAGCATCTCGTGCAGATATTGTGTTGGAGAATACTTCTACTTTAGAAGCATTAATGAAACAGGCAGATGTGGCATTTTCCAAGTAGGATGACAAGGCTGCAAATCTTGAAGCTAGAAACCTAAATTCACTGCTTGTAGGAGCGTCAGTTGACCTATCTATACCTTGTAGATGAGCCTAACAAGCGGGTTTTGAGTGAAGTTAATGAGTTATATAGCTTAATGAGATTTCCCTGAAAAAGAAATCCTTGCTCATCTGGAGCCCATGTTGTCACTCTTCTAAAGGGTACTTTTTGAGAAGACTCTTCTTTATAAAAGTTGACAACGATAGATTTACGAGTCACGCCTTGGGGGAGATTTAGTTTGGTATAGCCATGATAAGTTGTATTATCTGACAGCATAATAATGCAACGATTAAACACAGGAGCAATTTCTTGGATCGCTCCCTTCAAACCCAATCTCAACTGGAGATAACCACCATAGTGTTGTTGCCAATTTTTATTTAGATAGATCATGACATTTAATCGATGCAGCCAGGTATTCTCTACAGGATGTAAGTTGAAATCTGTGTGCATGTTGAGGAATCCTCCATCACTTCCTTGGTGTAAATCGCCAGGAAATTTGGAGTCCATAAATACATCTTCTCCAGATATCGCTCTCATAAATAATTGGAATTCATGAGAAAGCAAGTCTTGGTGAAGTGAATAGAAAGCGTCAGAAAGACTATCCCAAGAAGACAGTTCATGTTTATTGGCAAATAAATAGTGACGACAACGATGCATTGATGAAGTCCTAGGACAGTCTTCAACTAAGGCATTCGCCACTGATTCATTTAAAAAGTTATCTATGACGATGTGAGGAAATGGAGTTGCAGTAGAAAATAGCTTTGAGAACTTTTCTACTTCGTTGTAAATGCTTTGGTTAATTGCACAAGGCATACACAGTCTCTAATGTTCTAGTTAACAACAAGTCGTCTGTGACTGGTAACAACCCTGATAATCATGAATTACATAACACATTTTTACACTAAGCTTGTCATGAAGCTTTAGTGTGCTTGGCGCAACTACGAGATGACACCATAGCAGTGGTGTTAGCTTCTTTTGTTTGTGTTACTGTATTTGTCGATCTGTTCATGGACAGGAATAGTTTATGTAGATGATCTTGATTTTATTCTCTTTTAAGAGATTAATATCATAATGCCTTATTGCACAACCCCTATCATCTGCTTTCAGTTCAAACGACTTCATAGCTACTTGTGAGACAAGCAAGACAGGTGGGGATCAAGGGATACCGATCAAGGAGGCTGTAAAATCTAATAGTGTTGCCAATGTTAGTAAAAATAGTTACCAAACATGTTTTTTTAGTATTTTGCCCAAGATAGAAGCTCTAAAAGTACGCTGAATAGTCCTCCATGAGATTCGATAAAGGTTATGTTAATTACACAATTACGAAAATTTCTAACAGCACCAATTACAGAAAATCATAGAAACAGTTCGACGGTATTTTCTGTAGCATTTTGGTTCAGTTTAAGCTTAGTTTTCAATGTGGCATACATTTCCATAGGACTACGGCAAGCTTTCAGTGGTGAATATGTTGTCGGAGATAACGCACGGGAATATGTCTCTTGGATGTATCGCTACACGAACCCAGGGTTATTTCCTCATGATTTGATTGCTGATTATTTTCAGTCCGTTACACCTATTGGCTTTGGGGCGCTCTATCATGTCATGATGATTTTGGGCATAGATCCAGTTCTGTTAGGTAAACTTTTACCAATGGTGGTGGGAGTCCTAACGACAGGCTATGCCTTTGCAGTTTGTATGCAAATATTGCCAGTACCACTGGCAGGATTTGTTGCCACGCTACTACTTAATCAGAGTATCTGCCTTCACGATGACCTTTTTTCTGCTTCTCCAAGAGATTTTATTTATCCACTATTTTTAGCGTTTATCTACTATTTGCTGCGACGTTCATTGTTGGGGGTTACGCTTGCGATCGCACTTCAAGCATCTGTTTATCCCCTCATTGCATTCATCGAGTCTGGAGTCTTGCTTGTGCGATTGTGTAACTGGCAGAGTGGGAAACTTGGCTTCTCACAAAATAAGAGAGATTATCTTGTCTGTGCTTTAGGATTGAGTGTTGCTTTTTTGGTCATCCTACCTTATGCCATACAATCCTCTCAGTTCGGACCAACCATCACCGCAGCAATAGCAAGAACAATACCAGAGTACGCCTCAGGAGGAAGGGTAAGCTATTTTAACCTAAACCCTGTCAGCTTTTGGCTTGATGGTAGAGATAGTGGCATTCTTGCTATGATGAGTCCTCCCCAACTCTTCTTGGGATTATTGTTACCAATTATACTCTTGTTTCCATTAACATTTCCCCTGACCAAGCATGTAACGAGTGGAATTAACGTAATCTCACAAGTTGTACCAGCATCTGTAGCTATGTTCTTCATGGCGCATGCTGTAGCTTTTCGATTACATTGGCCGAGTCGATACACCCATCATACATTCAAAATAGTATTTGCTCTAGCAGCTGGAATAGCACTGACTATCATCCTAGATGCGGCTTTCCGATGGGCAGACCAGTCAACAAAGTTTCGCAGAGGACGGCAATTTTTAATCCTGGGATCTGCTGCTATGGTAGGAGCATTACTTATTTTGTACCCAAGTTCTTTGAAAGCTTTTCCTAAAACTCCATACGTAACGGGTGGAGTACCAACAATGTATAAATTCTTGCAACAACAACCACAAGATAGCCTTGTTGCATCTTTAGCAGGCGAAGCAAACAATATACCAGTCTTTGCCAAACGACCAATTTTAGTAGGCAGTGAATTTGGTTTGCCCTTTCATACAAAATACTATGCCCAGTTTCGCAAAAGAGCCATTGATCTAATTAATGCCCAATACAGTCAAGATATCAACCAGGTAATCAGCTTTATAGATAAATATGGTGTAAAGTTTTGGCTTTTAGAGAGCACTACTTTTAAACCTGAATACATAGCTCATAATAATTGGATTAAACAATATCAACCTGCAGCAAATACAGCCCTAGCAAAGCTAGCGCAGGGAAGTATACCAGTCTTATCAAAACTGATGAAATCTTGTGCTGTTTTCGAGAGGGAAAACTTTACTCTTCTTAAGGCAGAATGCATACAAAAGGCAAAATTTTCTAATTCCTGATTCAAAATCGGCTTTTCCACTTCGGGTTAGGTGCTAAGTGGTTACTATGTCGTGGAAGTTGGCTGAAGGGTTTTTGCCTGGTGTTTAGCACCGATGGTTCGACGAAGATCTCGCCAGATTTGGGTAGCAGCAAGTGCTCCATCTGCAGCGGCAATAACAACTTGATTCAACCCGACCTTAAGGTCGCCGATCGCAAAAATCCTAGGATGAGATGTGCGTGCCATTCTGTCTGTAACTAGGTTTTCACCCTGCTTTTCTAGATTAAATTTCTCCAAATAATCATCATGATACTTCGATCCCATTGAAATCAATCCGGCTTCTAGCTGAATCACCTGACCGTTTTCTAGCTCCACCCCACTCATCTGATGGTCTTCACCCAAAAACTGCTTAATAGGGGTTTCCACTAACTCATACCCGTGTTCCTGCAATTTTTGGCGCAACTCGTCTGTAACCTCAAACAGTCCTTGGGTGAACAGAGTGATATGGGGTGTAAACCAACCCAGAGAAAACACGACTTCGGCACTGCTCAGACTATTGACAAACACCCCTACTTTTTTATCTACCATTTCGTAGCCATCACAGATAAGACACACATGCAAGTTATAGCCTGCATAGTCATACACATTACGCATATGATCCAGATTGGGTAGGTAATCAATGATGCCACTGGCAGCAATTAGATATTTAGTGCGAAACGGATGATAACTGCTGTCATGTCTTCCAACTTTGACTCGTACAGCAAAGGTCTCTCCCTCATCCAGGATTTCTTCCACATACCCATCAAGTAAATCACCACCAAGCGAGAGGAAATGTTCCTTGCCTTGCCTCAACAGAGATCGACCAGGAGTATCAGGTGGTAATCCCAGATAGTTGTGGAGTTCTTGCATCCAGAAGGAGCGTGCTTTGCCTTTGTCAATAATCAGGCTGGAGAGAAGATAGCGTTGTAGATAAATTCCTGCCGACAAACCACCCGCACCACCACCTACAACAATCACATCATAAATATGCTCTGTACGTTCTGTCAGTGTTTGCTTCGTTAGTTTCATAATTGTCTTCCTTTTCAATATGAATTACGTTTGTCAACATTTTTGTATTACACTACAAATCCTTGTAGAGACGTAGCATTGCTACGTCTCTACATATCCGTGAATTATAAATTCATATTTTGATTAGCAACACTTCCCTATCCCCCTTCCCTTGTCCCCCTTGTCCCCCTTCCCTTGTCCTCCTTGTCCCCCTTGTCCCCCTTCCCTTGTCCCCCTTGTCCTCCTTGTCCCCCTTGTCCCCCCTGTCCTCCTTGTCCCCCTTGTCCCCGCCCCT
>JAJPJF010000070.1 GCA_021324415.1 Nostocales cyanobacterium Centralia_MAG_434
AAAGACAAAACATGGTTATCACAACAGCTAGACTTAGAAGAGTTAAAATTTCAAGACATTTCACCTACAAAAGTATTGGTTGCCATTCAAGGACCAAAAGCAAGCACTTACTTTCAGCTTTTTGTACAAGAGGACTTATCCCTAATTAAAGCATTTGGTCACATTGAAGCGACAGTACTTGGTAAACCAGCTTTTATTGCTCGCACAGGTTACACGGGGGAAGATGGATTTGAAGTGATGGTAGATCCAGATGTGGGAGTTCAACTATGGCAAAGCCTTGTGAATGCTGGTGTTATTCCCTGTGGACTGGGTGCAAGAGACACCCTGAGACTAGAAGCTGCAATGGCGCTTTATGGTCAAGATATCGATGATACCACCACCCCTCTAGAAGCTGGTTTAGGTTGGCTGGTACATCTAGATACCAAAGGTGACTTTATTGGTCGGGCCATTTTAGAACAGCAAAAAATTGCTGGAGTCCAGCGTCGGCTTGTCGGTTTGCAAATGCAAGGGCGTAACATTGCTCGTCACGGTTACCAAGTGCTGTCTGGAGGTATGGTTGTCGGAGAAGTAACTAGTGGTACACTCTCACCGACACTGGGTTACCCAATCGCCTTAGCTTATGTTAAGAACCAACTAGCATCTGTTGATCAGCCTCTAGAAGTAGAAATTCGTGGCAAATCTTATCCAGCAGTTGTTGTCAAGCGTCCATTTTACCGCTCAAAAAACCGTGTGGCTGCCTCAACCAAGTAACCCACCCACAAAGGAATGTAGTTTTCGATAGAGTTAATAAAATGTGTCCTTAATTACTCAAGTAACTCAATCTAATAGTATGGTTAATTTACCAGATTTGAATGGATCGCCGTTAAAGAGCGTTTTTTTTGAAGTGGAATGAGGAAGTGATTATGGGTTTGGAATATCCTGAAGATTTGAAGTACCTAGATACCCATGAGTATGTGAGGCTGGAAGGTGAAATTGCCACTATTGGCATCACCGAGTATGCTGTAGACCAGTTGGGTGACATTGTGTTTTTGGAACTTCCAGAAATCGGCGATGCTGTCACTAAAGAAGAAACCTTTGGGAGTATTGAATCGGTTAAAGCTGTTGAAGATTTAAGCTCCCCTGTGACTGGTACCGTTATAGAACGCAACGAAGCCATGCTTGAGTCTCCGGAACTAGTTGCAGAAGATCCCTATGGAGAAGGGTGGCTATTGAAAGTGCGCGTCAATGATCCCGGTGAAATTGATGATGCCATGACTGCCCAAGAGTATAGCGCTCAGGTTGAAGGATAGAAGTGCAGGGGCGAACGGCAGTTCGCCTCTACCAACAGATTTGTGAAGTTTAGATAAATCGCTCTTACAAAATCTGACGCTTTAAATAGAGTTGTTGCAAAATATGAAGTAGTCATGTTTGGAGAGCAATCTGTGGTATCGAACGCCCCTTACCCTCACGCAAAGCATCAGCAAATGCTGGGGAACAATAGTCAGAAGTTAAGTTCTTTTCAAAATCGACATATCGGACCATCATCCGATGATATCCAGCAAATGCTTAAGGTATTGGGCTTTACCACCCTTGAGGAACTCATTGACCAAACAATACCGCAGACGATTCGCCTATCTCACCCACTTGATCTGCCAGAAGTACAAAGTGAGTATGCGGCACTTAACAAGCTAAAAGAAATAGCGTCAAAAAATCAAATCTTTCGCTCATTTATTGGCATGGGATACTACGACTGCATCACTCCACCTGTGATTGGGCGTAATATTCTAGAAAACCCTGGTTGGTATACCGCCTACACCCCCTATCAACCGGAAATTGCCCAAGGGCGATTAGAAGCACTACTCAATTTCCAAACTATGATTATTGACTTAACGGGTTTGGAAATTGCTAATGCTTCGTTGTTAGATGAAGCAACCGCAGCAGCTGAAGCACTCTCGCTGAGTTATGGCATTTGCAAAAATAAAGCACACACCTATTTTGTCTCTCGTGATTGTCATCCTCAAACAATAGATGTGTTACAAACACGGGCTAAACCTTTAGGAATTAACATTATTGTTGGTGACCATCAGAACTTTGATTTTTCTCAACCTATTTTTGGCGCAATTTTGCAATACCCTGCCAGTGATGGCACAATCTATGACTATCGTGCTTTTGTAGACCAAGCCCATGCAGTTGGTGCGATCGTGACAGTAGCCGCAGATCCCCTGAGCCTAACGCTGCTCACACCTCCAGGAGAATTTGGTGCTGATATTGCAGTGGGTAGCACACAGCGCTTTGGTATTCCCCTAGGCTATGGGGGACCACATGCAGCTTACTTTGCCACAAAAGAAGAATACAAACGACAGGTTCCTGGACGGATTGTAGGTGTATCAAAAGATGCTCAGGGTAAAACAGCATTACGTTTGGCGCTGCAAACACGCGAACAGCACATCCGTCGAGAAAAAGCCACCAGCAACATTTGCACAGCACAGGTTCTACTTGCGGTGATGGCAAGCATGTATGCCGTTTATCATGGTCCTTCTGGACTCCAAAGAATAGCTGAGAATATTCACCAGTTGACAGTGACACTGGCAGAAGGACTAAGGCAGTTGGGTTACAATATTAAGTCCAAACATTACTTTGATACACTACAGGTTCAGTTAAAAACAGGTTCTTTAGAAAAGATTTTAGAAGCTTGCGAAGCGCACAAAATTAACATTCGTGTTTTTGATGATACTACTGTAGGTATTTCTCTAGACGAAACCACTACAAACGAAGACTTGGTAAATCTCTGGCAAATATTTGCAGGTACGCACAACCTACCATTCACTCCAGCAGATTTCACTCCCTCTGTTTCCCTCCCTCTCCCCCGCACCAGTCCCTACCTGACCCACCCCGTCTTTAACCGTTATCACTCGGAAACTGAACTGTTACGCTATTTGCACAAGCTGGAAAATAAAGACTTGTCGCTAACGACATCGATGATTCCCTTGGGGTCATGCACGATGAAGCTAAATGCAACGTCAGAAATGATCCCAGTCAGTTGGCCTGAGTTTAGCAAAATACATCCTTTTGCACCACTATCACAAACACGAGGTTTTCAAGTTCTGTTCCATCAGCTTGAGAAATGGTTGGCTGAAATCACAGGGTTTGCAGGAATTTCCCTGCAACCAAATGCTGGTTCTCAAGGCGAATACACAGGTCTTTTGGTGATTCGTCAGTATCACGAAAGCCGATCTGAAAGACACCGGAACATCTGCTTAATTCCCTCCTCAGCACACGGAACAAACCCCGCAAGTGCAGTTATGTGTGGGATGAAAGTGGTGACTGTTGCTTGTGATTCTCAGGGGAATGTTGACCTTGACGATCTTAAGGCTAAGGCTGAAAAGCACAGTCGAGAACTTGCTGCTTTAATGATCACTTATCCTTCGACTCACGGTGTATTCGAGGAGCAAATTCAGGAAATTTGTGATGTTGTTCATGCTCATGGTGGGCAAGTTTACATGGATGGGGCAAATATGAACGCCCAAGTTGGACTTTGTCGTCCTAGAGAGATTGGTGCAGATGTTTGTCATTTGAATTTGCACAAAACTTTCTGTATCCCCCATGGTGGTGGCGGTCCTGGTATGGGACCAATTGGTGTCGCCTCTCATCTAGTACCTTTTCTGCCAAGACACTCTGTCGTCCAAATGCATGAAAATAAGTCAACATCTATCGGTGCGATCGCTGCTGCACCTTGGGGTAGTGCCAGTATCCTAGTCATTTCTTGGATGTACATTGCGATGATGGGCGCAGCAGGTTTGACAGAAGCGACAAGAGTCGCAATTCTCAATGCTAACTACATCGCTCGCAGGCTGGAGCCATATTATCCTGTTCTCTATCAAGGGAAAAATGGTCTAGTTGCCCATGAATGCATTTTGGATTTGCGATCGCTCAAAAAATCTGCTCAGATTGAAATTGAAGACGTTGCTAAACGTTTAATGGATTATGGCTTCCATGCACCTACAGTTTCTTGGCCTGTAGCAGGTACAATTATGGTAGAACCCACAGAAAGTGAGTCCAAAGAAGAGTTGGATCGTTTCTGTGATGCCATGATTACTATCCGAGCAGAAATCGCTGAAATTGAATCAGGCAAGGTGGATACCCAAGATAATGTCTTGAAGAATGCGCCCCATACAGCAGAAAGTTTGATTGTTGGCGAATGGAATCATTCCTATTCTCGCGAACAAGCAGCTTACCCTGCACCTTGGACCCGCGAGTCTAAATTCTGGCCTAGTGTTGGTCGTATTGACAATGCCTATGGGGACAGAAATTTTGTTTGCTCTTGTCTGCCAATGGAAGCATATTCCTCATAGAAGGCAATGCTGCTGTTGTCTCCGTTAGAATCAACAGCAGTTGCATTCATTCTAGATAATTTTTTAGTGAGGATTGACAATGACTGGTCTTCTCAAAGGTCAAGTTGCTTTGGTAACTGGGGGGAGCCGTGGGATTGGGGCTGCTATTGCTCACCGCCTGGCAGAAGAGGGTGCTAATATTACCATTACTTATGCTCGTTCTCAAGACAGTGCTCAGCAAATCGTTGATAAAATCAACAAGAAAGGGGTTCGAGCAGAAGCTCTTCAGGTTGATGCTGCTAATGCTTTGGAAGTTCGTGGATTGATCTCCAAAGTTGTTGAGTTACTGGGTGGATTAAACATTTTAGTTAACAATGCTGGTGTTTACTCAACAGGAGTGCTTGAAGAAATTACAGAAGAAGCTTTTGACGAAACTGTAGCGGTCAATATCCGTGCTGTGTTTCTAGCAGCACAAGAAGCAGCTAAAGTGATGCCGCCAGGTAGTCGCATTATCAACATTGGCAGTGTTTTTGGTGAACGAGTCCCCTTTCCAGAAATCAGCCTTTACAGCATGAGTAAATTTGCTGTAGCAGGTTTTACTCGAGGTTGGGCTCGCGATCTAGCTTCCAAGGGTATTACAGTCAACTGTATTCAACCTGGACCAATTGATACAGATATGAATCCTGAAAATAGTGAATTTGCCAACACACTTAAACAAATGACAGCTTTGGGGCGATACGGAAAGCCCAGAGACATTGCGGAAACAGTGGCCTTCCTAGCAAGTTCTGGGGCTTCTTATTTGACAGGCTCTATCATCAATGTTGATGGTGGATTTGAAGCTTAGTACATTTGTGTAAATATTTGTATCGCTATAGTTAGTAGTTGTGCTGGCTTCGGGTTAAGCGCAACTACTAACTATCAATGCTATTTTCAGAACAGAAATATCAGCAATTACAGAAAATGCCAAGTGCTTTCCCAAACGACTTCCAACTGTGTGAGTGGTACCAAGGTATTGAAATGGCTAATCGTAATAATATTTTTTGTCACTGTTGCAGTTGTGGCTACGAATGGGTAGATTCCTCAAATGATGCCATCTGTAATAAATGCAACAGCAAAGATGTTGAACATATCTCATGCTGGCAGTTTCCAGACGATTAAGTGTGAAATACATGACAATAGCATAGGAGCTAGACCCAATTGACATGGGGTAGCAATACAGGATACTCATGATTCAACGGTTAACTTTTCTAAGATGGAAAATTTCTTGAATTGCCGATGTCAGCAGTATAAGGAGGGGTGGAAATGGATGCCAGCTTAATTGTGTCAAACATCCTGAATCCGCCAATTCTGTTTTTCTTTCTGGGGATGACTGCTGTTTTTGTCAAGTCCGATCTGGAAATTCCTGCCCCTGTGCCCAAACTCCTATCGCTTTATCTGCTGTTTGCGATTGGTTTTAAAGGAGGGGTAGAACTTGTTAAAGGCGGACTCACTCAGGAAGTAGTTCTCACGCTCCTAGCAGCGATATTAATGGCTTGTTTTGTCCCAGTTTATACTTTTTTTATCCTAAAACTGAAACTGGATACTTATGATGCTGCGGCGATCGCTGCAACTTACGGCTCTATCAGTGCTGTCACCTTTATCACCGCTAGTGCCTTTCTCAATGAGCTTGGCATTCAATTTGACGGCTACATGGTAGCAGCTCTTGCCCTCATGGAATCTCCAGCCATCATTGTTGGTCTTATCTTGGTGAATTTATTCACCATTGATGAGAAACGAGAGTTTTCATGGCCGGACGTTTTGCAAGAAGCATTTTTGAATAGTTCAGTCTTTCTGTTAGTGGGTAGCCTCCTAATAGGCTTGTTGACAGGAGAACATGGTTGGCAAGTCTTAGAACCCTTTTCACAAGGGCTGTTTTATGGCGTTCTCACCTTCTTTTTATTGGACATGGGACTGGTTGCGGCAAGAAGAATTAAAGACTTGCAAAAAACCGGAGTTTTCCTGATTTTATTTGCCATACTAATTCCAATACTTAATGCAACTATTGGGTTATTGATTGCGAAATTCATTGGTATGCCTGAGGGAGATTCACTCTTGTTCGCTGTGTTGTGTGCCAGTGCCTCTTACATTGCTGTTCCAGCAGCCATGCGGTTAACTGTTCCAGAAGCGAACCCTAGTCTGTATGTTTCTACCGCTCTAGCAGTGACATTCCCGTTCAATATTATTGTGGGAATTCCATTGTATTTATATGGCATTAACCTATTTTGGAGGTAACTATAATGCACCCAGTTAAAAAGATAGAAATTATTGCCAATGCATTTGAACTTAGCAAAATTTTAGAAGGTTTAGATCACTCAGGTGTTCATGGTCATGTTGTGATCCGAAACGTTGCTGGCAAGGGATTACGAGGCTCAGCAGAAGATTTGGATATGACAATGCTCGATAACGTGTACATAATTGCATTTTGCATGCCGGAGCACGTTAAACCAGTAGTAGAAAACATCAGACCACTACTCAACAAATTTGGTGGCACCTGCTATATCTCCGATGTGATGGAGATTCGCTCTACAAAATGTGTAGCATCATTATAACAATATCATGAATCCAAATAAAAATTCCATAGAACGCCGTAACTTTTTAAAGTTAGGAGTTATGGGGACGTTTGGGATGATGCTTACTGCCAGCGATTTGCTTTGGCAGATGCAACCAGCTAAAGCTGCCGAATTATCTGCGACGGTTCCTCAATCTCTCAGTCCCGATGCAGCACTGCAAAAGTTGATAGAAGGAAATCAGCGGTTTATTCAACATCAAGCTCAATACCCGCATCAGTCGGCGCTGAGATTGCAGGAAGTCGCTCAAACTCAACATCCATTTGCAACCATTCTCAGTTGTGCAGATTCACGGGTACCAGCAGAAATTGTTTTCGATCAGGGTATCGGGGATATCTTTGATGTTCGAATCGCTGGAAATATTGCTACCCCTGAAGCAACAGGCAGTATTGAATATGCTGTTGCCCTACTGGGCACTCCATTATTAATGGTGCTGGGTCATGAACGATGTGGGGCTGTTACCGCAGCCGTCCAAAAACAAGCGCTGCTGGGTGAAATTGGTACTTTTGTTAAAGCAATTAAGCCAGCCTTAGAAAAAGTTAAGAGTCAACCGGGCGACGCAGTGGAAAACGCAGTCGTGGCAAATGTGCACTATCAAATTGAACAATTGCAGCGATCGCCACTCTTACAGGAGCGGTTACACTCAGGCAAATTAAAAATCGTGGGAGGTCGTTACGACCTAGATACAGGGAAGGTAACTATCATCACTTGAGATTTGCCCGATGTACATTATTATGGGGTGGGCTAGATGCCCACCTCCATCAAGTAACAGGCATCTTGCCTACCTCACAGTTGTTATCAGTCAACTACCTCCTAAGCTGGAACTGGGATTCGGTTGTATGCAGAAGAGTCTCCCTTGATTGCCTCACTGTGTTTGCCATCAATGCTGACTGGGATATCGCCCGAGATTGTAACTCGCTGAACATGGCGGGATTGATCACCGTAATCGGCGATCGCATAGTGTTGAGTAGCACGGTTGTCCCAGAAAGCCACATCGCCAACTTGCCAACGCCAGCGGATGGTGTTCTCGGGGCGTGTTACGTATGACTGCAACAGTCGGACAATATCAGCAGATTCTGTTGATGATAGCCCACGGATTTGACGAACAAAACCACCGATAAAGAGCCCACGCTCTCCAGACTCCGGATGAACACGTACAACCGGATGAAGGGTTTCATATACAGTTGAGGTAAAGATCTCTCGGTAAGCCTTGATCTCTTCAGGAAGATCAACTGCAGCTGTCACATAGTCATAGGCGTTGCTATGTACAGCCCATAGCTGATCCGCAAGATTACGCAGAATAGGCGGTAAGTCCTGGTATGCAGTCACAGAGTTTGCCCAGATGGTATCACCTCCTGATGGAGGAATAACAAGTGCCCGCAAGATCGACCCGAGTGGAGGACGGTCTACAAATGTAACATCAGTGTGCCAGTTATTTGCACGGGCAACAGTTCGACCATAATTTAGGTCGAGAACTTCTGGGTGTTCGGCGAGTGAAGGGACTGTGGGGTGAGCCGTAGTAACCTCACCAAATCGACGAGCAAAGGCAACCTGACCTTTAGCATCTAACTGCTGGTGACGGAAGAAGAGCACCTTATATTGAACTAAAGCCTTGCGGATCTCGCTAATAATGTCATTGCTTAGATCAGCACTCAAGTCAACACCCACAATCTCCGCACCAATGCGTCCTGCAACTGGTTGTACCTCAAAGTTTTGAAAACTCATATCTTTACATCTCCTATAAGATTTGCAAAAAGATTCGTAAGTCGTTAATCACGAGGAAGCACCAACAGCCGCCAGTTGAGGCGATGCAAACTGGTTAACTGGACGGGGAAGTCCGAGATTTTCACGCAGGGTTCGACCTTCGTACTCGGTACGAAAGAGTCCTCGGCGTTGGAGTTCAGGAATTACCAAATTCACAAAATCATCAAGACCACCAGGCAAGTAAGGCGGCATAATATTGAACCCATCAGCGCCACCATTCACGAACCAATCTTCTAGAAAATCGGCAATCTGTTCTGGTGTTCCGAAGATCTGTTTGTGCCCACGTGCTCCAGCAATTGATAAATACAGTTGCCGAATTGTTAAATTCTCTCTGTGGGCTAGCTCAGTGAGCAACTTCTGACGACTTTTGCCACCGTTAGTTTCTGGTAAATCTGGCAGTGGGCCATCTACTGGGTAACCAGACAAATCAAATCCGCCGATCATCGTTGAAAGCAAGCCTAATCCAACTTGTGGATCAATTAATTCCTGAAGTTGAGCAAATTTATCTGCAGCCTCCTGCTCAGTCTTGCCAATGACTGGGAACACTCCTGGCATGATCTTGAGACTGTCGGGAGAACGCCCGTATTTTACAAGTCTCCCCTTCACGTCTGTATAGAATGCCTGAGCTTCTTGCAGGGTCTGCTGAGCAGTGAAGATCACCTCTGCTGTTTTGGCAGCAAGATTCTTGCCATCTTCGGAAGAACCAGCTTGGATAATAACTGGATATCCTTGTGGTGGACGAGCTACATTAAGTGGCCCACGCACTGAAAAGTGCTCACCTTTGTGGTTGGGAATGTGCAACTTGTCGGGATCAAAGTAAACACCAGATTCCTTGTCTCGTAAAAAAGCATCGTCCTCCCAACTATCCCACAATGCTTTCACAACATCTACAAACTCTTGAGCACGCTCATAGCGCAGTGTATGCTCCATGTGCTTTTCCCGGTTGAAGTTTTTTGCTTCAGCTTCGGATGCAGAAGTTACAAGATTCCATCCAGCACGACCACCACTGAGATAATCCAAGGACGCGAATTTACGAGCCAGGTGATAGGGTTCGTTGTAAGTTGTTGAAACCGTCGCAGTCAAACCAATATGCTCTGTCACTGCAGATAAAGCCGACAACAAGGTCAAGGGTTCAAAATGGACAACAGATGTTCGGCTCAAAGCTTCCTTTCCTTCCCCCCGTTGCCGGACAGCTACCCCATCAGCAAGGAAGATCATGTCAAATTTACCGCGTTCCGCAGTTTGTGCAAGCTGGCGATAATGTTGGAAGTTCAAACCACCATCTGCTTGCGCGTTAGGGTGACGCCATGCTGCTACATGGTGTCCAGTTCCTGGCAAGAACGCACCCAGTCTAAGTTGTTTTTTTGTACTCATTTTCTTCTGTTGCTTCAGGTATCAAAAAGAAATAGTTGGAATGGCTTTACTACCTACGTATGTAGTAGGTGTAGTAGGGTCAATCTTGTCACTGGTCTCACCGTTTAAACGAACCCATACCGGATCTACTTATTAGATGTTAAACAAACTGTTAGATAAACAAACTATTTGAAAAGTATTATCCAATATATCTATCGATTTAGTCAAGTTTTATCATTGGGGGAGAATTAACCTCAGAACACTGAAAACTCACACCATTTCACAAAATCCCGAATACAAATCCTCCCCTTTATCCCCCCTGTCCTCCTTGTCCCCCCTGTCCTCCCTGTCCCCCTGTCCCCCCTGTCCCCCTAACCCCCATCACCTCAAGCCGAGAGACCCACCACGTTCTGATTTCTTCTTTAATAAAGCGATGCTAACACCTTATCAGCAGCAGACCGAAATGCCGTGGCAGCACCCGCACTCATATCTCGAGGGGCACAGATACGATTCCTCACATAGGCAAGTGTGATAGCGCCAACAGCAGCCACAATCGGATCAATACTATCTTTGCCACCTGTTCTTCCACCCAGTAAAGGTGAGCCATTGCCATAAATGAGATACTCTGTTAGAAGTCTCAGGTGAAGATCAACAGCATCTCTAAACACTGAAGTATCGCCATCGACTGCCAATGCTTGCACCCCAGAGTTTTTCAGGATATCTGCGATCGCTGCTTCCCGATTATCACTCAACCTCTCAGCGGCTTCTGCACGATATTGAATTGCCTCACTATCTGCTGCATTCAGAGGTAATGGATTGCCGATTGGCTCCAAGCCAAATCTACGGCGCAGTAGTAAATTGTTGGTGGTACTATCTGACCTTACCCGATGATAGGCAGGACGTTGATTGATTGCCTCAAACCAAGCATTAATGCGAGGGAATCGTGCATTTCCCTTGATATGATAGCCTCGGTACACAGGTAAGTTAGCTGCTAAGCGGTCAAGATGAGGGCTATACATAATATCTACCAGGCTAAACGTTGATACAAAGTAGGGACCTGGGTATATAGCCAAAGCTTGCTCAAGCTCATCTAATTTGGCTTCAAACGCTGTCTGTAAATTGGCTAACTCCTGAGAATCTGAAGTCTTCTCTCTCAAGAATTTGTAGGCAGCGCCTAGAAAACCATTGGTTTCGGCATTCTCAACTAACTGTCTTGCAACAGCGTTTTCCTGTGAGTCTTCAGGGAGCAGGGATGAGCCAAATTTCTCTTCCAAGGCTAAAAGAATATCTTTCGATTCATAAACTAACTGACCCTCAATTTTTGCAGAGGGGACAAGGGCTGTAGGAACTAAATCTGTGTACCATTTGGGCTTGTTACTCAGATCAATAAACTCCGTCTCAAACGGAATTTCCTTTTCTTCCAAAGCAAACCAAACTCTTTCACAGAAAGGACACCAAGAGTTGGTATCCCGGTAGAGCAGCACTGGCGGTGTTGTGTTGGGAGGCAGTTTATGGAGACTGCTAGGAATAGGAGCGGTAGAAGGCGACTGTCCTGGTCTACGTACCCGTCGAGCAGAAGTATTTTGTTGAGCAATCTCAAACAGTTGCTCCCAACTGGACACTGTGTCTTGAATTGGCATTTTTCACCAATTGTTATTAGAGATAGACAATTTTTACATTAACAATTTACTATATATTTATCAATTTACCGTACTTCTTATTTAAGACTTAAAGAGGGATACTGGTCTGTCCCATAATTTTGCGGGGTGGTGAAAGTTCGTAGTAAGAACGCTTTGTGCTCACTACGAACCTCTCAAAACTAATGCGATGTTTTGAATACACTTACAGAAGTTTGTAGCTTCTGCGCTACCTCTACAGTTTCTTGCAGAGAACTAGATGCTTGGCGCGAGAAATAACTCGTGCTGAACGAAGCTTGAGCAATTTGTTCCATCAGGGATGCGACAGATTGAGAAGTTTGCACTTGAGACACTGTTGCAGAGGAAATTGACTGAGCCAACAAATCAATTTGACGGGACACTTCAATAATTTGCTCCAGACTCTGCTTGGCATCTTTGACCAAATTAGTCCCTTCGACAACCTGATCCATACCTAGTTCCACTGATTGGATAACTTCTGCTGTTTCCAATTGAATATTTTCTACGATTTGTTGAATTTCTTTTGTTGCCTGAACTGACTGAACAGCTAATCGACTGACTTCTTCCGCCACCACTGTAAATGCCTGACCCTCTTCACCCACTTTTGCTGCTTCAATACTGGTATTAAGCGATAACAAGTTGGTTTGCATTGCAATTTGGTCAATTAATGACACAACTTTGGAGATCTCTTGAGAAGAGTCTCCAAGACGTTTGACTTTTTTGACTGTCTCTGAAGCAGTTGATTGCAGGTTTAGAATGCTAGAAACAGTACGTTCCATTGCGACTCCTCCTGCTTCAGCAGTGGCTGAGGCAGCACGAACCATTGCCGCTGCTTGGTGAGCACTCTCTGCCACTGCCTGAATAGACATCACCATGTGATCGAGAGATTCTAATGTATGTGTAATTTCCTCAGCTTGTTTAAAGGCTTCATCTGCTAAATGCTGAATAGCAATAGAATTCTCTCCAACACACATATTTACCTTCTCAGTAGCAACTTTGACTGCAGCGACAATTTTCCGCAAACTCTCAATAATGTCATTGAAAAAGTCAGCAACTATTCCAATTTCACCACTGGTCACTTCAGCATAAACTGTGAGATCTCCTTTAGCAGCTTCTTTGATATCATCTAGCAACTCTGCTAAATGCTTTTGGAGAGTTTCTTTACTTAGCCTTATTTCTTCTTCTACCTGTTTACGTTCAGTGATATCAACAAGCACACCAATAAAGTTTATGACTTTTCCATTTGTGTCTCGTACTGGAGAGATCGTCAATTCATTCCAGAATGAAGTTCCATCTTGACGATAATTTTTCAGCACAACTTGGCACTCACGTTCCTCACTCACTGCGTTGCGAATCTGTTCAACAGTGGTGGGATCTGTCTGTGGTCCTTGCAGAAATCGGCAGTTAGTTCCCAGTACATCTCGTAGAAAATAACCAGTGATTTTTTCAAATGCAGGGTTACAAAAAATTAGTGGATTGTCTGGTAGTTTTGGATCGCTAATGACAATGCCATTAGTTGCGGCTGCGATCGCACGTTCTTGCAACTTGAGGGTTTCCTGGACTGAACTGAGTTGAGTGAGGAGATTTGCCTGTTCTATGGCAACTCCAATTTGAATCGCTAACTGTGCACATAAATCAATTTCATGTTGCTGCCAAACCCGAGGCCGAGAACATTGGTGAACAAACAATAAGCCTAGAAGCTGGTTTTTTTCAAGAATTGGCGCTGCTATGTAAGCCTTAACTTCAAACTCCTCTAGGCTTTGACGTTGGCTATCTGTCAAGCTTTCTGTATAAACATTGTTGACAGCCCAAACCTGACCACTGCTGTATTTTCCAATATAGTCTTTCCAATCCCAAAATTTGGTGGTGGTTGTTTTGCCTAAAATTTTATTCAATCCTTCAATGACCGATTCTGCAATGACAATTCCACTCCAGTCAGAATTAAAGCGATAAATAATCACACGCTCTAATTTCAGAGCTTGACAAATTTCATTCACAGCAGTGTTGAGAACATCCTCTAATTTCAGAGATTGGCGAATACGCAAAGTAATGTTGGTAAATAATTCTGCTTGTTGAGATGAAGCTTCTTTTTGCGCCATCAATTGCATTGTCTGGTCAACAATTTGTCTATCTATAAATGAAGTCAATAGTGTAAAGCAGAGAATAATTAATGTCCCAATTCCAATACCTACAGCTAACCATGTTAAGGAAGCTTGCATGATTTTGCTGGAAACAGCTACCACAGCTTTAGTAGGCGTGAATTGAGCAGCAGCCATTCCTGTATAGTGCATTCCAGAAATAGCCAACCCCATGACCAAGGCACTTAAAATTTGAGGTAGCTTTCTAGGTTTTCCAGATTGTGTACGTAATTTAAATGCAATCCAAAGTGCTACAACTGATGCACCAATGGCAATACCAACAGACAAGATAAATAGCAGTGGATCGTAATGAACGCTCGCATCCATTCTCATGGCTGCCATCCCGCTATAATGCATGAATGCAATGCCTATACCCATTAACATTCCGCCTAGCAACAACTGTTGAATGCTTAATACTGTGCGGCTAGCTAGCCAAAGCGCCCCTCCAGATGCTAATATGGCCGGCACTATTGAAAATAAAACGCCCGGCAGATCGTAAAATATTGCGATCGGCATGCTTAAAGCCAACATCCCTACAAAGTGCATTGACCAGATGCCAATGCCCATAGCGATCGCACCACCAATCAGCCAAGATATCCTAGTTTGACCTAGGGTTGTGGTGACTCGTCCCGCGAGATCGAGAGCGGTATATGAGGCAACTACCGCTATTAGAACTGACAGAGTTACTAGACTGGGGTCATAAGCACTACTCATGTTGCATCATCCTATTGACAATAAGTTCACTCAAATGTGATGAAAGATTAGAAAATGTCACTCACGGTAGAATGCTTGCCCTGGGTATAAGAATTTGTTGCAAGGCTCAGACTGGGTCATACCAATTCACTAACATTCAGCGACAGATCTAAAATCAGAAACTCTGGTTAAGTCTAGTTTTCTTAACTTTGTGTCTCCAAAGGAGAAGTTGCGCTAACGCGTAGCGTACCCGAAGGGAATATTTTGAATTGGTATAAAGAGGTGGGTAAAGATAACTTGCTCTATTTAAGTTGGCAGATTTTGCACTTACAGTTACTTAAAGACTTGTAACCACTGATAGCTAGCGATTACTACGAGTTGCTGTGCAATTTAGATGCACATTTAGGGTAAATATTTGCAACTCACTGTTGTGATCTCACGACTGTTTTATTAAGCATATATTATTTTGATATTTGCTATGTTTTTACAAGCATTGATTATGATAAAAGACTTTTCAAGAGATAATTGTTTGAGTTTTGAGTCATACGGACACTATTGACTCAAATAACTTCCATTGAGGTATTCTATAATTGCTTGCTATACAGTATTGTCCGTATAAAAGACTACTCTATCTCTATCGTGAAACCAAAGAAGTACTGTTTGATTATTACTCATAACAATGCATTTTCCTAAAAAAGGCAATGATGGGAGGTCTTTTAGATGACTTAATTTTTAATTTGTGTTTTATTCTACTACTATTAGTTAAAAAATATACTACTAATTCAACCTAATTTTAACGATTTAATCTCTAAATTGTACATATATATAGCAAATAGTATAGCTGATTTATTATTAGCCAATTTTTAAAAGCTTAATATCAATGTAAAAAAACTAAAAGCCTACACTGATATCAGTGTAGGTAATTTAAAATACATTTAAGTTTTACATAAGTCCGTAACTTTTTGCACTCAAGCACAACGATGACGAATAATACGCGTTATTATCATTTCATTACGAACTGATGTAATATTGCGCTAAGTGAACTCAATAGTATCCACAAACTCTAAGATCTTCTGCTTAATTTGTTCCGCTTCTGTTTGAGCAGTAGTAGGGGTTTCACCGTCAAAAAAGCTGCGTTGACTGCTCACTATATATAAGTAATCACCTTCCGTAAATGTCAGCAGTCCCAAGTAAGCATTTAACCTACTAGCAGTACCATTGTTTCCAGTTTTAGGCAGTGTTGAACCTTCTGGCATATTCACGACTGCAAAATAAGCTCCAGTCACTGCATCTTCCAGATATTCCGTATACTCTACGGAAGCTTCTGGCAAATTGGCAATGATCGCCTGAGGTATATATTTATTCAGGAGAATTGAGCGGAGATATTGTTCCTGTCCAATAGAGTGCACTTCCTCCTGTTGTTCAGAGGCAACAGGATAGTAATCTATTCTCAGCAAAGTGCCAACATCATCGGAAAAGCTGACTGTCCCTTCTTGTGTTAGAATCCTACCACCATGTTGGGAGTCAACTGGAATTGGGACGATAAAATTACCCAAAGGTGACTCATAACCTTCTTGGCTACTATCTTCTTCGAGAAGAATTTCATCCTCGTCTTCGTCGTCAAAGCCTTCCTCTTCTGCTTCTTCAAAGGCAGCAATAACCTCGTCTATAATTTCCTGTGCATCGTCATCCTGAATTGCTAAAGCTTCCTGTAGCTTTTTCAGTAAGGTCATTTTCCCTTTGGGAATGCGCAGTTCATCTTCGTCTATAAGTACACTTACCGCCGCTGCATAAGCATCTCTCACCAAATCTTCTGCAAGAGATTTACTGGCAGTGTTAAACAATGGGCCTAGTCCCTCATCTTCAGCAAGGACTAAAAGTCTATCGACCATTTCTAACAAATCGTCATCTGAATATTCTTCAAATACCTCAAATCCCCACAGTACATCAGCTAGCAGATCTACATCGACATCATCGAACGAAGAATCAGCAACTGCGGTGACAACTGCGATCGCTGCTATTCCTTCTTCTGGACTAAGTGATTCTTCTAAAGACTTTTTTGAATTAAAAATCTTGTCGTATTTGCCCGCCATGACTCCCTCTTTAAACCGTTGTTCTAGTGAAAATAAGCGATTGTTCCCATGGGTAGTTTAGCAATGCAATACAGTATATAGTCAAAAGTTTCTAGTCCAAAGTTTTGTTAAACATTGACCTTGAACTCTTGACTAATGAAGCAAGTCTTGCATCATTTTACTTTCTTGCACACCATCCTGATTTAAACCATACAAGAAACACTTTCTAGCACAATGTTTTAGAGAGAACTGCAATTAATGACTTACTTCTTTACAATCATCTATTATAGCGAGCCTAAATGATTCGTGAGGGTAGAGAAACCCGGTTTCTTAAAGAAACCGGGTTTGGTGGAACTGAGAATTTTCATAACTTAAATAAAACTGCGATATATATCTAATAGCCTATGAGCAAGTTGTGTTCACATATCTTACCCTGAAAGAACAAGACAACTTAGTCCTCAGAATTCAGCAGGAATTCTATCAAACTAGGTAGCTTCTTGGGGGTTTAAATCCCAAGCTCAAATGTACTCTTCTTTAACAAAAAGTAAGACAGATGGGGTTTTAAGGCATTTTGATAAAATTTGGAGTAGATTACAAATTAGATACCAGCGATCGCTCAAAAAATTGAACAACCAGAAAATCTACTAATGAGGTTAATTACAGATGGTTACAGTAGCTAAAAATACTTTGTCCCATTCTGCCAAAGAGCGATCGCTCATCCTCTGGTTTAATGAAGTTGGCATTAGCGACATACCTTTAGTCGGGGGTAAAAATGCATCTTTAGGGGAAATGATTCAACAACTGACACCCAAAGGAGTGAATATTCCCAACGGATTTGCCACCACTGCATATGCCTATCGATATTTCATCGAATCAGCCGGGTTAGAAGATAAGTTGCGCAAACTTTTGGCTGACTTAGATGTTGAGGATGTAAAAGATTTACAACAACGAGGGAAAAAAGCAAGATCATTACTACTACACACACCATTTCCCAAAGAGTTACGAGATGCGATCGCTACAGCCTACAAAGCCTTGTGTCATTCCATCCCTGAAAAACATTCAGATTCTGACTCTAGTACAAAAATACAAGAATTTCCAGACAAATACGTAGTAGACGTAGCAGTCCGTTCCAGCGCCACTGCTGAAGATCTCCCTGATGCTAGTTTTGCTGGACAACAAGAATCTTACCTGAACGTCACTGGTGTTGAAGGAGTTTTAGGAGCTTGTCATAAATGCTTTGCCTCTCTATTCACTAATCGCGCTATTTCTTATCGCCAAATCAAGGGATTTGACCACTTTAGCGTTGCTCTTGCTGTTGGTGTGCAAAAAATGGTGCGCTCTGACTTAGCCTCCTCTGGGGTCATGTTTTCTATTGAAACCGAAACAGGGTTCCAAAATGCTGCGCTGATCACTGCTGCGTATGGCTTAGGAGAAAATGTCGTTCAAGGAACCGTAAACCCAGATGAATATTATGTTTTTAAACCTACTTTAAAAGCAGGGTTTCGCCCAATCATTGATAAAAGATTAGGCAGCAAAGAACTAAAAATGGTTTACGACGATGGCTCTAAATTCACAAAAAATGTGCCCGTCTCTCCTGGTGATAAAGGAAAATTTGCTTTAACTGACGATGAAATTTTACAGCTTGCTCAGTGGGCATGTTTGATTGAAGACCATTATTCCCAGGTGAATGGCTACTACACTCCCATGGATATTGAGTGGGCAAAAGATGGCATAAGCAACGAACTATTTGTTGTGCAAGCACGTCCTGAAACTGTCCAATCCCAAAGAGAGCAGAATATATTAAGAAGTTATCGCCTTATAAAAGGAGTAGGGGAAGAATTGTCTTCCTCTGCTCTTGTTCCTGTGGTCACAGGTCGCGCGATTGGAGAAGCGATAAGTCAAGGCAAGGTTAACTTAATCCGTGATATTCAAAAAATTGAGCAATTCCAAGCAGGAGAAGTCTTAGTCACAGAGAGAACAGATCCTGATTGGGAACCCATCATGAAAAAAGCAAGTGCGATTATTACCAATCAAGGTGGACGTACATGCCATGCAGCAATCATTGCCCGGGAATTGGGTGTACCTGCTATTGTGGGATGTGGTAATGCCACAGAAGTTTTGAAAACTGGTCAAGACATCACAGTTTCTTGTGCCGAAGGAGATGAAGGCAGGGTATATCAAGGATTGTTACCTTTTGAGGTGACAGAAGTTCTCCTAGAGAACTTACCCCACACCCGTACCCAAATTTTAATGAATGTGGGTAATCCTCAGGAAGCTTTCAGTTTGTCTGCGATTCCTAATCAAGGAGTAGGTTTAGCAAGGACAGAGTTTATCATTGCTAACTACATCCAGACCCATCCCATGGCTTTGATTCATTTTGACAAGTTAGAAGACGAATTTGTGAAAGCCAAAATTGCTGAGATCACCGCACTTTACGATGATAAACCCCAGTATTTTGTCGATAAACTTGCTCAAGGTATTGGTAGGATTGCTGGCGCATTTTATCCCAAACAAGTGATTGTGCGCATGTCAGATTTTAAGAGTAATGAGTATGCAAATTTACTAGGGGGTAGACAGTTTGAACCCGTCGAAGAAAACCCAATGCTTGGCTGGCGAGGGGCAGCACGGTACTATGATCAAGGCTATAGAGAAGCTTTTGCTCTTGAATGTCATGCTATTAAGCGAGTTAGAGAGGAGATGGGTTTGACAAACGTTATCCCAATGATTCCTTTTTGTCGCACTCCTGATGAAGGACGTCTGGTGTTGGCAGAAATGGCAAAAAATGGATTACAGCAGGGGGTTAACGATTTACAAGTTTACGTGATGTGCGAGTTGCCGAACAATGTCATCTTGGCTGAGGAATTTGCACAAGTTTTTGATGGATTCTCAATTGGTTCTAATGACCTAACTCAGTTGACATTAGGTATTGATCGGGATTCAGCATTGGTGGCACGATTGTTTGATGAGCGTAGTGAGGGTGTCAAGCAAATGGTGAAGTTCGCGATCGCCGCGGCAAAAAAACACAACCGCAAAATCGGCATTTGCGGACAAGCGCCCAGTGACTACCCAGAATTTGCCCAGTTTCTAGTGAAACAAGGAATTGACTCTATCAGTCTTAATCCTGACTCTGTTTTAAAGACAATTCTAGAAGTTGCAAAAGTGGAAAATAGCCATTAGTCATGAGTCCTTTGTCATTGGTCATTGCTCACTAAGGACAAAGGGCAAAGGACCAATGATGAATTTAATTAACCTATTGGTGACTAACTATTGAATGACGAATGATTAAAAAGTGGTTTTGGATTGGCCTTACAGGAGTATTCCTGCTGTCACTTACTCTGCGATTTTGGGGATTAGGGCGCTTTAACACCTTCGTATTTGATGAAGTTTATTACGCTACATTTGGCAATGACTACCTCACCCATGTGCCATTTTTTGATGGTCATCCCCCTCTAGGTAAATTGATCATTGGGCTAGGAATTTGGCTCAGTAGTCACCTTCCCTTTTGGAAAAATGAGGTCAATGGATTTGCAGGCTCGCTACTATCACCTATAAATTATCGATGGATCAATGCTTTTTCTGGCTCATTTATTCCGTTAATCGTTGCTGGAATTGCCTACCAATTAAGTTATCGTCGTAGCTTTGCCTTACTTGCTGGGTTGTTCACAGCTTGTGATGGCATTTTTATTGTCGAGTCCCGTTATGCTCTGATCAATCAATATATTGTGATTTTTGGGTTGTTAGGGCAGTGGTTTCTATTATTGGCATTAGCACATCAAAGACAGCAACGCAGATTTTGGCTGATAATCTCTGGCATTGCTTTAGGTGCATCAGTTGCTACCAAGTGGAATGGTTTATGTTATTTATTAGGTACTTATTTGATTTGGATAGTTGCTTGGGCAAAGCATATCGCAACCAATAAGTTCTCTGCGAGACCACCAAAAGATGGCGTCTCTATAATGTCTGGTAGGAATCTGCAGTCACCACTACAAAATTTGACTCAGTTGAATATTTTTCAGGTTCTCTTTTACTTAGGAGTTATACCAGTTGTTACTTACGCTATCATCTGGATTCCTCATTTACAACTAGATACAAGATACGATTTTGTAGAAGTCCATAAGCAAATTTTATGGTTTCACGAACGTCTTGGTGGTAATGGTTCCAAGGTTCATCCCTACTGTTCTGCATGGTACACATGGCCATTAATGATTAGACCCATGGCATATTTTTATGGGACTACGAGCAGCATCAAAGATCCATTACCTGTGATGGGACCGCCTTTACCCTCAGGAACTGGAAAAGTTGTTTATGATGTCCATGCAATGGGCAATCCTATTCTCTGGTGGTTTGGTCTTTTCGCTCTTGTTTTTTTAGTAGGAATGCTGGTGTCACAATTTGTCATTCCTTTGATAAAACAAAAACGCTTTTCTGCTCCTACAGTACTTTCTGTGGATACCTGGATCGCTTTGTACTTAGTTGTACTGTATGCTGCTAATATTTTACCTTGGGTGACAGTTACTCGTTGTGTTTTTATCTATCATTACATGACAGGTGTCGTGTTTGCGTTCTTGGCGATCGCTTGGTTAGTCGATCAGTGTCTTCGCAGCTATTACAAAGAATTCCGTTTTTTTGGTGTCACAACTATATTTCTTATCTTGTTTGCCTTAGTCTTCTGGCTACCCATCTACCTAGGGCTACCTCTTTCACAGGAGAGTTATGAACAACGGATCATGTGGTTGGGTATAAAAACCTGGATATAATGCCGTTTCACTATAAATTTGATACATTTGGCAACCAAAAGACAAGGAGGACAAGGAAGAGAATTTGTATCAAGAATTTTGTGAAATGATATAAGCAAGCTAGGAGCATTGCAAATAGATGCTTCAATAATAAAGCAATCCTTACGCAGTAGCATTAGGATTGCTTTTGACTTAACTATAAAATATTAGACTTACTAAAAATAAGATATCAGAAACAAGATAAATACAAAAGTAAGAAAAGTAGGATATTTCTCGATTAGAAAAATTAAAAAAGTAGGAAAAGTGGGATATTTCTCAATTGGAAAAATCGAAAAAGTAGGAAAAGTAGGTTGACAATATGTTTCCTAAATCATTCGGGAAAAATGAGAATCCCGGTTTCTTAGAGAAACCGGGATTTTAAGCCTTTTAATTTTTAAAATTCAGATAGGATCGCTATCTCGTTGAACATAATCAGCGCAAATAAAACATGAAATAGATGGATTAACTGCACATTTAAGCCGCATATCGCCACTAAAGTATTTGCAATCTTCTCGAGTATTAAAATATACTGGTTCTGCAAAAAAACACACGCTATGTGTTTGTAATTCGTTTTCTTCTTTTATTTTGTGTCGAATCTTTTGAGGCGTGGGACAAAGGTAAATAGACCAAATTGAATCTAATATGTCATAACCAAAGCTATCTTTGTCTAATTGCAACAGAATACCGTCAATCTCTAGCCCTTGACACAGTCGCCTCACTCGCCTACAGTCTACTGTTGCCCCAATTGTTATTGATAGACTACTTTTTGGACGTAGAATTATTTGATTCACAAAAATTTTTTTGGTAGCGCGATCGCTACTTCTAATAATAAGCTCTGCTTCCGTATCGACTCTTATATTAGGCCAATTAGTTCGACTTTGGCTCTGCCAAGTGATCTCCCAGTGTTGAAGTATTTGGCTCATAATTGGTTATTCCTTGAGTGTCCATAATGCAAATATTTGTCTATTTGACAAATTAATTGCTTTATCAAAAATTATTTGGAAAAAATACAATTCACTCTTTGGAGATAGGGAACGGGGAACAAGAGACAGGAAACTCTTAACAAGACTTCAATAAACTTTTTGTTTGTAATTAATTCTGTCTAAGTATTGAATTTTGGGTTTTCAGTCAAAAATAAATTACTATTGCTATTAAAGATGAGGTTAATGAGCACTCTTTAGGTTTGGCATGACTTAATATATTAGGTATCCCACACTTTGCTAATGAACTACCCTCTATAGGAAGGCAGCAAGACGTGAATGACTTCAAGCTTAGGGAGGATGTCAAAAAGTAACGTTTAAAAAAGTGTAAATAATCACAGTTTTTTAATATTTCTTATGAAATACATCTTTATCAGCTTGTTAAACTGTCAGAGAGAAGCAAGCAGAAAAACCATTTGTACCGCTCCTGTAATATCTAGGTTAAGACTCGTTTCCAAGACAAGATACTTCGCCGCAGACGGATAACTGGTTTTGATGATCCTAGAGCAAATAGGAGGACCAAAATGTATACTGAGTATCCTGCTGTACAACTGTCTCATGCAAATGTGACTAGCTTGAAAGAAGCACCCATTCATCTATCTAGTCAAATTCAAACTCACGGAATTCTCTTAGTTCTTCAAGAACCAGATTTGACAATATTGCAAGTTAGCAAAAATGTGTCTTCTGTTTTTGGTATCTCTCCTGAAGACCTCTTACAACAGAAGTTAGATAACTTGCTTGACCCATTTCAGGTAGAGAGAATACAAGCAGGACTAGTAGAAGAGTCACTTGATTTCATCAATCCCACTAAAATCTGGGTAAGAAAACAAGGTGATGATTATGTAATATTTGATGGAGTATTTCACCGCAACTCAGATGGGTTGTTGATTCTAGAATTAGAGCCTGCGATTTCTCAGGAAAATATTCCATTTTTAAGCTTCTATCATCTAGCTAGAGCATCCATCAATCAGCTTGAAGAAACAGCAAATCTTAAGGATTTTTGTCACATCATTGTCCAAGAAGTGAGGAAGGTGACAGGGTTTGACAGAGTTATGCTTTATAAATTTGATGATGATGGGCATGGCTCTGTGATTGCTGAAGAAAAATTAGAAACCATGGAACCTTATTTAGGTCTCCACTATCCAGAATCAGATATTCCCAAACCAGCAAGAAAGTTATTTGCTTCCAATTGGATTAGATTAATACCAGATACTCATGCTGATTCTGCAGAAATTTTCCCAATTCATCATCCAGTTACCCAGCAGCCAGTTGATTTAACCAACTCAAGTCTTAGAAGTGCTTCCTCCTGTCATATTGAGTATTTACACAACATGGGTGTAGGTGCTTCTTTGACTATTTCTTTAATAAAAGGAGGAAAACTTTGGGGTCTGATTGCTTGTCATCATCAGACACCTAAATATGTCTCCTATGAGTTAAGAAAAGCCTGCGAATTTTTAGGACGAGTCATATTTTCAGAAATTTCAGCCAGAGAAGAAACTGAAGACTACGATATTCACATGAAACTGACATATGTCCAATCAGCATTGATTGAATATATGTCACAAGAAGAAAACTTTATTGATGGTTTAGTGAAGCATAAACCAAATCTTCTAGATCTAACTAATGCTCAAGGTGCAGCAGTATGCTTTGGTGGAAATTACACGTTGATTGGTGAGACACCCAAAGAAGAAGATTTGAATTTATTGGTGCAATGGTTAAAGAATAACGTCGAAGGCGAAATTTTCTATACAGATTCTCTACCACGGATTTATCCTGAAGCGGAAAACTTCAAGAATGTTGCTAGTGGAATGCTCGCTATTCCCATTTCCAAGCGCAATTATGTATTGTGGTTTCGACCAGAAGTGATTCAAACAGTCAATTGGGGTGGTGATCCCAATAACGCATTTGAACTTAATGAAACAGACGGGAATATGCGCCTGTGTCCACGTAAATCATTTGAACTGTGGAAAGAAACTGTTCGCTTAACCTCTTTGTCTTGGAAAACAGGGGAAATCAAAGCAGCACTGGAACTACGAAAGGCAATTGTGAATATCGTCCTACGTCAAGCAGATGAGCTTGCTTTGCTAGCTCAAGACTTAGAACGTTCTAATGCTGAACTGAAAAAGTTTGCATACGTTGCTTCCCACGATTTACAAGAACCCCTCAATCAAGTAGCCAACTACGTACAGCTGTTAGAAATGCGCTACAAGGAAGAACTCGACGAAGATGCTAAGGAGTTTATTAGTTTTGCCGTCGAGGGAGTCAGCCTAATGCAGACGCTGATTGATGATGTGCTGGCATACTCTAAGGTAGATAAACAAGCGATCGAGTTTCAACCAACTGAAGTAGAGGTGGCTTTAGAACGCGCTTTGACGAATTTACGGAAACGCATTTCTGAAACAGGATCTGTGATTACTCATGATACGTTGCCAAATATCATGGCTGATGGTACGCAGCTGATGCAGCTATTCCAAAACCTGATAGGTAATGCTATCAAGTTCCGCAGTGATCAACCTCTAGTAATTCATGTGGGTGCTTTGCGCTTGGAAGATGAGTGGCTATTTTCAGTTCGAGATAATGGTATTGGTATTGACCCACAATTTAGCGATCGCATTTTTGTGATCTTCCAGCGTCTCCACACACGAGACGAGTATGCAGGGACAGGAATGGGTCTAGCTATTTGTAAAAAGATTGTTGAATCTCACAGGGGGAGAATTTGGGTAGAGTCACAACTGAATGAAGGCGCAACCTTCTACTTTACGATTCCAGTTGGAGGACCTGATCTTGAGCGCAGAAATGGACGAAAAGCACAAAACAATATTTTTGGTGGAAGACAATAAAGCCGATATTCGTCTGATCCAAGAAGCATTGAAAAATAGCTTGGTGCCTTATCAAATTGTGACGGTCAGAGATGGGATGGATGCCATGGCTTATTTGCGCCAAGAAGGACAATATGCTGATGCAGCCCGTCCCGACCTGATCTTACTAGATTTAAATTTACCAAAAAAGGACGGTCGGGAGGTATTAGCAGAAATTAAAGCTGATCCTAAATTGAAACGCATTCCAGTAGTTGTGCTAACAACCTCACATAATGAGGATGATATTTTTCACAGCTATGACTTGCATGTAAATTGCTACATTACCAAATCACGAAATCTCAACCAACTATTTAAAATAGTCAAGGGAATTGAAGAGTTTTGGTTAGAAACTGTCACGTTGCCATCGGAATGAAGGGGATGGAGAATGGGTAATGGGTAATGGGAAATTGCTTATTTTTCAGTTATTAATTATTTAAGGGGTATGTGTGAAGAGTTGTGTTGGTTACTTGAAAGATCTCAAGATCCCCTTAAATTTCCCTTTTGTTAAATCTGACTTTTCACGGCATATTGACCCTCAATTCCCCGTTATTCCAAAGGGAGTTCCAGGGGGTTCCTCACTCCCAACTATGGCTTTAACAGCGGGAACGCAACCCCTGTTTACACAGCAGTTGCTCCCTGACTCTCCACCCTCCACTCCCTACTTTCAAGTTGAAGAATATGGCTGTGACCTGTTCAGTGAAAATCTTGTAATTGAGGATAGTCTGGCAGAAGCTAGGTTGTTACAAGAGTTTCTGAGACCAGCCAAGTCCAATGAGTTTAATTTAGTTCATGTTAAGCGGTTAGCAGAAGCCCTCCAAGAAATAAGTCAAAATACTTATGATTTGATTTTGTTAGATCTAACATTACCAGATAGTCAAGGATTGGCATCACTAGCAACTTTAATCAACTACGTGCCTAACTTACCAATTGTCGTACTTACCAATACTAATGACGATGAACTTGCTCTTGAGGCGGTGCGCTGGGGCGCACAGGATTATCTCGTTAAGCGACAGGTAAAAGCAGAAGCTCTCATTCGTTCTCTACGCCATGCGATCGAGCGCAAGCAGGCTTTAGAAACATTGCGTGCAGTTAATCATACCTTAGAAATCAGAGTTCAAGAACAAACAGATGAACTGGTGAAAGTTCAAGAACTTAACCAGAGCAAATCTGAGTTTGTTTCAATGTTGTCTCACGATATTCGTAATCCCTTAAATACTATCTTGCTTGTTGCTGGACTGCTGCAAAACAGCGATGACAAATTGTCTAAGGAAAAAAAACTCTCTCATTTCCAATTGATGCGTTCAGCCATCAAAAACGTGGCACAGTTGTTAGATGAAGTTATGTTCATAGGTAAAGCTGATGCTGGAAAACTTTCTTTTGAACCAGTATCAATTGATTTAGATTCTTTTTGTCATCAACTTGTTGAAGAAGCACGTCTGAATATTGACGAGAAACATATTACAATTATTTTCTCGAGCTTTTGTAAAATAGGTGAGGCATTGTTTGACGAGAATTTGTTACGTCATATTTTGGGCAATTTGATCAGCAATGCCATTAAGTATTCCCCATCCAATAGTACAGTACGATTTGATCTAATAGGTCAAGAAAAAACAGTAATCTTCCGGATTCAAGACGAGGGTATAGGCATTCCTGAAGAAGATCAACAGCAGCTATTTCAGCCTTTTCATCGTGCAACAAATGTTAGCGGAATTCCTGGTAACGGATTAGGTCTAGCAATTGTCAGGAAATGTGTCGAGACGCATGGAGGCAAGATTTCAGTTCACAGCGAAGTCGGAGTAGGAACGACATTTACAGTGACACTACCGTTGATTCTAAGTTAAACTCAACTTAAGAATTAGTATTGCAATCGACTTACAGCAGTTAACTCAAGAAGTTCTACTATCAACCTTTTGAATTAAGTTTTCGGCCATCTCAATTGCTATTAACGTGAGTTCCTGTTCTTGCTGTCCTTTGCTACCCTCGTCGCTAAGGGTGGGATATATATGAGGATTGGAAAGCATTCCAGCTAGTAGCTGTGAAGCAATTTGTTTAATTTCATTTGCTTTGGAATTCATATTCTATTTACACCTATAACGCTCAAAAGTAAAAGAAAAGTTTAGAAATCTTAAACCTTCTATTGATAAGTTTATTTATACAAATTTTCTAGCGTTATACGTAAATCTGCAGTGGTGATTGTTTGTGAGATTGGTACTAATACCACTTCTTTGTGAAGCTGTTCCAAATACAGGTTCAACGATAAAGTCATAAGAATTGAGAGCAGCAATCTGTTGAAGCGTTTGTGTTCTGTGTGCATTGGTTAACCTCTGCTATCTTTGCACGAAGATTTTGCAGCTTTTGAGAAATTCCTAAAACCATTGAATCAGGTTGACTCTATTTCATAGAATTCTTGTCAGTTATACCATTTCACAAAATTCTTAATACAAATCCATCCGCTTGTCTTCCTTGTCCTCATTTTCCTTTCCTCCTTGTCGAGTTACATTGCTGACTTTGGTTTACATTAAGCTGTTCTAACTTGCATCATATGTGTCAGTTGGTCTCTTGCCTTCTAGCAGGCAAGATGCCCACACTACAAAAGTTCGATGAAATTTAGATATGCAAATTTTTATATGTCTTAGCTTAGTAACGTTCAAGTCAAAGCTATAAAATACAGACAAACCATATGTATCAATCAGAACTAGTTATACAATAATCCAACAGTTCAATTCTTGAATAGAATACAGACAAAAAGTGAAAAACTCGTGCAGGAGTCACTATTGGCGTGTTGCACTGATACATGCTTACCATGATTACAGTAAAAAAAATAGACCCAGTACAAATAACGTAGAAACGTTGTATTACAACATCTCTACACGCACAGATTATGTCTTAATCACCCTTAACTGAATGATATTGCCATGAGTGCTTTAATGGCCTCAAAATTGCTGTAATAAAGCGTAAAAAACTCAGAATTTTCTTATAATTGACGATTAGTATATAAAAGAATTCTCAAGTGTCAACATCGCTGCGGAAATGTAGTTTTTTCATATGAGAACCCCACTAGTGCTAGTGGGGTTTTTCTTATTTAATTTGCAGCTATTGGTTGTAGCCCTTTGGAGAATAGTTCTCTAGCAGGTTTTTCTGGTTTTGGTGCACCATAAAAACATGCTTCTGCTTGAAGTTCATCTACAAAATCCCAAGCTTCAGTAGCTTTTTTTGAATCCTCACCATAGTTAGTGGCAATTGAGCGAGCATTTATTATTGCTTTGTGGAGTTCTTTTTGTAAGAATGCCAATTTTGAGTTTTCAAGGAAGTCACCCTTAGTAATAATGTCGGTGACAGAAATAATCCCAAGTAATTCACCTTGAATGACAGGAGCACGCCAAACACCTGTATTAGCAAATAGCCGTGCTACATATTCTACATCTAGGTCAGGATTGACAACGATGCAAGGCTTGCTCATAATTTCATAGACATGCAATTGTTTAGGGTCTTTGCCGTAAGCGACCACTTTAGATACAATGTCTGTCTCAGTGACAATACCGTAAGCATCTCCATCATGACGAGGTTCTACAATTAAAGCCCTTAATTGTTTAAACCTCATTAGTTTAACTGCTTCTGTCACAGTAGCTGAGCCCCGAATGGTAGCTACATCTTGGGTCATAATGTGTTTGGCTTTCATAATTCCTGCTCCTTATTTTTTTACAAGGAAATCGGTTCTCAACTGCTAGAGTTTTTCCAAAATTATGTATGCTTTAAGTACAGATTCCTAAAGCAAACTTAGATGGGATAGCAATCAACTAGCTTTGATGTTTTAAAAACAAGTTACGAACATCAGAAAGTTCTGTCAGAAAATTATCAGGCTTCTCAAACCTCTAAAATTTGGCTATTTTCTCTGGGTAGGATTTACGGATTTTCCCGTCTATTTTGCTCTGAAGAGATTTTCCTAGATCGCAAATTTTGTATTAGAGCCAATATTTGGGTTTGATGCTTTGAATGAATATGTAAGCTTTTTTCTTCTTGGCTTTGCTAGGGGTTAGCAAAAGTTTTGCTTACACATATATATTATCTCCATTGGCTTTTTTGCCAATACTGGTTTTATAAAACTTTGCATATATATTTAGCAACAAAAATCTTAAAAAAGGCTAAAAAAAATGTTTTTTAGAGATAATTTATATTATTAAGGAAAAAGATAATAACCAGGAAAAAAATGAATAATTTCTATAGAAATTATGCTCAATCCTTTAGTCATGCTCTATAGTAGTCCTAACTAATTTGGAAACAGGAAGCAGTTAAGTCTCTGAGCATGTTCTGAAAACACTTTTATGAACTACCAGCCCTTACTTCGTTGAAGGGCTGGTTTCTACATCCAGCCCAGTAAGAGTAGATTTTGAACGCTTCTTTGCCCCTAGTTGCCTCATGCTTCCCGCAGTTTTACGAGTGCGTGAGGTAGAGCTAGACG
>JAJPJF010000220.1 GCA_021324415.1 Nostocales cyanobacterium Centralia_MAG_434
TGATTCTGTTAAATATGTATTGAGCTCCACAACCCGTCGTTCGTTTGCTTTCAAGGCTAAGAGATTCCGTACCTCTGCCAGAAGTTCCCGATCATTAAATGGTTTGGCTAAGTAAGCATCTGCACCATATTCTGTGCCTTCAATCCGGGCTTCCTCATCAACTTTTGCTGTTAGTAAAATGATAGGCGTTCCTTTCAACATCTCCTCCTTACGGATGGAATGTATCATATCTAATCCAGATACTATAGGCATCATCAAATCACTAACAATTAAGCTAGGGAAAATTTCTTTGGCTATTTGAAGACCTTCTAAACCGTTATGAGCTGTCTGCACTTGATAACCATTAGCACGTAGAATCCCAGACACGTAGGAGCGAAGATCTGGGTTATCGTCTACCACAAGAATAGAGGAATTGGGGAGAGTGATGGGAGAATCAGTGCTTTTTCGTTCTTCCTTACGACTCGTTTCTTCTGCTAAAAATTCCAAATCAGCCAATTCTAAGCCAGCACGGCTGATGTTCACCTCACACGGTGCTTCTATGATTTGCTGGGAGGGTAAGTGATCAGTCCCACAGACAAGCCATACACTAAAGGTTGCTCCTTGATTGTAAACTGATTCTACGGTCACTCTACCACCGTGGAGTTCAACTAACTCTTTGACTAAAGCCAAACCCAAGCCACTACCTTCATAGGAACGGTTTTCTGAACCTTCAGCTTGGCGAAAACGCTCAAAGAGGTGGGGAATTTGTTCTTCTAGAATGCCAATTCCGGTATCTTTGACTTGAAGAACACAATAGTTATCATCTGTTGGCTGCAAAGAGACACTGATAGTACCACCTTCTGGAGTAAACTTCATTGCATTCGATAAAAGGTTGTAAACAACCTTATCGAATTTTTCCATATCCAAGTACACTGCTGGACATTCACTCATTTGGGTTACTAAGTGCAGTGACTTTTTCTCACAATAGGGACGAAATGACTCGACAATTTGGTGAATAAATTCTACTAGATCGCATCGACGGAAAACAGGCTGCATCTTGCCAGCATCTAATCGTTGAAGATCTAGCAATTGGTTTACCAGTCGCAATAAGCGACGGGAATTCCGCAGGGCGATGACACTTTGAGGGTAGGACAGTCCTTCCTGGGTTGCTACTGCTGACTCTAAAGGTCCTTGAATCAGGGTTATTGGAGTACGGAATTCATGGGAGATATTTTGAAAAAATTCAGTTTTTTGTTTATCTAATTCCAATAAGCGCTCGGCTTGCTCGCGGGTTTTTTGGTAAAGATGCGACTGTTGGACGGCGATCGCTGCTTGAGATGCGACTGCTTTGGCTAATTCAATCTCAGAGGGAAGCCATTGACGTGCTTTGCTTCCTTCACGCAGGGTAATACTACCAATACTTTTCCCATCAGCTAGCAAGGGAACTACCATAAGCGATCGCGCTGGCTTCTTTAAATGTAAATCAAACCCTTGAGTTTCTGAGGGAGCCTGGTTCATGTCGGTAATTACCACAGGCTCTTGTGTTCGCAACATTTCTTGTAATATAGGATTGCCCTGAATTGGCGCTTGAGACTGGGGTAAAGCCGAAACATTAGTTTGCTGAATTCCATGACTATTTTGAGTCTGTGGCTGTTGGAATCTGTCATACAAGCCAACACACTTGACAAACTTATCTTCCTCTGTCCATAAAGACAAAACACAACCATCTACCTGTAAGGCTTGTCCAAGTTGTTGAGTGATAGCGGCAAATATATCTTGAGGATCTAGGCTGGAGCGAATTGCGCTAGTGATTGTATTAATTAGCGCTTCTCGTTGTGCAAGAGCACGTACTTGCTCATAAGCACGAGCTTGAGACAAAGCCAAAGCTGCCTGATCGGCGACCATTATGACCAGTTGCACCTCGTCTTCACTCCAGACGCGAAGCTGCTCGCACTGGTGTAAAGCCATGACTGCCATCAGTTCCTGTCGGCAAATGAGTGGTACTATCAAGCTAGAGCAAATATTCGCTGTAGCAAAAGCCACTGCTCGACTATTCATCTCAAGAGTGTGGCTTTGGATTCGCCTGTCGCTTGTTACATCGTTAATAACGTGAATTTCACGAGTTTCCCACACTGTTTGAACTAACAGAGAGGAAGGGCGCAAAGATGTTTGAGTCTCCACCTCGACGTGTGGAGTTTGGCCTTCTTCTAAGGAGTGAGCCTGTGTTTTTTCTGGATCTTCACTCAGACGGGTAAAGCTTGGCTTTCCTCTAAGAAGTGAGCTTGCGGGAAAACTAGAAGACGGAAAAAAGGTTTTAGGTGTGTGTTCTTCTTGCCCTTTCTGTTTTTCCCAATCTCGTTGTTCTCCAATATCACTAATTGTTTTTTGATAAATAAATCCTTCATTCACCAATTGGTTATCTTGAAAGGGACGCAAGAGGCAAACATCCACCTCTAGCATATGACCAACAGTGTCTACTATTGTTTGCAGAATTTGCCGATAGTCTAAAGCACTGCGAATCGTATTTGTAACAGTGTTCAGTAGCGATTCCTGGCGAAGTGTGCGGGTTAGTTCACGAGTACGAGCCTTCAGAACATTATGTGTATCCAAGGCTTGGCGTACTACTGTTTTCAGTTCCTCTGCCTCCCAAGGTTTTGTGACATATTTGAAGACTTTTCCAGCGTTAATCGCTTCCACCAAATCTTCAACATCAGTATAGCCAGTTAAGATTATGCGGATAATATCTGGATATTGAGTTGCTGTTAAACTCAGAAATTCTGTACCGCTCATCTGTGGCATTCGCTGATCGGAGATGATAACCGAAATGTCCCCCTCTTGTGTCAGCAAATTCAGTGCAGCTGGACCAGAACTTGCTTTAAGCACCTTGTAGTCCCGGTAAAAGGTGCGATAAAGCAAATCAAGATTGTCAGGTTCATCATCGACAACCAAAATTTTTGGCTTACTGTTTGCTTGGGATTTCATGCACCGCTTTCCTGCTGCATGAGCAGTTGGATAAAGAATAATCTGATCAGGTAGAGATTTTTCTCTTGTCAGTTAAGAGCAGAGCATTTCGAGCGATTAGGCTGTTGGCCATTAGCATGTGCTGCATGCAAGAGGTTTCACTCACAGCCGTTTACCTCAATAGCCTGTGTTAACTACGGTACACCCCAGTTAAGTTGATGATAAGTTGTAGTCTTACAGAAAAGGTACTTATTTGACAATTCTTGCGCCACCTCAGACGAAAATCGGTTACTAATATTTACAGAGCCATTAGCTGGCTCAATCCCGCTAAGGCTGCATCTTAAGTTTGCCCACTGTAGCAGTGCTGCTAACACCTCTCGATAAATTTTATTTATGACAATCATGGTAGAGTCAGGAATATGACAACAATAATCGATGGGAAAAGTATACTATTAGACAAATAGCTACTTCCAATTTAGCAATTAGGGTAATCAGCTTGCTATGGATTGCCGATTCTCAGGAATTTATGATCCTAAGGTTTTTGATAATTGGCTCACTTATTCATATAGCGGAACCTAGACAAATACGTTAGCCCTGTATGTCAGTACACATCTACGGTAAGTGAAGTAGCTATCTCATTCCATTGAGACTTTTCAAAAAGGTTGAATGGTGTTTTAGGATATTTGACAAAAGTTCTATTGCATAAAATTAATACTAAGTTAGCCTTGATACCCTGGTCTTTTCACCCATCTCACCAACAGCCAGTCACAGATGTCGTCAATCAGGCTTCGAGCCATTTCCAAATCCGTCCGGCGACATCTACAGATTTGACTGGTGTTGCCCAAATCATTGCCGAAAGCTTTCACGCCCAAAATGGTATATGGGGATGGACTTTTCCGTTGATACGTTTAGGTATCTATGAAGATTTAAGGCACCGATTGGCATCACCATCTCCTCATCAAGTTTGTTTGGTGGCTGTTGACACAAATCATGCAGCAAATAACTTGGTTGGGACAGTGGAACTTGGGGTCCGTTTTAGTGATGCTTGGAGACAAGTGAGTAGAACCTTTCCTTATTTGTCTAATTTAGCTGTCCATCCAAAATACCGTAGGCAGGGTGCTGCCTCAGCGTTACTAGCAGCTTGTGACAAGATTGCTATGAGTTGGGGATTTCAGGATTTATACCTCCATGTTTTAGAAAGTAACCATCAAGCACAGCAGCTTTATTTTAAGCAGGGATATCGGGTGTATGAACTCGAATCTCATTGGAATACATTTTTTGTGAGACGCTCTCGCCAGATGTTTTTACACAAACATTTAAGCAAAGATTAATCCATTTAAAATATTCCCTTTGTATATTGACTAGCTTGACATTTCGATCATGTTTGGCAATTCATTTTTATAAGTATTGTAAAACGAGAGAAGGTGCTAAGTTTTTTGTTACATTATCAAATCAAAAAATAAGTTTGATATGATTTTACGCTATTAAATAGCGATTTCTGTAGCTTTTTATCAAATTGTTAAAATTTTTATTAAACTCTCAAAAATTTTATCATTTCAATATAGATTTATTTTTTACTAATTGTTTTTCTATGGTCTCTTTATTATAAGATATACTTAATAACGATGAATCTCTAAAAGGAAACTGTATATTTTTCACGAATGATGCTGCTTAATATCTTAAAAATTGTCCTACTTAGAAACATTTTTAATAAAAAATATTCCTAGATATAAAATCATCTATTATTGAGGTTTCCGTAAAATTACGCTGATTAATTCATTTAGTCATTACAATAACTTTTTATTATAAATATTCATCTTTATAGAAACTTTAAAAAACAGTTCTACATTTTAAAGACAAATCGAATGAAATCTCATAGAATATGATTACCTAATTACCGACAAAAGGTTGTTTATCCCTAAGCTTAAGTTAAAGAGACTCTGAATTTCTTGACTTATACAATCGAAAAAGATAAAAAATCTGATTGAATAGCAAACTCTCTACCGCAGTGCAGACTAGTACCAAATTTATCCAGAGTTTCAGAACACATGGATAGCGAAAAGCGTCGCCGCTATCAAACTGCTATGGTATCCACTTATCCCTCCGACATCAGTTTTCTTGACTATCTTGTCATGCCAGATGTAACTGAGCGAGCATATGCCTCTGATCTCCTAACAACGCTGCTCAGTGGAAAGGTTTTCATTGTCAACAGTCGTAGGCGTAACGGGTTAATACTGTTCAAAAACTACCATGCAGAGTTTGCTGGTCCAGGGGCTGCAGTAGGTGGTGATTATGACCGTAATTGTCAAGGAGTGTTACCCATAGGAAATCTGTCTTTGTTAACTCCTGAATCTCATGAGGAGCGTCAGAAAGCCTATTTAATCAGGCGGCAATGGATTCGGTTGATTAAACAAATTACAGAAAATCCAGTACCTGGGCAGCGTGTTCAGAAGATTCTCGATCAATTTGAGCAATACTTTCCACCAGAAATCGTAGCTCAGTTGCCAGACGCTGCCTTCGCTCTTTTGGTAGGAGTCTTACCACAAACAGTGGGAACTGTACGTCGTTTAGGGAGCGATCTAGAGAGTAGATTTGATTACTGAAAGGAATGGAAATGAGCTAGCGTACGGATATTTTCCTCGGGCGTACCAACAGTAATCCTTAATCCTCCGCTAATTTCCCTCACCAGAGTGCCAGAAGCTTTAAGTTTTTGGTGAAAGCTTTTGATAGCCACCTCTGTTTGGTGAGAACCATTTGGTTTTAGACGTACAAAAATAAAGTTAGCAGCACTTTCTGTGATTTGAAAAGCTGGGTTTTGAGATAAACCATGGATGAGCTTACTACGTTCACTCAGCGTTTGGGAAATTGACTCTAGTAAAAGGTTGCGATTTTGGAGGGCAATTAATGCTCCAGCAATAGAGAAGCTAGAAAGATTGTAAGGTAAGCGAACTTTTTCTAGGATGGCAATCAACTCAGGATGAGCAATGCAATAGCCAACCCTGAGTGCAGCTAAACGGAAAGCTTTAGAAAATGTACGTAGCACCACCCAGTTAGGGTACTGAGGTAACTCATTCAGTAGGCTAGTTTGGCTAAATTCAAAGTAAGCTTCATCAATTACCACTAAAATCTGCGACGAAAGACTTTTTAACCATGCTAACTCTGCCTCGGTCAAGGGGTTGGCTGTAGGGGAATTTGGATGCACCACAAAAACAGCCCTAATGGGAGGATTTTGAGTTTGCTCTATAGCCAAATTTGCTGCCGGTAAATCAATTTCGAAATTACTTTCATTTCTACCTACTGTGGCAACTGGAATACCAAGAGTTTTCGCTAAAATAGCGTACATCGAAAAAGTAGGTTGAGCTACTAGAATAGAACCTTCTCCACCTAAACATGTAGCAATCAATAACGAGCGTATCAGCTCATCTGAACCGTTACCTACGCTAACATTGTCAGTTGTATAGGGGGTTTTCAGCGCTTGAGTAGATTCATTCACATACTGAGCGATCGCTTCTTTAAGTGTTTCATGTCCTCCATCAGGATAACGATTGGTTTCAATGAGTTGTTGATAAGTCCAAGCCAGCTTTTGTTTTAACTCAGGTGGCAAATCATAAGGGCTTTCATTTGTATCTAAGCGATCAAGTTGAATTGGTGATTGAAGAGGTTGGTCATTATCACTATTGGGATGAGGCTTATAAGCAGCAAGCTGGGCTAAGTCTTTGCGGATAAATGACAGCATAATTAACAGTTAGTTGATAGTATCGTCAGTAGGGGATTTAACCCCCCCAAAAGTGACCCACTTGAAAGAATTCAAGCTGAATTCTAACTCCTGAGTTTTCTTATTCTTACCAGATTAAGGTATCTCACAGAATAATCGAATTTTTTGCCAAATTGTAAAAAGTGCATCAGTTAGCGTGTGGTCACTATCAAGTTCTATCAATTCCACCCAAGGACGCGATTTGGCAAAATCACGACTAGCTTGAATCGGAATAACTTCATCGTTGCGTCCATGTATGATGAGAGTGGGAATAGGCCGTTGTAACAAATTCTCCTGGTATCGAGCAGCATCTGTCACAAACCTGTAACTTAGAGGTAAATATGCCTCCTCTCCATAATGGTAGACCGCGAGTGATTGTTCCTTTTGCCAGCGCTGCAGTTGTTGATCTCCTATTTGAGATAACCAATGAGATAAAAACCCAAAAGCTGGTGCTAACAGGATCAAGCGTTGCACTTGCTGGAGTTGCTGTCCCACATGAGCAGATATTAAACCACCCAAACTCGAGCCAATAAGCGTAACTGGACGAGAATCACAACTCATTTGTGTCGCCACCTGAGTTAACTGGCGAGTTATTGTCAAGTTTAAAAAATCACCTGCATTAAGATCAGGAATTTTTAGTTTTATTTGAACTTCCGCAAAACGTTCTTTTATATATTGAGCTTTCGTAGACTTAGGGCTCGATGCAAACCCATGAAGGTAAATATACTGCATGACTGGAAATACTCAAGAGTCTTGTAGGGGCGTGCCTTGCGCCCCTACTCTTTTCATCTCATCGTGACGAATTCTTCTGCTACTGTGGGATGAATACCAACAGTGGCGTCAAAATCTTTTTTAGTTGCGCCCATTTTCACAGCGATCGCTACACCTTGAATAATCTCGGCTGAATTGTCTCCCACCATATGAGCACCAAGCACTCTGTCAGTATTGCTATCTACCACCAACTTCATCATTGTTCTTTCTTGAGTGCCTGTCAAACTATAAAATAGGGGGCGGAAACGAGTGCGATAGATCTTGACCCCATCATCTCCGAGTTTTTGTCTTGCTTCAGCTTCGGTTAAACCGACTGTCGCTGCTTCGGGTGTAGTAAACACAGCTGTGGGGACAGTTTCGTGACTAAAAACACGGCGGTTGTTGCCAAATTCACTATCTGCAAACGCGCGACCTTCTCCTATTGCTACAGGAGTTAAATTCATTCTGTCAGTGACATCACCCACAGCAAAGATATTTGGTTGTGAAGTTTGACTATATTCATTAACAGCGATCGCATTCGTAGTGGCATATCCATGTCCTTCGACAGGACTAGGCACGAGATTTATTCCAGCATGTTCCAAACCTAGTCCATCTATATTGGGAATTCGACCAGTCGCCACCAATAACATATCGGTAGTGATTGTTTCTTGCTGTTCTCCTGACAAAGCTAGCTTTAACCCTTGCGGCATGCGCTCAACTGCTTTTAGCATTGTATTCGGAATAATCCGGATGCCATGATTGATCATCCCTTCTTGAATGCCAGTGCGAATATCTTCATCAAATCCATTCAAGATCAGGCCTTTACGAAAAATCAGCGTCACCTCGCAACCTAAACCACGCAAAATACAGGCAAATTCCGTACCTATATATCCAGAACCAATGATGGCGACATGCTTGGGTTGTTCTTTGAGGTGAAATATTTCGTTAGAGGTGATGCCATATTCTATACCAGGGATATCTGGTTTGCTTGGTCGTCCCCCAACAGCAATTAAAATTTTGTCTGCTGTAACTTGACGTCCACCCACTTCTATGGTGTGAGGGTCTAACAGTGTAGCGCGGCTTTGAAAGAGTGCCACCCCTGCTTTTTC
The DNA here is from genome assembly GCA_021324415.1 of Nostocales cyanobacterium Centralia_MAG_434. GTDB lineage: Bacteria > Cyanobacteriota > Cyanobacteriia > Cyanobacteriales > Nostocaceae > JAJPJF01. Next base: position 8,554 of record JAJPJF010000220.1, read on the forward strand.
TAGAAAGTTAATATGCATTTGTGATAGCCGTAGAACTTCTTTGTTCATAGCTGTCATCAAATATTTCCAATCCAATTCGGCTTGACCAACTTTCCAGCCATAGCCACCCGCATCATGAAATAATGCAGGAAAGTGAGAGCCGTAGACCATGAGTTTCTTGGGAATGCAACCGCGAATTACACAAGTGCCACCCACCAAATCTCCTTCAGCGATCGCCACTTTTGCCCCGTAGCTAGCAGCGCGTTTAGAAGACGCCAACCCTCCAGAACCGGCACCGATGACAAACAGGTCATAATCATAGGTCATAAACTCAATTTTTCCTTGCGAAAAATTTAAAAAATTTGGTACCAAAAACAGTAATCAATTATCAGTTATAAGTTATCAGTAATCAGTTATCATCTCCTTTATTGATAACTGATTACTGTTCACTGTTTACTGATTACTGTTCACTGATTTAACTTCTTCCAACAGATAAAACTCTTCACCTGTTGTTGGATGAATACCAATAGTTTTATCCAAGTCTTGTTTTGTCAAACCCTTGCCCATAGCAACAGCAAGACTTTGAATGATATCTGCTGCGTGTTCACCCACCATATGAATTCCTAAAACGCGCTCAGATTCACCCTCAACCACTAACTTGATCGTAGCTTGTTCGCCTGCTTTCGTCAGTTGAGACAAAAGTGGTTGAAAGTATTTGCGATAGCATTTGACAGATTCACCAAATTGTTCCCGTGCTTTTGCCTCACTCAGTCCTACACTTGCTGCTTCCGGACGGGCAAAAACTGCAGAGGGTACACAATCATAATTCAGTTTTTGCTGAGCTTGACTAAACACTGTATTAACCACTGCAACACCTTCTGCTCTCGCAACTGGTGTCAATTGTAAACGGTCAGTGCAATCACCTATTGCAAAAATATTGTCTTGATTGGTGCGATTGTATTCATCTACTTTGATGGCACCTTTTTCACCTAACTCAACCCCGACCTTTTCCAATCCTAAATTTTTGGTATTTGGGGCACGACCTGTCGCAGTAAGGATAGTATCTGTGGCAATAGTTGTTGATCTATCAGCATTAAGGAGTAATAGCAAATTTTCCTCTGAGTATTTAATTTGCTTTACGCTACTGTTGCCAATAAAGCGAATTCCTCGTTTGGTCAAGCCTTCTTGAACTGCCACACGAATATCATGATCAAACCCTGATAAAATCATCTCCTCTTGTTCGATAATAGTAACTGCACAACCGAAAGCATTCATCATACTGGCAAATTCTACACCAATGTAGCCGCCGCCCAGAATTGCTAGTCGTTTGGGTAGGTAAGGGAGATGAAACATTTCACGAGAGGTGATGGCATATTCTATACCTGAGATTTTAGGCTGGATGGGTTGGCTACCCACAGCAATAACAATCTTGTCGGATGTTACTGTGCGTCCAGCAATCTCAATAGTATGAGTATCAACCAAAGTTGCTTGATTGCGAATGAATTCAATTCCAGCTTTTTGCAACTGTTCGTAATATGACTGGTGAATCCTGTCGATATGTTTATGTACTGACTTAATGAATTTCGTCCAGTCAAAAACAGTTTGACAATCACTCCACCCATAGCTATACGCCATTCGATTTTGCAGGGCGAAGTCCGCGGCTTGGACAATAAGTTTTTTGGGAACGCAACCGCGATTTACACAAGTACCACCAATGGCTTCTCGTTCGGCAACAGCGACACGGACACCAAAACTAGCTGCTTTTTTAGCTGCTGCTAGCCCTCCAGGACCAGCACCAATGACAAACAGGTCGTAATCAAATGTCATGGCTTTTGGAAAGAATGAAGAGCGAAGATGAATATTCTTCTATTGTCGCTGTTCCCAGTAACACCAGCATCTATCTGAACTTTGATTTTTCTTGCTGCCAACTCGGATTTATCGCCATAAAACCCAAGTCTCCTTACTTTCCCATCCACAGGAAAAATTGATTTGCATATAAATTAGCCCAAACAAGCACCTCTCCCCCTTGTCCTCTGCTCCCCTATCCCCGGTATTCGCTACCTACGGATTCTTTGCTAGTCTGGAGGTAAAGGGAATTCATGACGCTTCTAGGTATCATCATATGTCCACCAACTCTCCTCCTCTCATTGAAACCTATATCCCGGAGCGCTGGGTCGGTTGGAGTATGGAGTTTATTGGGGCAGGCTATACGGGTTTGTTGATCAAAAACGGTCGTCTAGTGCGAACATTGTCTCCAGGACGTCACTTCAACTTCGCTCTACCCTTGCTAGAAGAATGTGAACTCATTCTGGTGGACACCAAAATTCGCAACCTAGAGATTGAGTCTCATGGAGACTTTTTATCTAAGGATCAGTATTTGATCAATGTCTCCCTGAACATAATGTATCAGGTAGTAGACCCAAAGCGAGTGGCTTTAGAATTATCAGAACCGATTACAGCCCTTATCAGTGCAATTAAAGATACTTTGGGAGAGGCCATTGGCCAACTACGTGTTGAACAGTTGACAACTCAAGGTAGAGCATACATACGGCAATACATCCTTGAGCATACTGAGGTTTCCTATTCTTTAGGCTTTGCTTTAGAAGATGTGCGAGTTAACGACATCAACTTCCCTGAAGCTCGTGGGATAATTCGCCAAGTGGAAGGCATGAGTTCGCGTGAGGAAGCAGAACATGAAGCTTCGTTACAAGCGCAGATTGCTCAGGCTGGTCGTCCAGAAATACTACAGCCACCCGTACAGCAAATCAACATTGTCTCTGGTAGTAACCCCAACTCAACCAACCATACTCTAGGTTCTACCGTCGAAGCGAATAGCATTGCTCTTGAAGGTGAATCACCTCCTCCAAGCAGTTTGCCAAGTCACGATCGCCAAGCAAATCTCACTAACCATCGCCTAACGCTTGCGCCAACGGTGCTTGATCCAAATTCTAGGAAACAAGAGCCGATTGCTCGTTTAGTCAACAACTCTTCCGGTGCGATCACTATTTTGTCAACTAGCCCCTTTACCATCGGACGAGAACCAAGTAACACCCTCATCCTGGATGATAATCTGTGTTCGCGCTATCATGCCCAAATTGTTCAACTTACCAATCCTCAAGGTATAGCTGGCTACCAGATCATTGATCTAAAAAGTTCCAATGGTACTTTTGTTGATGGACAGCGACTTATTCCTAATCAACCTATCTGGCTGACTCAGGGAAATATCATCAAGATTGGTAGTCAAACTTGGACTTTTGAAGCCTCCTGAGGTTGCATATCGTGAAGGCTTGGTGAATCGCTAGGTTTAGCGCTTTTAATTCCGGCAAAAAATACCAAAACACCTCCACTTACTTTTGTAGAGGTGCCTTAGTAGTGAATTGTAGGGTTTAATTTAGTTATCGTCTGTATATGCGTATAGTTTAAGTCCATAAATCTAGATCCCCCATAAAGAACACGTAAATATAGACGAGAATTCCATAAAAAGAGTGTTAACTGTTTCATGATTGCCTAGTTTTCCTGGGAAAACCCTAGAAAACCGTTGTTTTTTCTTTCCTGTTGCGCAAAAGCGCCGTGTTTGAATAAGCAAAATCGCCTAGTTAAGTGTTGATACTTTGCCGATCAGTTTCTCTAAGAGAATTTTGGCAAAAAAATCCGACAAACAAATGTCCCAATTTTTGCCAAGATAATATTATTATTTTCCAATAAGCCATTTGGCAAAAATCGGCATGAGTGAAAAAACAATAGAAAGCTACGGCAAGGGTTTTCTGGTTCTGCTTTTGCCAATCTCGTTTTTGATTATTTTCCTTGTCGCCACCTGGAAAATTTGGGTGGCAGGGATTCTGCTGTTCTTGGCTTTTAATATTTGGCAGCACCATAGATGGCAACAGTGGTGTCAGCGAGTGAACCCAATCTTTAATCAACTGATTCGGGAGAACCAAGGCAGGATTACACCAATGGACTTGGCTATCAGGGGAAATTTTTCTGGCGAGACGGCAAAACGTTATCTAGATACAAAGGCTGTGGAATTTGGTGCCCGCGCCCTTGATGCTGAAGATGGAAGCAAGGTGTATTACTTTATCACTGCTACCACTTTCGGCAGCATACTTGATAGTAGTGAGCCACCTCCTAAAGAACTGACTTCTAAAGAAGTTGCCAAAGTCCTACCAATTTTAGAGCCACCAGTAAAGCCCAAAGAGGAGGAAGCGCTAAAGACTGAATTACAATCGCAACCTACAAAAGAGGAGGAAGTAAAACGACCCCTGGAAAAACAATTAATTTTTGGCTCTCTCATTCAATCTGAGCTTGCTAAACGACTAAATGTTTATTCCAGCACAGTGTATAAACGGCGTGATGATCCAGATTTTCCTGAGTGGAGTCGTAGTAAAGACCCAGATGGTATTGCCTGGACATACTCTAAAAAAACTAAGGAATTTTTTCCACGGGACGAAGCTACGAGTTAAAAGACAAAAAATAAAGCAAAATTCAACAGTCAGAATTCAGAAGTCAGAATCCACTCTCGCTCTTGGATTTAAATGACAACGAGAGTGAGGACACCATACAGAATTCATAGGCTCATTCTGAGTTCTGAGTTCTGAGTTTTTTTTTAGTTCAGAGGTTTTGCTAATAGCTTTTCATTGTTTAACTTTGACTGCTAAACCCACAGCTTCAGAAATAGAATTTAAGCCGTTTTGCTGTAGAAGAGAGCGCAAACCTTCAAGAATACGACGCACCATAAATGGACCTTCATAAATCCATCCTGTATAAACTTGAATTAGGCAAGCACCAGCTGTAATTTTTTCCCAGGCATTCTCGGGGGTAAAAATACCCCCGACACCAATAATTGGCATTTCTCCTTGGGTTTGCTGCCAAATAAAGCGAATGACTTCAGTGGAGCGATCACCTAAAGGCTCACCACTAATGCCTCCTGCTTCTTCATGAACAGATTTTCCTGTCTGTTGAATGATCTGAGTTTTCAGTCCATCTTTGCGAATAGTGGTGTTAGTAGCAATAATTCCAGCAAGTTGATAGGTTTTGGCTAGGGAAATAATGTCGGCGATTGCTTCCCATTCCAAATCCGGTGCTATCTTAACAAAAAGCGGCTTATGTGAGTCATTCTCCTGTTGCAAAATGTCTAAAATAGAACTCAGCATGGCTGAGTCTTGAAGCGATCGCAACCCAGGCGTGTTTGGAGAAGAGACATTGACAACAAAATAGTCTCCAAAATTTTTCAGCAAGTGAAAACTATTGAGATAATCCTTTGCTGCTTCTTCTAGGGGTGTAACTTTAGATTTACCTAAATTGATCCCTATAGGTATTGATAGGGTCAAATTATGCCTCATCTGTGAGAACCTCGCTGCCATTGCTGTTGCACCGGAATTATTAAAGCCCATACGATTTAGAGCAGCGTTGTCTAGAGGTAAGCGAAACAATCGGGGAAGTGGATTTCCTGGCTGTGCCAAAGAAGTGACAGTTCCGACTTCAGCAAAACCAAAACCAAGACTAGACCACATTGGAGTTGCAATAGCATCCTTATCAAATCCCGCGGCTAAACCTACAGGGTTAGGAAAGCGTAGCCCAAATAGAGTTTGTTCCAGACATCCATCAGATAGACATAAAGACTGTTTTAGGTACGTATTGATCCAACTAGCAGGTGGACTATGGTAATGATTGCCCAACCAACTTAAACTGCGAATCGTCTGCTTATGCAACCACTCTGGATCTGTATTGAACACAGAGAATAAAAGCGGACGAATTAAAACTTGATAAATATTATTCAACTTAGTTTCTATCCCTGAACCAGAATATTAGCCGCAGATGTAGATAAGCGCGGATTTCTACAGACAACTGTCTTCTGCATTCATTTATTTACAGTTGTACTTTGGGCATCTTATATATTAACAAGTTAAATTAACCGTTAATCAGATGGGGCAGCCACAAAAACCTACAGCCGCCGAACAACAGATCCTATCCTTAGGGCGTATCCTTCAAAGCCTGCGAGAAGAGGATAATGTTGACGCTCTGATTGAAATTACTATTTCGTACCTCAAAGAACAGTTCGACTACAGCCTGGTTTGGATTGCTTTATATGATCGCCTAAATCACATCCTCTTAGGCAGGGGTGGCATTGCACCGGGTAGTGACGCTCGCTTTCTACAACAAAGATTGGTTCTCAGTCCTGGGGATTTATTAGAGCAAGTGGTCATTGAACAACGTCCGGTGAATGTGGCTGATTTACAAGCTGAAACACGAACTGAAGGATGGCAAGAATTGGCACAAAAATTTAATATCCAAGGGACATTGATTTTGCCAATTCGTTATAAAGACCGCTGTCTAGGGTTAGTTTTGCTAGGTTCCCAAAACTGGGGTTACTTATTGGAGAATGAAGCAAAAGCACGACTGATGATGGTCTTAGGTGAACTCGGAGCAGTGCTTTATCAAATTGAAACAGATTTCCAGCACAGGCAAACTAAGCACTCTGATGAGCCGTTGTTGAAATTGATAGAGAATTTGCGAATTCTCAATAACTTGGAGCAAAAGCTTAAAGCAGTCGTACAAACTACCCACGAATTTGTGTTGCCTAGCCGCACAAATATTTACTGGTTTGAACCAGAAAGACGATACTTTTGGCTGCGAATGAGCAATCAACTCTTCAACCTAACAAGCAGCAATAATCAACATGCAGTTTCGGGGATGACTGTGCAAGAGTTGAGTGACTTTTATTATGCTTTGTCAGTCAATCAAATTGTCTCAATTGGAGAGGGGCGTAGTTCTCTCAAAAGCCATTTTACGGGTAAACTAATGCAGCGCTTGCGTGTGCGCTCACTTTTAGCGGCTCCTATCATCCTTCAAAAAGACTTGTTTGGGTTTCTTTCTGTGGAAAGCAAAGAAGCTCGGATTTGGACGGAAGCAGACAAAACTTTTGTCAAGGGTGCTGCTGGGTTGATCTCGCTGGCGGTCCATAGCGAAGGCATGGAAGCTACCATACAACAAATTCAACAAGATGCTCATCTAACTTCTCAAGTTGCCCAATCTATCCACAACGATGATGACCTTGAGGCGGTTTTACGTAATTGTGCAGCAAAAGTTTTAGCGCGATTTACTGCGACACGATTTTTATTGTTAGAGTACAAAGCCGACAAAAATAAGTATCAAATTTTTTACCAAAGTCAATCGCATACGGAAAAACCACTGACTTTGACTCTCGACAGCCTACAAAAGGATGACTGTCAGCTTTTGCAGGAGAAAAAAGAAGCAGTGAGTATTGAAAATATCAACGAGACTTCTGTAGAAACACAAATTCAATCAGATGAAACCTGGCTTTTATTAAAAAAGGTTTCTGTAGACGATTTGCAGTTTTTTAACTGGCGTTCTTGTTTAGCAGAAAATGGTGTGCGATCGCTTCTAATTGCTAACTGTAATCAAGGTTATATGCCAGAATGGCTAGTGATTGTGGCAACAGAAAACAATCGCTGTTGGACATCTGTGGAAAAGGAGATCTTAGCAGTAGTTAGTCAACAATTGGGTGTAACTATTCGTCAATGGCAACTTTACCAACAGACTGAACAGCAGCAAGAAATTTTGTTGAGCTTTCAGCAATGTTTAAGTACCTTGGAACAGACACAAAATGCAAAAACCCAACCTGTAGAACAATTAGAACGTGTAGCACTTGAACAAATCGCATCTGTTCTCAAGTGTCCTCTTGTCATACTACTATCTTGGACACCTGGTCAGAATATGGCTCAAATTGTACCCAGGGTTATAACTAATAGTCGGTTTACAATTGCCACGGAGACACCCATCACACTGCAAACAGAAGAACTGATTCAATCAGCATTGGCGATGGATGGTCTGCTAACCCTGAATATCAATGATTTATCCACCACAACCAAACAGTGGCTGCATGGCGAAGGTATTGGCCAAATTTTGGTTATGGCATTACGTACTGCTGCGGATTATGAGCCTACAGGTGTAGTTTTGATGGCAGACCATCCAGAACGTCAGTGGTCACAACAGAGTTTAAGCGCGACCAAAACACTTATCAGTCAACTAGCTTGGTTACGTCGCCATTTGCAAATGACACAACTTCTCCTTTCAAAAACTGAAGAATTACAACATCTCAATTGGTACAAACACCGTCGTTTAGAGGACATTCAAAGAACAGTGTCTGTATTGCTTGGTCAATTGCATAATTTGGGAATTCCGAAGAATGAATTGACTCAAATGCACCATCAGCAGCTATTACGACATTTAGACAATACAAATGCTTCCATGACTGCACTGCTAAAACTTGAGCAGTGGCATCTGCACACTACTCAGGAAACCATCCCTATGACAAGTTTGATAAAGCGAGCGCTAGAAAGAGTGGAAAATCTTCTGCAACAAAAAAAGCTGTGGGTTGGTGTGCATGGTTTGGGACAACAGGCTGTGGTTCAGGCTTCACACCAGTCTCATTTCTCTGAGAGGTTAAAATACCAAGCTCTGACAATCACAGGCGATATTGGGAAAATTGAACTAGTTTTTCATGAATTGTTAGTAGCTGCCTGCTACCGTTCTACAGGCGGAGGCAGAATTGATATTTGGTGTCGTCGTCTTAATGAACGGTCAATAGAGGTATCAATCACAGACAATGGCATAATTGAACCCCAGCTACTGGCAGATCTACATCAACAAACTCCTCAGGATGTACTGACTCCCTCCATCCTCGACCAACCACCAGGTTTACACCTCTTGATTTGCCAAAACCTTATGCAAAAACTGGGAGGAGCATTGCATTTTTATCAATTAGCAGATGGTCGAGTCGTCAGTCTTTTGCTATTGTTAGCAAGTTAACTGTTAAGAGCCGACTGTTATCAACCATAAAGAGTATTTATGCAATTTCAATGTGCATTCCCATAGGATTAGGTTATCCTATTTAAAATTTGGTGAGTAGCTGGCTGAGCTTTGCTAATTTCACTGAAAGACATCACACTGTTGTAAATAACTAGCATAATTGTTACAAAAATTACAGAAATCCAAACCGAAGTTGCAATTACTATGGGACGTGTTCGTTCTAAATCTGACTTACCGACAAAAATTTGCCCGGTATGTCAACGCCCTTTTACGTGGCGCAAGAAATGGGAAGATTGTTGGGACGAAGTGAAATACTGCTCAGAGCGTTGCCGTAGGCGACGTTCTGAAGCTAAAAATGAAACAAACAAAACAAACCCCTAGTGGAAACTCAAGAAAATAGAAGGAGAGATGATTTAGCGGTGCAACCAAAATTAATTATTCATGGGGGGGCTGGTAGTTCTCTCAAAAGTAAGGGAGGAGTAGAGGCGGTGCGCAAATCGCTCTATCCTATCGTTGAAGAAGTGTATGCTTTGCTACAATCAGGCGCATCTGCCAACCAAGCAGTTGTACTCGGTTGTCAGATGTTAGAAGATGACCCCTGCTTTAATGCGGGTACTGGTTCAGTGTTGCAATCTGACGGTCAAATCCGTATGAGTGCTTCTCTTATGGATGGGAAAAATCAAAGTTTTAGCGGGGTCATTAATGTCTCACGGGTCAGAAATCCCATCGATTTAGCACAATTTTTACAAACCTCACCTGATCGAGTTCTATCTGATTATGGTTCGGCTGAACTAGCACGGGAGTTACAGATTCCAAGCTACAACGGCTTAACAGAAGTAAGATTGCAAGAATGGATACAAGAACGTCAAGACAATTTTAAAAGAACCATGGCTGGGGTCGTAGCAGAACAGGACTTAATATCAACAAGCAGTGCCCGACGAGGTACAATCGGTGTCGTTGCTTTAGATAAATATGGCCGACTGTCCGCAGGTACTTCCACAGGTGGAAAAGGGTTTGAGCGAATTGGTCGTGTAAGTGATTCTGCAATGCCAGCAGGAAATTATGCTACACAGTATGCGGCTGTGAGTTGTACCGGAATCGGAGAAGATATTATCGATGAATGTCTGGCAGCACGGATCGTGGTGCGTGTTACCGATGGTATGTCCCTCAATGAGGCTATGCAGCGTACATTCAAGGAAGCCAGTGAACGCAATCGGGATTTTGGAGCGATCGCTCTTGATGCAAATGGTGCGATCGCTTGGGGTAAAACCAGCCAAGCCCTTCTAGCTGCATATCATACTGGCGAAAAAATTGGTGATACTGTAGAAATCCCTGTTGGTACAGAAATCGGCTGGCTTGATAGTTAACGGTTTTTATCCTTCACTGACTCAGTTGTTGACTTGTTCAATCCTCAGTTTTTTGCTTTTTGCGCCAGCCTGGTTTGACAACTTGGCGAGTGCGAGCAATAACTAAACTGTCATCAGGGACGTCTTCTGTAATTGTTGAGCCCGCTGCCACATAAACATCATTTCCTAATGTCAATGGGGCAACTAAAACACTATTAGAACCAGTTTTAGTGCCATCACCTATTATGGTTTTGTGTTTATTTACACCATCATAATTAGCTGTAATTGTACCCGCACCAATGTTGACACGATTTCCTGTAACAGTATCGCCTAGATAAGACAAATGGGCAACGTTAGTGCGATCGCCCAGTTTGCTATTTTTTAGTTCTACAAAATTTCCTACACGACAACTTGCTCCCACTTCGACATGATTGCGTAAATGAGCGTAGGGTCCCACTCGACTTCCAGACTGGACAACACTATCGGTAACTACAGAATACGATACCGTAACATTTTCACCTAAATGGCTATTTTCAATTAAACTTCCTGGTCCAATGCGACTACCTGTTTGAATTACCGTGTTACCACGTAAGTGAGTCTGAGGCTCAATAGTGACATCCGGTTGTAACTCTACAGTGTCATCAATTGTGATGCTGTTGGGGTCGATGAGGGTGACACCTGCTGCCATCCATTTCTCTTTGACCCGTCTTTGTAAAATCTCATATGCTGTTGCCAGCTGCAAACGATCATTAATGCCCAGGATTTCTTGGTAATCTTGTACATCAACGGCCATGACTGGTTGCAATTGACTCACAACATCAGGCAGGTAGTATTCTTTTTGGGCATTGTCTGCTCGTAAGTGTGGTAAAACTTTTGCTAAGTCTTGCCAACGGAAGCAGTAAACTCCTGCATTGATGCGACAATTTTGTTTTTGGGTAGGAGTGCAATCTTTATCCTCTATAATCTGTTGAACGATATTCTCACTATTACAAAAAACACGCCCGTAGCCTTTAGGGTTGCTCAATTGTGCAGTCAGAAGAGTGGCTGCATTGTTATGTTCTGTGTGAATTTGTACCAGATGCTTGAGAGTTTCCTTACGCAACAGTGGCACGTCTCCAGATAACACCAGCAAATCCCCATTGTAATTTTCTAAATAAGGGAGTAACTGCTGGATAGCATGACCTGTCCCTAGTTGTTCAGTCTGCTCAACAAACTCGAGGTTAGGGATTGACTGCATGGCTGCTTTCACTTCAACAGCCTGGTATCCCACAATTACGATTTGCCTTGAGGGCAAAAGGGCTCTTGAACTTTCAAGAACTCGTTCGATGAGTGATTGCCCACCTAAAGAATGTAAGACCTTAGGTAGGTTTGATTTCATCCGTGTTCCGCGTCCCGCCGCTAGAATTGCTACAACTACCATACTTAGTTATGAGCTTTGAGTGAATTGCAATGAATATGCTGACTAATTTAAGTTTAAGTTCATAATCATAGCAGTTCATCCTCGAAACCCTAAATAAAACCTAGCAACAAAACCTAATCTTCATCAGTGCTAATAAACTCTACAAATTGTTGTATTAGTTTAGGATTGCGCCAACCCGAATTCGTTTCTTCCACGATTATAGAAATTGCTTCTTGTTTGGTGAACGCTTTTTTGTAAGGTCGTTCGCTTGTCAAAGCATCATAGATATCGAGCACTTGAAAAACTTGTGCTAAGTAGGGAATATCATCTCCACTCAGGCCATCAGGATAGCCTGAACCATCCCAACGTTCATGGTGATGACGAATGATGGGAATCACTCCTCGCATACTACGTAATGGCTGGCAGATTTGTTCTCCAATCAAAACATGCTGTTTCATAATTTCCCACTCTTCGGCAGTTAATTTGCCATGTTTGAGCAACACTGCATCAGGAATGCCTACCTTACCAATGTCATGAAGATAACCACCCCACATCAAATCCCGAATTTGGCTACGTGAGAAATTGAGATATTCACTAAATGCCTTTCCAAGTTTTACTAGCCGTTCACAGTGGTCACCAGTATTTGGATCACGACTTTCTATGGTTCTGGCAATCGAAAACAGAACTTTTTCTGCATGTTCTAAGTCTTCATTCAACTGTTTCTGCCGCACCAAAGACTTCACACGCGCCGCTAGTTCTACACGGTCAAATGGTTTCGTAATAAAATCATCTGCCCCTACTTCAATTCCCCGAATACGCGATCGCCTGTCATTTAAAGCGGTGATGAAAATCACGGGGATAAGTCTAGTATGCTCGCTCTGCTTGAGTAATTGACACACTTCAAACCCATCCATTCCAGGCATCATCACATCCAACAAAATCAAATCCAATTGTCTTTGATTTACAAGTTCTACAGCAATAGAACCACTGTCTGCTTCTATGACTTCATAGCCTTCCATTGCCAAAAGAGCACTGGCAGTCATCCGACTCGCAGCGTGATCATCAACGACTAAAACTTTTGGCACATCATCAAAGCCAATCTTGATTGAACCTTTGTCTGCTACTGTTGCAGAAACTAATGAACCATAAACAGAACTCACACGAGGGTCCATCCAAGAATGTAGCCTTGAGTCTTGTTGAGATAATTCCAAAGAATAACCCTCTGTGTCTTGTAATGCTAAGGTATGATTTGAACCAATGTAATGAGCTTTATGTCGAGGGTTTGACCCACTCACGACTTGTTTGGTAGAGCCTGTGTTCTTGGATTCCATTGCACCACTAAGGTACTCAATTTTAAAAATAGTAAAAAGACCAAAAATTTTTAAAGATCTGGTTGAGAATTCCCCTTTTTTTGACTAGCTTAGCACATGAGTAAGGATGATATTTCTTTTTGTAAAAAGCATATTTTTTGTTTTTTTAAACGTTGGAAATTTTTAATCAAAATTTTACTATCTATATTTTCAGTATGCCCAATTCTTACAAATCTTCAATCAGGCTTTTTACGGAGATTGGTTAATTTATAGTAGTAAACTGAAAAAAAATCACTCTCTTTGTTTAATCTACTATGTATTTAATGCAAGATTCTTAAAGATAAAGCTTTTACAATGAGCTAAGTAATTATGGATATTAATACTATAGAAAATTCTATTAATAATCAAACTCTTGCCAAGTTTGTCTAGCAGTGACGACTAGCTTATGACTTACGTGATTTTGATCACCAAGTCTCCTCGGATTACAGAGATCAATCAAAAATAATGTCAATTCTCTAGATTTTTGTACAGCCAGCGTTTTCGCCAACGCGAGGTTGGCTCTAGAGAAGATACTTCTTGTTCTAGTTGTCGCCTCTTCAAAATAACATCAGCAGAATCACTTAATTCTGGATCGCGATAAGGAATAGCAGCACGCGTAAGTAAATGTTCTTTTTCTGCTGGGGAAAGGTTGGAGGAGGAAGGGAATTTTACATGGGATGCCATAGTCCCAGGAGTTCGTCTTCCTACTGGTGGTGTAGAACCTATTTGTAACCCCACTGCTAAAAGAGCCGTGCGGACAGCAGCAGCACAAGAATATGTAGCAAGAATTCCATCCTCATTTAACGAAAGTGCAAGCCTTTTAATAAACTCAATAGTCCATAATTGAGGACACTGGGGTGGTGAAAAGGGATCTAGGAAAATAGCATCTGCTAGAAAATTAGCCTCATTAAGTTGTTGAATAGAACTTCTGGCATCACCAATTAATAACTGAGCCTTACATCTATGAGTTTCCACTTGATACTCAAACGCCAGCTGGGTCAAAATTTCAATATACTCGCATGCCCAACTATCAAATAAGTTATGGGTGATTGCTGCTTGTGGCACTGCTGCATTTAGTTCTAAACCAATGAGTTCCACATAACAGGTTGGATTCACTGCCCAGATGCTCTGTAAAGCTGCTGCAGTATTGTATCCGAGCCCATAACAAACATCTAAAAGCCTTAGCACTGGTTTTTTGGCTTTGTGTACCAGTTCAGTAACATCTACAAACTTGAGAAAACTCTCCTGCCTTGCTCCATAATGACTATGGAAAGATTCACCAAACTCTTTGGAAAAGAAGGTAAACGATCCATCTGCTGTTGCTTGTGGTATGAAACTCTCTGAATCTGACATTGGAAGGTAAATAAACGGCTACAATCAATAACAACTCATTCCTAACTCTTAAGTTCTAACTCCTCATGACCGATCACCCTTTTGTTGTTTCTGCTAAGTGGCTATTTGAACACCTTGACGACCCTCAAGTTGTGATCGTGGATTGTCGCTTTTCTCTTGCTGATTCACAACTGGGAAAACAGCAATACCAAGTCAGTCATATTAGTGGAGCTTACTATCTCGATTTAGAGGAGGATCTTTCTGGTCCTGTGGGAGAGCATGGCGGAAGACATCCCTTACCTGATCCTATTAAGTTAGCTAACAAGTTATCAGCAATAGGAGTGAATTCCAAAAAAACTTTGGTCGTTGCTTATGATGATTCTCGCCTTGCTTTTGCAGCACGTCTATGGTGGTTATTACGTTATTTGGGTCATGAGCAAGTAGCGCTACTTGATGGAGGCTTTACCGGATGGCAGAAAGCTGGATATCCTGTCACAGATGTGCTGACTGAATCCAAAAAGGCTGCTTTTATACCTCAAGTACAAACGCAGATGGTGGTGGATATTGGAGTGGTTAAAAGCCGCAAAGATCAACCTAAGGTTGTTTTGGTAGATGCACGGGAGAGCGATCGCTATCTTGGCATACGAGAACCAATTGATAGAATTGCTGGTCATATTCCAGGTGCTGTTAACTATCCCTGGCTAGAAGTAACAGACACTGCAGGCTATCTCCTGTCGCCACAAGACCATCGATCACGTTGGTCTGAGATAGAAAATGCAGAAGAAATTCTTGTTTACTGTGGTTCTGGTGTTACTGCTTGTGTAAATTTACTCTCTTTAGAATTAGCTGGCATTCATACAGGGAAACTTTATGCTGGTAGCTGGAGTGACTGGATTTCATACTGAGAGTTAGGAGTTAAATATTTAACTCCTAAGTTGTTTTAAAAGCGACCTAGATCCACATTATAGTAAAGACCGAAGAACCAGCCGTTAAAATCAATGTGAACGTCAGTAGAGTCACCTAAGGTCACACCACCCTGTAAGCTAACATTGCTATAGTCGGAGATTCCGTAAGTTAAGTGAGCAAATAACTGATGATATTGGTCTTCTCTGAAACGCTCTGTAAAGTTTGACAAGCTAAATTGATAGTCAGCACCAATTTGTAGAGATTTTTGCAAGTAGTAGTTCAAAGAAACCCACAAGGAATTTATAACGCGGTTGCGGTTATCTGATCCATTAGGAGGGTCAGTAAAACTGAGACGAAATTCGTAGAAGCTATCTAGCATCAACTTAGAAGTGAGTGGATCTCGCCGTCCCAGAGATAGACGCAGTGAATTTTCGTTCAAAAAGCGCTGACCTGCTCTGTAAAAGGAGCCATCTCTAGCATAGAACAACTGTTGATTGCTCCAACCTAGGTCTCCATACATTTGCTTTGTTAGCTGTTGATAAAGATCAAGGTTAAATCTGATTTGGCTGTAGTTGTATTTTGACTGGTTTATGTAACGGATCAGATTGCCATCTATTGAGCCACTCACAAAAGTCTTTGAACCTAGGGGTAAAGGTGCAGAAGCCAACGTCAGACCTGAAAAGATTAGGCTATCGTTGATTGGAATAGTTGAGGAAAAAATGTTACTTGTATGGAAGTAGCCAAGATGAGCTAGCAAGAAACCGACGGGTTTTGACTGAACTGTAGGTGGCTTGAGCGGAGGAGGTGGGAGCTGTTCTAGCTGTCGTTGCCGTACCACTAATCGACCTAACTCATCATCACTATTCGACTCAGAAGACATTTGGTTTTTCTGCAGCTGCTGCAGTAGCCTTGTTTGTCTTTCTGTGTAATCAATTTCACCAGGAAGTAGCAGGGGTTGCTCTATCGACGAAGGACTAGTTTTAGGAAAATCATTAGTGGGCAAACCCTCTAACGATGGAGGTTCTTTTCGCTGTGGTGTAGGCTGTGTTTCATTGGGCGATGTCTGTGAGTACAGATTTGATAATTCTGACAATTCACTAAACCTCTGTTGATAATCGCCAGAAAGCTCGGGAGGAGCAAGGGAGGCTACTTCCCTAACTTGCGCCACGTTTGATTGCTGTTGACATGAAGGATCAGTGATCCGTGTATAGGCTAAAGATGTTATACTTGTCACAAGATTGTTATCACGATCCGATAAATTTAGGTTCTTAGCCCGCGCCGCATCTACCCCTGTGCAACAGCAGTTCGCACTAAAAGAGGCTAATAAAAAAATCCAAGACGACAAATTTTTCCAGCCTTTGGCTTGCATACTCGATAAAAGGTTTTGCTCAACGTAGACCAAAAAATTGCGTTGAAGTTTCTCATCGGATAAAAATTCCGAGCAATTTTAGGCAGGATAAACAGTTATTTTGCTGAATAAAATCAATCTAAAAAGAAAAGTTCACATACTATGACCTACACATCCAATAATTCCTAATATAAACTTAAATAAATCATTTATTGCTAGTAATTTGGCAATTTTTCTTCCTTGAACTTTTTATAAAGTTTAAGCGGTTTTTGATGCATAAAAATGTTATTAAAATTGACAAAATAAAACGATTAAAAATCAAGATTCGGCTTAACAATTTGGTATTTATTAAATTTATATGAGGATCTAAACTTATGTTTCGCAAGTTTGTACCACTCGCAGTTATGAGTATGTGTGTAGCAGTTGTTTTACATCTACCAAATCGGGCAGATGCTACCACTCCGCTGACTAAAGCTCAGATTCAAGACCTCCGGAACTTAGTACAACTCATGCCCCGAAATCAGCCAAAGCGTCAGGCACACAAAAGTGATGCAATAGTTCCTGGAGATGGTTTATCTACTGGTCGAGCTTCTCTAGCAGACTTGCGTTTTAATGATGGTTCATTGGCACGGGTTGGAGAGCAGGCATTATTTAAATTTTTACCAAGAACGCGAAACTTTCGACTAATAAACGGAACAGTACTATTGCTCATTCCACCTGGAAGAGGGCAAACACATATAAATACGCCAAATGCTGCAGCAGCAATTCGTGGTTCAGCGTTATTTGTCAGATATGAACGAGACACAGACACCACAGTAGTAGGTGCATTGACAAACAGTGGGATTCAAGTCTTTAACGATAATGCTTCTCAACGTCAGATGCTGCAAGCAGGGCAATTGATGGTTATAGTCAAGGGAAAATTTCAGGGTTTGTACGATTTTGATTTGAGAACTTTTTATAACACGAGTGATCTGGTTCGAGGACTGGATCTGACTCTTAAGGGTACACAGAACCCAGATCCTGCGATCGCACAAGTTCAAGCTGAGACCGCTGCCGCTGTGAAATCACAATCACCTGTGATTGGCAAGGGAGTTCTTGAAAACCCATCTTTTCTCAAGCAGACTTCCGGCTCCTCAAATTTGCCTAGCCAACAGATGAACAGAGACAATTCCCCAACAACAAATTTGCTGGAAACAGGTGAAGTTCAATCTCCTAATAATAGCAATACGACCAAAGATTCCATCCCCACAGGAAATAATCACAGCAGCACAAATAGTAATAGCAATAATGTTAACTCCGGTAGTAATCAAGGAGAAACCCCAACAGCGGTTACTACACCTTCACAACAACCAACAACTAGTACAACCTCACCTACTCCGGCAACTACCTCACCACCACCAACAACTAGTACAACACCAACCACTCCGGCAACTACCTCACCACCACCAACAACTAGTACAACACCAACCA
>JAJPJF010000039.1 GCA_021324415.1 Nostocales cyanobacterium Centralia_MAG_434
CTGAGAAGGAAAGCCAACGCTGGTTGGATAGTCTAGAAGCAACGCACTCAAGAGTACCGGCACAGACGCAAGTGATCACGGTAGCAGATCGAGAGGCGGACATCTATGAGTTGTTTGCGATGGCTAGACCAGAGAATTCAGAGTTTTTGATTAGAGCAGCGCAAAACAGAAATACGACGAAGGAAGCCTTGAGTGAAGAGGTAATTCCATTGTTTGAGGCAATAAGGCAGAAATCGGCGTGTGGAGAAGTAACTTTAGAGTTACAAAGGACACCCAGACGTAGTCCACGCAATGCAACATTAACTGTGCGTGTAACAAAGTTGTGGTTACAAGCACCAACGCATCTAAAAGCAAAAACACCGCAAGCAGTAGAGGTAAATGTGATTTGGGCGGTGGAAGAAAATCCGCCCGAGGGAGAAAAAGCAGTAAATTGGTTGCTGTTGACGACCTTAGAAGTGCCAGATTTTGAAAGTGCGTGTAAATGTATAAAATGGTACAGTATGAGGTGGCTAATAGAGCGCTATTTTTTCAGTTTGAAAAGCGGCTGCCAGATTGAGAAATTGCAACTAGAGAGTGGCGAGAGGATAGAGAGAGCGTTAGCAACGTATGCGATTGTGGCATGGAGATTGTTGTGGTTGACGTATGAAGCGCGGCAAAATCCAGAACAAACAGTAGAAGGAATATTAGAGGCACATGAATGGCAGGCGTTGTACTTTCGGATTCACAAGACGAAAGAACTGCCAGAACAAGCACCAACATTGGGGGAGTGCGTACGATGGGTGGCGCAATTAGGAGGATTTTTAGGGCGAAAAGGAGACGGAGATCCAGGAGTAAAGACATTGTGGAGAGGGCTGCAAAGATTACATGACATAGCCGAAACTTGGGCATTAATACAGCAATTAAACTGTTAGATAGATTTAGGGGTGCTCAGGGTAGAGAGACGGAAATGTTAAGAAAGATGTGACAAAAGTACAAAGGCGAATGTGAAATGGGGAAAAAATGAAAAAGATACAAAAATAAATGTATAAAAAAGCACAAAATACAGAGAAGAGAGAGTTTGTCTATTAAATATTGCTAGATGTCTAAAAAAATAAATAACCAAGTATAGATGTATTTGAGATACGAGTAGACTGTGAGTAGTGCTTTCTGTAGCAGACTAGTATAAGTGAGTGCACGACCCAAGCTTTAGCATTGACCAGTAATAAAATGTACCTGAGCCTTCCTTCGGCAAGGCTTTGCCGAACGTTATTGATCAAAGGGCGCAGTAAGTTATTCGTGGTATTTATATTGGTGGCTCATTTTATTTTTTGGATATCGCTTACCTGTGGTGAAATGCGATAAAAAACAAAAAGGAAAATAGATAATTATTCAATTAGAAAAGGAATGATTGAGATTGAATTATAGAGGTCAAAAAGAGGTAGAAAGATGGCAAGAAAATCAAAAGGGTTTGAGGAATTGTTAAGTGAGTCAAAATATATTCAGCAACAAGAGAAACAATGGGAAGACCTAAAGGAAAAGTTATCAAAGACATCAACAAGAGAAAAAATAGAAGAAAAAATTCAAAGAGTTAAAGAGGCACCAGGAGTAGAGAAAATGTCAGAAGTCTTATTAGAATTTATTGAACCATACCGAGAGTATGTAGACACAAAAGCAGCGATGAAAAGACTAATAGGGATGGCGGTAATGGCATGGAATACCAGCTTAGAGCCAGAGAATGAGCAAGAAGAAATGGTAGAAGAAATAGTGAATGAAATAGTGAAAGACGATGATGAAGAACTAAAGAAGCAAGCGAAACAAATATTAGAAGAACTAATCACTAGGAAAAAAAGCTACTTTTCTGAAAATAAAAGAATGATAATGGATGTTACGATTAACAAAAAAGCCGGAAAAGATCAATTATCTGTGATTTCAAATTTAATAGAAACAACAGATGAAAAGTGATAAATAATAGTAGAAATGAGTTCTATGCTAGAAAGTTATCTGGTATGAAAAATAATAATTGAACAGATTTAGTAGTGAGTCTACCGTTACTGCAACAGTGAAGCCGAAAAATATCAACACCCACTTGTAATCCTCAGGCGCTCTAGGTAACCCTTGCGATTGCCCAAGGGGCAGCGCCCAAAGGGCGATTGGGCTTTAGCCCACTGCCCGATAGGGCAATCGTAGTGAACGCTGATTGTTAAATTACCTGCGTTGCGTTCCCAAAAAGGCTGAGGGGGCGACAAATATCGCCAAGTAAAAGCCATCGCAGCAGAATGTGATTGGACGAGAACTCATGAATGGCAGTCGTAAGAGTGGTTGAAATCTCGCCAAATATCGCCAATGTATTATGATTCTTGGGTTGGGGCGACCCAAGCTTTAGCCCACTGCCCGCGCATGGCAATCGCCTACCATACCAATGGCTTTGTGTATGTGTAGCGGTAAACTCCTGGCGATACTTCTATGTGTGCCATTTATTTTAAGAGTTTATTTTAAATGTACAACAACGACTAAAGTCATAGACATATTTACTTGTAAG
>JAJPJF010000211.1 GCA_021324415.1 Nostocales cyanobacterium Centralia_MAG_434
AACAGCATCATGGGACTTGACATGATCGCCCTTAAAGGCCATCAACT
Organism: Nostocales cyanobacterium Centralia_MAG_434; assembly: GCA_021324415.1. Lineage (GTDB taxonomy): Bacteria > Cyanobacteriota > Cyanobacteriia > Cyanobacteriales > Nostocaceae > JAJPJF01. The sequence goes on from JAJPJF010000211.1 coordinate 48, forward strand.
CAGTCCATAATTTAGGTTTGAGCAAAATACTGCGACTTTTGTTGCCCAGCGGCGCTTGAATCGAGCACAATTACTGGGAGATGAGGTAATGCGTAAGGTCTACCAGTGCCTACCATCACAGATTTTGAATACTGTTTGGGCGCGGTTAACAGAAACTATTCAAAGAGAATACTACCGAGTATTCGGGCAGGCTTGAGACACTTTTGTTTTTACTTGGGTTATCTTATCATTTAGGAAAAAGACTACTATGACTCAAACACCTCAAACACCTAATGATCGCTTGGACCGACTAGAAGCAACTCTAACTCGCTTTGCAGAGTTAAGTTTTCAAAGCTATCGTCAACACGACGAGACGCTGAGCCGATTAGAGGCTAATTCTGCTAGACATGAAGAAGCGATTAGCAGAAATGAGGCAGCGATCGCACAACTGCTGGAAGCAACCAATCGGAACACGGAAGCAGTGAGTCGCCTTGAAGCTAACTCTGCGAGGCATGACGAAAACTTTTTCAGATTTGAAGGTGCAATTATTGATTTAGCTAATAGGATGGACCGTAATGAACGCGGGATTGAAGCGTTGAGGACTACAGCTGCTGAGACACTACAGCTAGTAGCAGAGCAAGCACGCTTACACGCCCAGCACAGAGCAGAAATTGAAGAGATATGGCGCTACTTACGCTATCAGCCGAGAAATGGCAATGGCAGAGGCGAATAAAATAGTTAGACTGACGAGGGTGGATGTACACACCTGTTTTTTTGCTGCGAGCGTGATGCTCTTCGTGCGATCGCCTGTCGGGTATCAGCGTACGATCTATACAATAATTCCAATCAATTGCCGTCATCTAGCGTCCTGTCTAAGATATGCGATGCGTATGAGATTCAACCGGGAGAGTTATTGCAGTGGATTCCTCCGACACAGCGAATTAATAAAAGCAAAAATAGGAGTTAAATATGAAACTAGAAACTTTGGAAGATTTTTATCAACTAGGTCAACTCTTGGATGACTTACTTATAGTGATTAATACTCCTCCTAAAAAACCTCGAAAGGGTCTCAGAAATGGCTTAACTATTCCTCAACTAGCTAAGAAACTGAAACGCTCTTCTATAGAAGATGTTGAACAGGTTTTAGTTTTAGCTATAGGGGCCGGATTTGTTGAGCGTGGGCCTATCATTCCTAATAGTGATACTGTATTCTACGGTAAGCAAATGACTGCTTCTCAGCCTAGTACTGAGGTTCTAGCTAGATAATGGTGAATTGCAATGCTAGGGAACGCGATCGCATGATTGCACTGGCCCTTTGGGCCAATCAGCTTTGCTGCTGGGCTTTGCCCATTGGCTAGGACGACCACCAGCAGAGCTTTTTAACCCTTTGGTTAAAAAGTCCAACCCTTCTTCAAAAATACTTTTTATCTAGAGCAGAGATTCGTTATTAGCGCTATTTTTTAGAATTCCTTAAGGTGCAGATTTTCCAGTCATGCTAGAGTATGAGCTTTGAAATCTGCATATAGACGTGAAAAACAATGGCGAAAACCACCAAACCAATTTCAAAACCTCTGCTAGAGAGAGCACAAGATAACTGGCGTGTCAAAGTCTTTCCACATCCGTCGCTCAAAAAGCGATTTTGTTTCGTCATGATGGTTGGAAAGAAAGCACAAGCTAATCCAGTGCGGATCGCTGAAGATCATCCGTATTTGTTTTGCTGTTGTAGTTCGCCTCAAGAGGCGTTGAGAATTGGGATAGAGGAGGTCAAGTCGCTAGCCATAGTGGGATTTGAGGAAATCTAAGAATAGTAAGGCTTGCTGGAGGAAAAGTTGGACTCTCCGGTGATAAAAGGCAAATAATACGCGGTTAAAATATAGACTAAATATCTCTTTTAACCATATAATATCTTCATAGAGACAGATATTTCCTGATCGTCAGGAGCATCTGCCTTTTTTCGAATCAACCTCCTATAAGGGAATGTACTGGCGTTTACTGTGACTTAGTAGTTTACATAACATTATTCTTAAATCGCTCATCTGATCACAAAACCACAAATAGGTTGTAATTGCTTCTCATCTTTACTAAATTTTTAGCAATCTTTTTATGATTGAACTGTTTGAACCTTTTATCTCTTCCACTGCCGAAAGCTTAACTAATCTTGTTTTTGATATAGCTCGAAATGGTGGAAGTAAACTATTACAAAGCTACGGAGATAAACGGAAAATTGCAACAGCATCTAAAGAGTATGCTCGAAAATATACAGAACGTCATGGTACTTTAAGAGTTTTGGGAATGCGACAATCTGTTCTGTTAGATTCAGTTTACACTGGAGTCCAGTTTTTAAGTGATTGGGAAAATCAACGCTTCGCATCAATTCAAGTATTGGAAGAAACTTTTCGTCGCAATTCAAAGCGGGGATTTTTACGTATAGATAGTCATAAACAAGATGGGTTAAGCATTGCTAGGAATAAGCAATACTTAATGGTACTTGGTGAACCTGGCTCTGGAAAGTCCACATTCTTAAGAAAGATGGGTCTGGAAGCTTTAGAAGGTTTGAGAAATAATCAGAGAGGGTTTAAGCGTAAATGCATTCCAGTTCTTATTGAGCTCAAAAATTTTAACTCTGATAAATTAAATATTAAAAAATTAATTGGTGAAGAGTTTCTAATTTGTGGTTTTCCGTCTCATAGTGAGTTTGTAGAAACAGCAATAAATCAAGGAAAATTACTAATTTTACTTGATGGATTAGATGAAGTTGTATCTACTCAACTGAATGAAGTTATTACTCAGATACAAAACTTTGTTGATCAGTACGATACAAATCACTTCATTGCTTCTTGTAGAACTGCTGCTTATCGTAGTAATTTCCATCGCTTTACTGATGTAGTGATGGCTGATTTTGATGATTATCAAATAGAACAGTTTATTCATAACTGGTTTCAATCTGAATTAGATAAAAAATTGGGCACAGCTCGCAGATGCTGGGAGCTGTTACAAAAACAAGAACATGCTGCTGCTAAAGAGTTAGCTCAAAGACCATTATTACTCACTTTAATTTGCCTAGTTTATGATCGTTCCCAGAACTTCCCTGATAAACGTAGTATCCTCTATCGCAAAGCTTTAGATATCTTGTTAGAAGAATGGGCAGCAGAAAAGCGAATTCTTCAAGATGAAATTTATCAAGGACTTAATATAGAACTAGAAAAGCTTTTACTTTCAGAAATTGCTTATCAAGGGTTAGAAGCAGATAAATTATTTTTTACTGAGGAAGAAATTATTGCTCAAATAAAAAAATTTTTGTTAGATACCTTGAATGCACCTAAACATTTAAATGGGAAAAAAGTCCTAGATGCAATTGTCGTTCAACAAGGGATTTTAGTAGAGCGTGCGGAGTATGTATATTCATTTTCTCATCTTACGCTTCAAGAATATTTGACTGCCAAATATATTGTACAAGATTATCGTCAAATCAATAACGTAGTTAACTTGTATCTTATTGAAAAGCGATGGAACGAAGTATTTTTGCTAGTAGCAGGATTAATGCATAATAGTGATGACTTACTTTTGCTTATACATAAGCAAGCGCAAAATTATATTAATACTCCTAAGATAAAAGCTTTAATGTCCTGGGTAGACCAGGTAACTACCGATTTAGAAAAAAATATAAAACCTACTGCTAGACGCCTTACTGCTATTTATATTGCTATTGAAGTTTTTAACGGATTAAATTCTAGTTTAACTGTTGAGTTTCCGTTTCTTAATTTCTTAAATGAATTAAATCCAAATTTAGCTAAACAAATTAGAAACACTATTACACAAAATGTTTATAATGATGTTGATATAGCTTATAAATTAGCTATTTACTTTCAAGAAAAAAATATATTTGATAATATAAATTTAAATTCATTTCTTAAGAGTTTAGAAAATCTTAAACTTAAACAATTAAATAATAATCAACAAAATCATACTCGACAGAGATTATTTTCCATTCTTGTATGCCAAATTTTTGTAGAAAAATTTAAACTGAATTACGATATCCTTACATTTAGTGTTGAAGAAGTTAAATCGCTAGAGCATTACTTATACATTAATTATCTTCTTCTTAAGTGTAAACAAGAGTCTTTGCGACTATCACCAAAGATATGGGAAAAGATAGAAAGTCAAATGCTCTCATCAAAATTGAGTTAAAAGTGTAAACAAAGCATATTTAAATCAGTGTTGAAAGTTAAAAATGCCCCAGTTATCTTTAAATTGGAATAATGAAGCTTATGTATCTTTACATCTAGTTCAGACAATGCTTCAAATTGCGGGACTACCTGCCCAAAGTAATTATTCTCACTGGATTCCAGAGTTTAAAATAAAGGTTCCAAAATATAAAAATGGACTTTTGATAGAAATTGATAAAGAGGTCGATTTTTTAATAGAAGATTATAGCAGATATATTAATTTTTTAGTTGAAGTGAAACCAGCTAATAATCGAATAAATGATGCAGCTCGATTTCAATTAGAACACTATCTTCGGTATTCGCATACTAGATTAGGTGTTCTCATCGATCCATTTTTAATGGAAATACATGAGTACAAAAAAGGGTACTTAAGCTTAAAGTGTAAGTACCATATCGAAAACCCACACGATGTTAGACCAGTAGCTAATTTTTTTAGGGAATTTTTGGAGTCAGTTAGAATGCGTACAATTGCAATTCATACGTCTAAAGGAGGAGTTGGTAAAACCACTCTGGTTATCAATATTGCTTATGAACTAGCAAAACAAGGTTACAAAGTTTTAGTGATTGACTTAGATGATCAAGCCAATGCTAGCCTATCTTTAGGTGTTAATAATGCTGATGACCTTGACAACGCTTCTAGTCCAGAAGAATTTGAACAAATATTAAATGAGTTTGAATATAGAAAAGAAGTTTCAGAGTTTATGAGAGATTATGTAAGAGATGATTTTGATTATACATCATATATCCAACCATCGCCGCTTAATCATCTTTTAAATATGGATGTTTGCAATGGTAGAATTGATGTTTTACCTAGTAGTTATAAAACTACCGATTATGCTCTTGCCGGAGCTATAGGAAATCGTGTCAAGCGACTTAATAATGCGATTCAAAAATCAAAAATGGCTAACACTTATGATTATGTAATTATTGATACTCCACCAAGCGCTACTGATATTACCATTAATGGACTGTATGCTGCTCAATATATAATTATCCCATCCCAAATGGAATATCTTTCAACCTATGGCATTAGAGCAATAATTAAAAGATTAAAAGAAGTTTACGAAGAAATGGATGGTAAGAGAGGAATAATTCTCGGAGTTGTTCCAATGATGACTGAAAAAACTAAGCTTAATACTACTATTAAGAAGTTGCTAGAAACGACAATTAAAAATATTCCACCACTTTTAACTGAAATTAAGCGAGCAACTAGTGTCGGTCAAGCTTCTCACGAGCGACTGCCAGTCTCTGTCTTTGCAGAAAATTCAGGAAATTCAGCAGCAGGCAGCATAGCAAAACAATTTTCTAAACTTACTCAAGAATTAATAGCAAGAATGAATCAAATTGAATTTACAACAGGGAAATAAAAATGTTTAAGTCGCATAAAGGAATTGAAAGTAAGCCTAGTCTTGCAGATCTAAGTCAACTAAAAGTTCCTGATGTACATTCAGGCACTTCAGAAATTACCCTTAAGAAAATTTCTAAGGAACTAAATGAATGGGGTTTAAACTTTGCTCTACCGATTGTTTGTCTTACAGATGAAGAAGACAAATATCAATTGCTAACAGGATTGCCTATCTATGAAGCTGCAGTTGCAGCAAAAATCGACAGAATTTGGGTATTCCTTATTGTAGCTAAGCAAACAGAGGCTGAAAGTGTTATTGAACAAACTATTTTGCAGTCAAAATTAAATCAAAGGGTAATAGTAATTGGGGCTAAAGATTTTGAAGATTTCTTAAAATTAATTGATACAGGTAAAAAAACTGATCTGACTTCAATTCCTGGCGTTAAAGATAAATATGCAAAGTTAATTATAGATCAACGTCCCTATAAGTGTCAGGAAGATTTAAAGAAGCTAGGTTCTAAACGTCCTTTAAATTGGTTAAAGGCATACACTCAAACTAAAACTTATAAATAGAAACCAAATAAAAGTTTTCTTGTCTAAATGTAAGCTGTTGTGCGTAGAAATTGCACTTTCTAGAGACTAAAACCCTTGTTAGATAGGGAATGCCCTGGAAAATTATAGATACAACAGCTTATAACTCCCGGTTCGCCGATTTTTTCGGGAGTAAAAAAAGCCTACTCAGGAGTCAAAGATTGACCACCAAGTTGAGTATAAATAGTAGCCGGAAACCCAATTAGAACAAGAATACGCTGCTGTAATGGAGAAAGAGCAGTCAAATGGGTGTAAACCTCATTTTTCACCTCAATTAACAGCAGAACACTTCCCTTAATGCAGCAAGAAGCAGTTCAGCAGTGGGACGTGGTGTTTCTCTTTTCGGATTCCCAAAATAAAGCCCAACAAGCTTTTCTTTATTTCAGCTATGTTTTTTCGATTTGTTGATTGGTTGAACTTGAATCGGGACGTGTTTGCTGCTTATAAAGCCAGTTTAGGTTACATTTGGGCTTAATTTTTGTCTAAGTCCCGCTAACTCTGTTGGTAGTTTTTCAATTGTTTCCATTAATAATTGAACGTATTTATCCGTAGCTTTTGTATTATTTCCTTTCTGCGGTTTATCTTTGAGGCTTTCTATATTATCTGGGTCTTCATGCACACACCAATATATTACTGTTCTCAGTCCGCATCCTAGAAACTCACTAATTTCTCTGTATGTCTTTCCACTGTTCATCAGCAACAACATTAATGCTCTTTCTCTTACTAATGCACAATCGTTCTCTTTCACTGATTTTTGTAAGTTTTTTTTCTCTGCTTTTCTTTGAGAAATCCTTTGACTGGCATGATCTACACACTTGAATTTATCTTATTGATATTTTATGCGACTTAAATGTAGAATAGCTTATCCTTTGCCTAAAATGAAACGAACTCGGCAATGTTATCATTTGTATTTCTTATCAATTTCGTTTCAATCAAGGGTTATTCTTACAAAACTTTACAAGGTTGCCCCTGGTTGCACTAACCTCCTATTTAGGCCGTGTAACGAGTACACAAAAGAGCGTTGTTTATGGCGCTTCCGCATAATTATCACGCAAGGATTTCAGATTTGCACGGATAGTGGTTGTGTTGGGATGATCTACCCCTAAGTTAAGTTCAGCAATTTCCAATGCTTTAACGTAGAATAGTTCCGCATCTTGGTACCTTCTTTGGGAGTCGTAGAGTGCTGCCAGGTTGTTGTAACTGGTGGCGACACAGGGATGTTCTTCTCCCAGCAGGCGTTGCATTAGTTCTAATGCTTTTTTATACATTGGTTCCGCTTCACTATACCTTCCTTGGGAGTCGTAGAGTACTGCCAAGTTGTTGTAACTGTGGGCGATACAGGGATGCTCTTCTCCCAGCAAACGTTGCCTGAGTTCTAATGCTTTTTTCAACAGTGGTTCCGCATCTTGGTACCTTCCTTGGGAGTCGTAGAGTAATGCCAAGTTGTTGTAACCGGTGGCGACAGAGGGATGCTCTTCTCCCAGCAGGCGTTGCATTAGTTCTAATGCTTTTTTATACATTGGTTCCGCTTCACTATACCTTCCTTGGGTACGATAGAGTGCTGCCAGGTTGTTGTAACTGGTGGCGATAGAGGGATGCTCTTCTTCCAGCAAACGTTGCCTAAGTTCTAATGCTTTTTTATACAGTAGTTCCGCATCTTGGTACCTTCCTTGGGATTCGTAGAGATAAGCCAGGTTGTTGTAACTGGTGGCGACACAGGGATGCTCTTCTCCCAGCAAATGTTGTCTGAGTTCTAATGCTTTTTTCA
>JAJPJF010000194.1 GCA_021324415.1 Nostocales cyanobacterium Centralia_MAG_434
AACAGCATCATGGGACTTGACATGATCGCCCTTAAAGGCCATCAACTCAGTCCATAATTTAGGTTTGAGCAAAATACTGCGACTTTTGTTGCCCAGCGGCGCTTGAACCGAGCACAACTACTGGGAGATGAGGTAATGCGTAAGGTCTACCAGTGCCTACCATCGCAGATTTTGAATACTGTTTGGGCGCAGTTAACAGAAACTATTCAAAGAGAATACTACCGAGTATTCGGACAGGCTTGAGGCACTTTTGCTTTGACTTGGATTATCTTATCATTTAGGAAAAAGACTACTATGACTCAAACACCTCAAACACCTGATGATCGCCTAGATCGGCTGGAAGCAACTCTAACTCGCTTTGCTGAGTTAAGTTTTCAAAGCCATCGTCAACACGACGATGCTATTAGCAGGAATGAGGCAGCGATCGCGCAACTGCTAGAAGCAACAAGTCGGAATACAGAAGCAGCAGCACGCCATGATGGAGCGATCGCACAACTGCTGGAAGCAACCAATCGGAACACGGAAGCAGTGAGTCGCCTTGAAGCTAACTCTGTGAGGCATGACGAAAACTTTTTCAGATTTGAAGGTGCAATTATTGATTTAGCTAATAGGATGGACCGTAATGAACGCGGGATTGAAGCGTTGAGAACTACAGCTGCTGAGACACTACAGCTAGTAGCAGAGCAAGCACGCTTACACGCTCAGCATAGAGCAGAAATTGAAGAAATTTGGCGCTATCTACGCTATCAGCCGAGAAATGGCAATGGCAGAGGCGAGTAAAGTAGCTGGTCAAGCTATTCCTAATAACAAAAAACCTCAGCCTAGTGCTGAGGTTGCTGGGTAGCAAATGGTAAATTGCTAGACATTGAATCCATCTGCCATAGTATCACTTGTGGGAGTGCTAGGGAGAGTGATTGCATGATTGCTGTACATTAAATTATTATTGTCCAATTTAAATAATTATTGTCACTTTTCTTAAGCCGGAAGAAATTAACTCAAACTATTACTAAATGGAGGGTTGAGCCTTTTATCAATAAAAAACTTTTTTTCGTGACTTTTAAAGCAAATGATGTCATTTTTTCTCAGAAACCTTAAAGTGAATGATGTCATTGCTATCAGTCAAGCACATAACTAGAACTTACGCATTGACAAAAAAGACAATAAGTGGGGAGAAAGAAAGCAGAAAAAACAAGCGATCGCTTGTTAGCAGAGGTGTAAAAAACAGATAATTTAGTTGTCTTTGTTTAGGGTTTGGACGATTAGAGCAACAACTAAGCCATCAACAGCTAAATGTTAGAACTTACGCACTGTACAAACGAACCATGTTATGCGTCAACGGAAACACGTCGTTTCTGCCTTTTATCAATCATCCTTTCTTGGTTGCGCTCGCTTAGTGGGGAACAAAAAAATCAAGATAGAAGCGCTGAAAATCATACCTCCTATTTTGACTTTTCTGTCAATGCCTAAGTCCTAACTAATCAGAATACGGGTTTGTGTTTCTCCAAAATACGCTACAGTAATATTTATTCATGGAGCCTCACCCGTCACCACCATCTTTACTCCACTTGTAGGCATAAGCAAGACACTCAGTCGCGACTGCGGTCGCAAAGGCTGGCTATCAGAAATCACTAGTTGATAGCGCGACAGGATAGTTGCTAATACCAACTTTATTTGTAACTGAGCCAGTGCAGCACCAAGGCAGCGACGGATACCACCGCCGAAAGGCAAATATTCGTAGGGAGAAAATTCCCGTTCTAGAAAGCGCTCTGGCTTAAACTGCTTGGGTTCTGGATATAAATCCTCACGATGGTGCGTTAGATAAATATGAGCCACCACCTTCGTACCAGGCTCCAAGTGGTAGCCCATCAGCTCAACCGACTCTCTCACTTGATGGGGGAAATTTAGGGAAAAAACTGGGTAAATACGCGCGACTTCAGAGCAGACTGCAGTAAGATAGGGAAGTCGAAAAATAGCCATTGGGTCACAGGAGCCACCCAGGGTATTGAGTTCCTCAAGCAGTTTGTTGCCCACAGAAGGCAGGTGGTGAACCCACAACAATGCCCAAGTCATTGAAATTGCTGTAGTTTCATGTCCAGCGGCTAGGAGTGTCAGCAACTCATCATGCAACTCCTCATCCGTCATCGCCTCACCAGCTTCATCGCGAACCTGCAGCAATAATGTCAGGATGTCGGTGCCAGAGAAGTCAGATTGTTGGCGGCGCTCCGCAATTTCGGTATAGAGCAGTTCGCTGAATTGTTTCTTTAAGCGAAGCCAGTATCCCCACGGACTCCAGGCACCTAAATCCTTTTGCAAGAAGGGTAAAAGCATTTGGCTGGTAGCAATTGGCGAAGCCACAGCATCCAACCACTCACAGAGCAGTTGCTTGAGCCGTTCGCTGCGCTCTCCCTCACACAAGCCAAACACAACCTGAAAAATTACCTTTAGGGAGATATCTAGCATAGCATGGCGAACACAAAACGGCTTGTTTTGAGGCAAGTGGCTCATCACTTGCTCGGTAATGTTACAGATTTGCGCTCCGTAAGCTCGTACCCGTTCTCCATGAAAAGGAGGCATCAACAGTTGGCGCTTACGTCGGTGTCGCTTGCCCGACGCCATTAGTATCGAGTGTCCCTCTACGAAAGGTTTCACAAAGTTGTAGAACGACTCACTAAAGGGGGAAAACTGTTTTGACTCATTGGTAAAAATCTGCTGAATAGCCTGTGGATTGCTAACGAATACGTGAGGGCTAAAATCAAAACCGAACTGCAAAGTGAAAATGTCACCATAGCGCTCTCGCGCAGCTTCCATATAACCGATAGGGTTAGCAATCCACTGAAGCAATTGCAATAAAGCGGGACTCTTAGGACCATCAGGATGTTTCATAAAACCTTGCGGGAAATGTGGAACCTCGTCGCCAGTAGTACCAATCGAAAGAAAGAAAATGCCCCTTCAGTCCCTCGTCTGCTTCTCGGACATCCAAAAATTTTGCCATTCGCTGGATTATTAGGCACGTCTAGTAAGCTTCCATCTACTACCATTACTCGCTGTCCAAACAGAAACGTGTCTGGACTATTAGATGGGAGAAATCGCTCTTTTACTTTGAAGCATCAAATGGTTAATATTTTTTGAAACTTATTTTGAGCTAAAAGTTTATTTTATGCTGTAAGTCACAGTTAGCTTTTCTTAACTCGATAAACGGAGAGTTTGGGGAACAGTAGCGTCCAGTACTCATTTGCCAGTGCCAAGTTGCAGCAATCTGGTGTTTCATTCCTTCAATGTAGTGCTTAACGTCGCTATTGATTGTGCTGTCCCAGCAGTAGACAAAGTTTTGACTAAGCTCGTAGAACGCTTTTGTCTCTTCATTTATAAGGTTAAATGCAGCCTCAACTGCTTGTTCAAACCCGCACCTCAGATTTTTTTGAAGTACAACGATCAAATTGAATGTCAGCTCACCTTGTAGGACTTCCTTTTCATATGAGAACAAATCGTTTGTGAGCGCAGCAATTTTCATGCAACACTGACGCAGTTTAGTTACAACTGCATGATAGATAACATTGTTAGGCAGATAAATACCAAGATCGAATTCGATCAGATCTATGGTCATGTGCATTCCTGAGATCAGCTCACGAATGGTGATATAGTCGTCAACAGAAATACTCGCGTCGGGCACCCACCCATATGCTAGCGGATTTATTGTGGCCATCAGATGCTCCTTAAGCAACTCAGCAAAACGTTCGAGCCAACACTCGGTGGTTTCTATCTCCATCACTTTTCGCAGCTTCCAGTAGCCAGTCTCCAGAGTACTCGGATTGCTCGACAGCTTTCCTGTGGCAAACACATCTGCACAACGTTCAATGTGATCGCATGTTTCTTGAATTGCAGGACTGCTTGTCAGTCTGTGTATATTTAAAGCATGATCACCATATAGGTCGTCAATATAGAAATCTAAGTCAAACAGTATTTCAATGGCTGTTAGACGTTTAAGATTGGCATTCGGGTGCAGATAGGCTCCCATATCATTCACGAACTTGAACTGGGGAAACATCAATTCATTTTCCTGAAAGAACTGCTCTACTAATCTGAAGGATTCGGTAACTAATGGATTTAACTTTAGTGGTACAAGCTTTTCGTCAGATATGAGTAGTTTCCGTAACGAAAGCGGTTTACTAAATACTTGTTGAGTTTTCATATGCACCTCTGCCTTTTTCTTTTTTAGAATTTGCATCGAGTGTCAGTCTTATCAATCAATGATTTCTTTTAACTAAATGGGGTAGTGTTACGGAAGCTGCGACCAGGGGCAAATTCCTCTGTAATTATTACTATCCAAGGGTTTCAGGCCTTGTCTAGAAAGTAGATGGCGATTGCCTTTGGCAGTGCGCTCCGCGCAATTGCTGTCTAAAGCCAAAAAAGTTCCGGCTTAGATGTGAGTCAGAACTGTGGAACAAAATCAACGTACTACTTAGTACTTTTTAGACATCAAATTGGCACTTATGTAGGCAAAGTTCCAACTCTTCAATAAAATTTGGTACTTTTTGTCGAGATACATTAAAAAACTATACGGTTTAGTTTGCACTTGGTTGTAGGTTCCATAACACTACCCCTAAATGGAGCAAGAAGTCAAACGATATTAACTATATAGAGTTCCCAGGCTTATCAGGTAACCCGATGATGACACCCAGCTATACTAGTGTGTCATTTGGCACGCTTATAGCTATAAAAAAAAGTTAATGGCAAAGTAAAAAGACTTGTCCAAAATATTAACTTAGGAAAAGAAAAATGGTAAAACACTAAGTTGAGTGTCTACCATTTTTCCAAATAAGTTATGGTTTTTGATTATATCGAGAAATATCCACACAGAACAAAAGAAATTCTAGGGATTAGTTATGGACAACTACAATCATTATTAAATTGCGCCAGACAACGCCATCAAGAAATCAAAATCAAACAAGAGAGCCAAAAAATAAGAATTAATGCGGCGGTTGGCGGTCGTCCAGAAAAATTACTAATACCAGAGCAAGCATGTTTATGTTTGTTTTATTTAAGACAGATGCCGACATTTCAAGTATTAGGAATGTTGTTTGGCATATCCAAAACTGAAGCTAACGATACATTCCATGATTGGATAC
>JAJPJF010000248.1 GCA_021324415.1 Nostocales cyanobacterium Centralia_MAG_434
CGATAAATTTGACTGTTGATATTGGTTGACGAGGCTCTACCATAGTCTAGACCTAGCTTAAGCGCGTTTGTCACTGATTATACTATAGCGAGAGTGACAAAAGAGGGATAATCATCAAAAGGCGATGAACCGCCTAGGCTTTTGCGACAAGTGTGCTAGAACTCAAAAGGGCGTTATCAGCTTTTTGAAAAATTGGAATTTGAATCACAAACTCTGTTCCTTTTCCCAACACTGAGAAACACTCAAGCTTACCTCGGTGTCTTTCAGTAATAATCTGATAGCTAATAGACATTCCCATCCCTGTTCCCTTACCTACAGCTTTTGTCGTGAAGAAAGGATTGAAAATCTGGTGTTGAATATGTTCAGGAATACCAGGACCGTTGTCAGCAATTACAATTTGTATCCACTGTGAATTAACTGCTGAGGTACGAATGGTAATTTGACCGGAATCATCCTTCTTTTCCTGATAAGTTTGCTTGCTGTCTAATTGTTCTTCAATGGCATCAATTGCGTTTACTAGAATATTCGTAAACACCTGATTAAGTTGCCCAGGGTAGCATTCCACTGGGGGTAAATTGCCATAACTTTTCATCACTTCTATTGCCGGACGATCCAGTTTTTTCGCAAGACGATGTTGCAAAATCAATAAAGTGCTGTCGATACCCTCATGCAAATCAACCGCTTTAAATTCAGCTTCATCTATACGCGAGAATTTGCGCAGTGATAATACAATTTGAGAAATGCGTTGAGTACCTACTCTCATAGAGTTCAGGATTTTAGGCAGATCTTCCTGCACAAACGTAAGTTCAATGTCCTCGCCTAGGACTTGAATTTCTCTTACGGGATTGGGGTAGTACTGCTGGTAGAGTTGTATAAAATTTATTAGATCTTGAGAATACTTCTCTACATAGCTGAGATTGGCATGAATGAAATTGACTGGGTTGTTGATTTCGTGAGCAACCCCTGCCACTAATTGACCAAGACTCGACATTTTTTCAGATTGAATCAATTGGAGTTGGGTTGTTTGCAAGTATTTAAGAGTTTGTTGAAGTTCTGCTTCTGAGTGCTGGCGTTCAGCAACCTCTATTTGCAATTGTTCATTAGTGTTAACCAACTCAACTCTAGACTGCTGTAAATCTTCCGCCATTTTGTTGAATGAAGTAGCTAACTCACTCATCTCATCCCGTGAGTGGATGCTAACTCTGGTGTCTAACTTGCCTTGAGCTAGATTGATCACAGCTTGCTGAAGTTGTTTAATCGATCTTAAAATACTTCTAAAAACCAGATAGACTACAGCAAAGGCAAATATTCCACATATCAAATCAATCACCAACGTAGCGACAATACTTTTATGCACTGTTGTCTTTGCTGCTTTATAGAGTGGTGTATACTCTAAAACAACTGCACCAATCATTTTACCTTGACTAGTTTTAAAAGGAATAACAATCTGGTAAATCCCATTTGGATACTCAAGACTCTTTTCAAGATAGGTTCTTGGTCTTCCATCCAAAATGGTTTTGCCAACTTCATTATTGACATCCTGATTTAATCGAGTACCGATGTCACGGGCAACAACATCTGCCAGAATAATCTTATTCCGGTCCAAAATCTCCATATCCAGATGAAGTTCCTGATGTATAGTTTGAACAGACTTTTGCAGATGAGCTAACATCTGAGACTGCGAGTTAGGTTTTTGAAGCTCAAGCTCATGACTAGCAAAATATCCAATTAGTGTTGCGACTTCTTGAGCTTGTTGTTGGGCAAGTTCCTCAGCTGTCTGCGATTGCTGCTGGGCATTAAACACACCTAGACTTCCAGTGAGAGCAGCAGTTCCTAAAAATCCCAGAATTAATTTTTGACTAATTTTCATCCCTTGTTCTAAACCTCGGCACTAATCTGCTAGTGTGCTGATTCAGGTTTGAGAAATTGCTCTCAGACTGAAATTCCCACTGAATGCTGGCAACTTAATACCAATTTAAATTCAAAGTTAAGAAAGCCAAACTTAACATATTGCTGAATTTTAAAGAATTGGTATTTAGTTGTGTTTTAAAGACCCAGTCGTGAATTGATATATTTAGTGTACTCAGGAATTTATAAATTTTCGTGCCGTAGAACTTTCCTGTTTGTGTAAATCTTTAGTTAGAAATTAGTGACGTTTACTAGCAAAACCACCGCAAATTTACTACTATGTAAAATCAGAATCCCGGTTTTTCGTTTCTCACGAATAGATTAAGGAGGGAACATCGCATTTAGGAATAAATCGTGCGTTCGCGAACGCACTACAAAATAGATCTGTCAAATCGGGATGTACCGGATTTAGGATTTTTACCTTAGTTTTAAGTATCCTATGCTTTAGCACTCAAAGTCTCCCGATGCAAGACTTGGTTCAGTTTGCCACTGCGGTAGCCTTCTAAATCCAAAGTGACATAGATAAAACCAAATTCTTGAAAAGCAGAAACAACCTTTTGCAAATCTGTTGCTAGCACAAACTCTTTAATTTGTTCTGCAGGCAATTCTATGCGTGCTGTATCTCCTTCAGAACGTACCCGCAAATTCTTAAAACCCAGCTTCCGCAGGTAAATTTCTGCCCTACCCACACGTTGTAATTTATTGACTGTAATCTCTTCACCGTAAGGAAAGCGAGAACTGAGACAGGGTTGTGCAGGTTTATCCCACCAAGGTAAACCAAGTTGTTGAGAAAGTTGACGAACCTCAGCTTTGGTAATACCAACTTCTGCTAGCGGTGATCGCGCACCTCTTTCTTTTGCTGCTTGAATTCCAGGACGATAATCATGCAAATCATCCGCATTCACCCCATCGACAACATAGGGGTATCCCAACTTAATCGCCAAAGGCTTAAGGGTATCGTGTAATTCACTCTTACAAAAATAACAGCGATTGACAGGGTTAGACGTGTAATTGGGATTTTCCATTTCATGTGTTTGGACAATTTCATGACGAATCCCAATTGTTGCTGCTTGAATCTTTGCGTCTTCCAACTCTTCTGGTAACAGTGAAGGAGAAACAGCAGTCACAGCCAAAGCGCGATCGCCAAGTACATCAAAAGCAAGTTTGGCAATCAACGTGCTATCAACACCACCTGAATAGGCAATCAGCGCCTGCTCCATTTCCACAAAGATAGCCTTTAGTTGCTCAAATTTTTCTGTTAGCATCCTCTCCCCATCCAAATCAAATAGTATTTGCACCTTACAAATTCCATTGTATAAGGGCAATTATAGAGATGTTGCCACTCCCCAGTAGGAGGTAGGGGAGCAGAGAGGACAAGGGAAGGGAAGGGAGACAAGGGAGACAAGGGAAGGGGGACAAGGGAAGGGGGATGCTATGCCCTATGCCCCACCTTGCTATATTTCGAAACTATACTTGCTAAAAGGGGCAAATCAATTGGTTTAGATATGTAGTCGTTTACACCAGCGGCGATACAAGTTTCGCGATCGCCTTTCATAGCCATAGCTGTTTGAGCAACGACTGGAATCATGTGATAGTGCTGATGTTTTCGCAATTGCTGTACCAATTGCAGATCGTTGCTATCTGGCAAGTAAATATCCATTACAATCACTGCTGGGTGCAGATGTTTTAGAGCTTGCCACATATCGGCAGCATTTTTTACCCAGGTTACGTGATATCCCAATTTTTCAAGATAGGTTTGTATCATCTGGGCATTAGGCGGATCATCTTCTACAAGTAAGATGTTTGAGTTGGAAGTGGGGAAGTTAGTGGGAACAGATGAAGAAGATAGGGGAGATGAGGGAGGAATTAAACTCTGTTCTTCTTGTTTAGAGGGAAGCTTGATAGTGAAGTACGAACCCTTTTCTACTTCAGATTCTACTTCTACCTGACCACCGTGAAGTTCAGCTAGTTTTTGAGTTACTGTCAAACCTAAACCAGTCCCTTCGTAATGACCAGTTGCAGGTTGAGCAATTTGGAAATAGGGTTTAAAAAGCTCTGCTTGATGTTCTTGTGATATACCAGTTCCAGTATCCCAAACTGTAAAATGCACAAACAACCCGTTTGTTGTAACTTGTAAACCAACGCTTCCTTGGTTTGTAAACTTGAGAGCATTGAAAAGCAGATTCAACAGCATTTGCTTGAGTCGCAAAGGGTCGGCTACTAAAGTTGTCACACGAGGGTCTAGATCTAGATATAGTTTTAAACCCTTATTAGCAGCTTTCTCTTTGATAAGTGCCAATACGTTCTGACAGAGTGTCGGCACATTTACTGTTTCAAAGTGAACTTCCAGTTGGTTAGCTTCGATCTTAGAAAGATCTAAAATATCGTTAATTAACGCTAACAGATGTTTACCACTGGATTGAATAATATTTAAATATTCTTGGTAGCGCTCTTGGGTTGGAACATAGCCTCTAGCTAGGAGTAGATGGGTAAACCCAATAATAGAACTTAAGGGTGTGCGGATTTCGTGACTGGTGTTTGCAAGGAATTGATTTTTGAGATGGTTGATACGCTCTAATTCCTGATTACACCCTTCCAAGGTATAACATCGCTGTTGTAAAGATTGTATATTTCTTAGCTGTAATATAGCTGTGCTACAGGATTGAGCGGCGCGTGACATAAGTTGTGAAGTGAGTGTAGCCCACGTATCTTCTGAGGACTCATCTGTTAAGGAAAGAGGCACTGTAGCGAGAAGAAGCCAGCCAATGACTGCACCTGAGTTTCCAGATAACTGCCAAGCAACAGGTGGTTGAAGATTTGCTAGGTACTGCAAATCTTCAATATTTATGACTTTTTTGAGTCTCAGATGCAGTTTTTTTGTTCGCGCCATAACATCTGACAACAGTGGCTGAGAATGTCGAGATGGGGAAGGAGAAACGAAACTAACTTTGCATGTTTTTTGTTTTGGCTGAATGAGCGCGATCGCCACTTTGGTGGTGTTCAAAGCATTGTGAAGCTCATTCACGACGGTTTGGAAAATGTCTGCTTCTGAAACGGCTGCCAGTTGGTTAGTAGCCAAAGCAGAGTGAAGACAATCATTGAGGCGGTTTTGTAACTGATTCAAGCTACGTTCCAACCACAACTCAGCACGAATTTGCTGGTTTGTTACCAAAAGTGTTGACCTTGGATCAATTTGTGAGTTCTGTTCTGATAAGCTTGAATACTGCTGCATGGTCAATTCGACCGCTTAATAAGGTTGGGTGTCCACACAAGTACAAATAGGGCTACATGTATATAAGCTTACTATTCCAAGCTTATCAAACAGTTACTAACAGCGTCAAATATAACAGATTCGTTAAAGATTTATGAAATCACTATCTTAATCGTTGCTTAAGAGTTATGGATGTACAATTGGCTCAATTAATTGTCAACGGCATTGCAGTGGGTAGCATTATCGCTCTGGCAGCGGTCGGACTCACCCTCACTTATGGAATTTTAAGACTGTCTAATTTCGCCCATGGTGACTTTCTTACCTTGGGAGCCTATTTAACGCTGCTAATTAATGCCTTTGGGGTAAATATCTGGCTGTCCATGATACTAGCAGCCTTTGGAACAATCGCCGCAATGCTGTTATCTGAAAAGTTACTGTGGTCAAGGATGCGCTCTATCCGCGCCACCTCCACAACATCAATTATTATTTCTATTGGGCTTGCTTTATTCCTTCGCAATAGTATTATCTTCATCTGGGGTGGTAGCAACAAGAATTACAATGTCTCTGTTTCCTCTGCATTAGACATTTCAGGCATCAAGTTGCCGCAAAATCAATTATTCGTTCTGTTCCTAGCAGTAGTAGCGATTTTAGCTTTACACTATCTTCTGCAAAATACCAAAATTGGTAAGGCAATGCGAGCCGTGGCTGACGATCAGGAGTTAGCCCGAGTCTCTGGCATTAATGTGGACCAAGTTATTTTCTGGACTTGGGTGATTACTGGTGCTTTGACTTCTTTGGGTGGAAGTATGTACGGCTTAATTACAGCTGTGCGTCCAAATATGGGTTGGTTTTTAATTTTACCCTTGTTTGCCTCAGTCATTTTAGGAGGCATTGGCAATCCCTATGGAGCAATCACAGGTGCTTTTATCATTGGAATCGCTCAAGAAGTAAGTACTCCTTGGCTTGGTTCACAATATAAACAAGGTGTCGCGCTTTTGATCATGATTTTGGTGCTGCTCATACGCCCCAAAGGTTTGTTTAAAGGAACGAGTTGAGCAACACCAGTAAAGTTGGGGTTGAAAATTAGAGATTGGGAATAAGACCCAGTCTCTAGGATTTCCTAAAATTGTGCCTGCACTTACTCGATGATATGGAAATAATAGGCAGCAACGAGGAAGTTAATAGCTAAGAGCAGCAGTGCCCAACCTGTCCGAAATGGATAAGGAGGGTTGGCTCCCGTTTTTGCAACGTCTTTACCAACCTTTTTGGTTGCAGGTGCTGTCTTTGCTTCACTAGTCATAGTGTTCTCTCCTAATTTAAAGACTTATTCACAAATACCAAAAAGCTGCCATATAGAATGAAATTTGTTAGAAATATTTTGGTGGAATTTGTGCTCACAAGCAGCAAAAATCAACAAAATGTATCATTATGTATCTATTCGCCTGCATGATAGGAACTGCGCACTAGAGGACCAGAACGTACATGGCTAAATCCCATTTCCTGGGCTATGCTTGCCAATGTGTCAAACTCTTCTGGAGTCCAGTATTTTTGTACTGGCAAATGTTCTAAGGAAGGACGCATATACTGACCAATGGTTAAGCGGTCACATCCCACTTGGCATAGATCTGCCATTGTCTCAATGACCTCTTCCAAAGTTTCTCCATGTCCTAGCATCAATCCTGATTTAGTGGGAATGGTCGGATCAATGTCTTTTACCGCTTGCAGTACAAACAGAGAGCGCTCATACTTTGCCCCTCGACGTACCGGGCCTTGTAACCTTCGCACTGTCTCTATATTGTGATTATAACAAGCAGGCTTGGCATCCACAATGAGCTGTATACGCTGGCGTTGACCTTGCTCTTTTGCTCCTACACCTCCCCAGAAATCTGGAGTCAGCACCTCAATTTGAGTTTCTGGGTTCAGCTGGCGAATAGCCTCTATTGTCTTGACAAACTGACTAGAACCTTGGTCTGGGAGATCATCACGAGCCACAGAAGTCAGTACTACATAACGTAGTTCCAAAATCTGTACTGCTTCTGCTATCTTTTGAGGTTCTTCTGGATCAATAGGCATGGGAGCATGACCTTTATCGACTTGACAAAAAGCGCAAGACCGAGTACAGGTTGGTCCCATAAGTAAAAAAGTCGCTGTTTTTTGCGCATAGCATTCTCCCCGGTTGGGACAACGTCCTTCTTCACAAATCGTATGAATTTGGCGTTGCTTAATAATGCGCTGTACGGTTGAAAGATCGCTGGCTTTGCCAATGGAACGACGCAACCAATGTGGCATTGCTGTAATCTCAGACTTAAGCTGGGCTGTTTGTGAAGAGGTCATACCAAATCCTGACTTTAAATAATATGTTGGTTATACTAACGTGCTGTGCCTCATAAGAAACGATGAGGTTAAGTTAAAGCACAACATAGATGTTTTTTAAAAAACTTTTAAGCTTGTCATTTATACCGGAAAATACTGTCCCCCAATCAAGATAAATTTTAGATATAGTGGGATAGCCTAAAAGCCGTAAACCCCAATTTCTGTTAGAGCAAGTCGTGACAAGCAACAAAATTTTAGTTATCGATGACACTACCGTTGTTAGAGTAAAAGTACGAGAAATGTTGCCTCCAGGCAATTTTCAGGTTTTGGAAGCCAAAGACGGTGTAGAAGGACTCAATTTAATACTTCAAGAAAAACTCAGCCTGATTATGTTGGATTTCCTGTTGCCTAAAATGAGTGGCTGGGAAGTCTTCCAACAGATTCAATCTCAACCTGACCTGAGAAAGATTCCTTTGGTAGTCATGTCTGGTCGGAAGGAAGAAGTTACAGAGAAGATTTCCGAACCCTTTGAGTATTTTGAATTTCTGGGAAAACCTTTTGACCAGAAGCAACTGATTGGCGCGATTAAGCAAGCAATGGCCAAAGCCAAGCAACCGCGCCACCAACCAATCCAGATAGCAGCTGTTGGTACTCAAAACGAAGCGGGAGAAAGCTCGGTAACAAAAGTCACTTCATCTACAGACATTCAACTATTGAATGAAAAAGTTATTAAAATGCAGGCAGAAATTGATGGTTTAAAGAAACAGCTTACTCAAGTTGTGACTTTTATTAAACAAAAAATCAAATAGGTGAACCAGGTTGTGAAAGAAAACCCACCCTGCTACAAAGAGAGTGGGGTAATTCATCAAATATGACCTCAAAGACATCACACAGTGTTCTGCAGATCTAAACCTACAACTTTTGTGATGGCTCAGTCGTTATTTCGCTTACCTGGTTGGTAACTACTGTTGCTGGTTGTAAGATTGCCGTATGGGTGACTGAATTGTTAGCTAGTGTGAATAAGGGATTGGACAAAATCCCTGCTATGGAAGTGGCGATTAAAGTCACAATTAATCCCACCTGCAATGGTCTAAACCCTGGCAAATCCCAACTAATTGTGGGATAGTTTTTGACTACATCAGACATTTCCTGAGGTTCTTTGACCACCATCATCCTTATGACACGGATGTAGTAGTAAATAGAAACAACACTGGTTACTAATCCTAACAAGACTAATCCGTAAAGACCTGCTTGCCAACCAGCCCAGAATAAGTAAATCTTGCCGAAAAAGCCAGCTAGTGGTGGAATTCCTCCTAAGGAAAGTAGCGCAATGCTAAGCCCTAGTGTTAAAAGAGGATCTTTCTGATACAAGCCGGAGTATTCAGCAATTTGGTCAGTTCCCGTGCGTAAAGAGAAGAGAATAACACAGGTAAAGCCACACAGGTTCATAAACAGGTAGACCAGCAAATAAAACACCATACTGGCATATCCGGCTTCAGTACCTGCAATCAAACCAATCATGACAAATCCAGCTTGAGCAATGGATGAATAAGCTAGCATTCGTTTCATGCTGGTTTGGGTAAGAGCGACTACGTTACCCAAAATCATGCTTAAAACAGCAAGGGCAGTAAAGACAAATTTCCATTCGTCTACTACAAGCGGAAAGGCTGTTGTGAGTAGGCGGATAGCTAAGCCAAACCCGGCTGCTTTCGAACCGACGGACAAAAAGGCAATCACTGGGGTAGGAGCACCTTCATAAACGTCTGGTGTCCACTGATGGAAAGGTGCAGCAGAAATTTTAAAGCCAACACCTGCGATCACAAAAACCAGAGCAATCAACACACCTAATGATTGACCAACACCAGCTCTTAAGATGCCATCGGCGATCGCACTCAGTTCAGTCTGTCCACCAGATAGACCGTAGAGCAATGAAACTCCGTACAAAAAGACAGCCGTACTGGAGGCACCAATTAACAGGTATTTTAACGCCGCTTCATTTGAGCGAGAGTCACGCTTTGTGTAGCCTGTGAGCAAATAAGAGGAAATACTCAGGGTTTCTAAGGAGATGAAAATCATCACCAACTCATTCGCCCCGGATAAAAACATCCCTCCTAATGTAGCAGTCAGCAAAATTGCTATAAATTCTGCAAGAGCTGTACCACTTTGTTCGATGTAGCGAATCGACATCAAAATAGTGACAGCAGCAGACAAAGCTACAATCCCACGAAAGACAATACTGAGATCGTCACTATTAAAGGCTCCGCCTAAGAAAATGTGA
The DNA here is from genome assembly GCA_021324415.1 of Nostocales cyanobacterium Centralia_MAG_434. Lineage (GTDB taxonomy): Bacteria > Cyanobacteriota > Cyanobacteriia > Cyanobacteriales > Nostocaceae > JAJPJF01. The sequence goes on from JAJPJF010000248.1 coordinate 9,711, forward strand.
TTGGTACTATCCCATTGAAAATACAGGGCGACAATCGAGGCAAGTAAGCCTGCGACACCCAGATATCCAATCCAGCGAGAGGATGTACGCCCCAAAATTAAATCAACAATCAAAACCCCAACGAGGGTGATAATGACAATTCCCTCTGGTAGGATCGTTCCAGCATTCAACTGGGATGCAAAGTTAGCAAAATCCATGAGCTGTATAGGTTCTGGCTTTGAGAGATCATAGTCCAACTGTGTTCATTCTAGGGCATAGGGTATAGAGCATAGGTGATTGGAGGTGAATTTCTACATATTTTTGCCTCTTTTTCGCCATTGTCTATGACACATTCCCCGATAAATGATAAAGCAGTTCAGCGGATGACTGAACTGCTTTACCTGGGCAGACCAGATATTTGCTGAATCTGCAATTTTTGTTTATTAAATTTTATCTAGGTTAGTGATGCTCATCTGCAATAGCTCTTAAGCTCAATGTGTATCAACTATCCCAAGACTTAGTAGTGCCTAGAGTATCCAACGTTACCAGTTTTGTTACCCCAGCTACCACCAGAGCGATTACCCTTTTCCTCCCGTGGTCTAGCTTTATTAACTTTCATGACACGCCCCATCCACTCAGCTCCATCTAGAGCTTGAATGGCCGCATCTTCTGAAGCATCAGAATCCATTTCTACGAAACCGAATCCTCTTGAACGACCTGTTTCTTGGTCAGTTGGCAGTTGAACTCGCTTTACAGATCCGTACTCAGAAAATACTTGGCTAAGGTCGTCTTGCGTGACACTGTAGGATAGGTTACCTACGTAAATTGACATGAAACTCTCCAGAATCCAATTATGCACAGAGAGGCTGATCCGGAGAGCCACTTGTAGTTTTTGGTAATAACAAGGACTATTGTGCCGAATTAACTTCTCTATATGCTTACTATAGCATTATTTGTCCTCTAGAAAGCAACACACCAGCGTCATCCTTGATTTTTTTAGATAGACTAATCTACTATGTTTTTTGGCCTTTGCAGATGATTCAAGCCACAAATGTTGACTGGATCTTCTCAAATAACCTTAAGAACGTAGCAGAATAAAAGGAGCAGCGTTAGCTCACACTAATAAAGTGTGTTATTAGTCTCATAATAACATTTAGAAAGCTGACCTTTGCTTAATAACTAACTCTAAGCATATCAGTGTTTATTACGAGTTTGTCTGTATTAATTTTTGGTTTCCAAAAAATAACAAGTTATAGTGATTCAGTGGCCTCACTCGCCACCTAGTTCAAAGGCACCCACATTGAGTTAGTTCTAAACTCTGAATTTTTCCCCGGTCTACGGTTAACCATTAACACCAACTACATTGTGAATGACTCAATATGCTCCTACATTTTGATGAGCTCTTGGCATAACCTGCAGGAATACAGGAAGAGACTACTGTATTAACCTTAAAGGAGATTTTGAAAACTGTAGTCGCCAAATATGGCTGAGATAGGTTAAAGATTGAAATAACTATAAGTTCACACTCCTACTTTTCCTTCTCTTTCCTCAAGAAGGATTACTCTATGGAAAGAGATGTTTTATTAAGGAAGACCTACAGTCTATGACCCAAGCCTTCGGGATAAGGGGCTTTCACTGTAGTCATCCAAATTGTGAAAGGATAAACTCACCTTCCTTAGCGTACGGTTTTCGCTTGAAATCTTACGCTCAACTCTTTCAAATTGACTGTTTAGCTTAGCAGCTATTCTTTTTTTGAAATTTCCATGTCAACTCTTGTCATCGTCGAATCTCCGACCAAAGCTCGTACCATTCGCAACTACCTACCGAGGGACTATCGGGTGGAAGCGTCTATGGGTCACGTGCGTGACCTTCCCCAATCCGCTAGTGAAATTCCCACCACTGTAAAAGGGGAAAAATGGGCACAGCTGGGGGTGAATGTAGACGCCGACTTTGAACCACTGTATGTAGTTCCTAAGGACAAAAAGAAAATTGTTACCCAGCTTAAAGAAGCGCTGAAAGACGTAGATGAACTGATCCTGGCTACAGACGAGGATCGTGAAGGGGAAAGTATCAGTTGGCATTTACACCAATTGCTGAAGCCAAAAGTTCCGACAAAGCGAATGGTGTTTCACGAAATCACTTCTGATGCTATTAAAAAAGCCTTGAAAAACTGTCGCAGTATTGATGAGCAACTCGTTCGTGCTCAAGAAACACGGCGAATTTTGGATCGGCTTGTAGGCTATACCCTATCACCTCTGCTGTGGAAGAAAATTGCTTGGGGATTATCTGCTGGGCGTGTTCAATCAGTCGCTGTGCGGCTTTTAGTGAAGCGGGAACGCCAACGTCGTGCCTTCCATCAAGGTACATACTGGGATCTTAAGGCAACTTTGACTCCACCGAGTGGAGTAGAGGGAGCTTTTTCCTCCCTAGAGTTTACTGCTCAATTGATCACACTGGGGGGAACCAGGCTAGCAAATGGTGGCGATTTCGATCCTGCCACTGGCCAAATAGCAACAGATCGCCACGTTATCCTTTTAACGGAAGCACAAGCTCTCTCTGTTAGAGAACGCCTAACTGGTAAGCTCTGGCGAGTCACAGACAAAGAAGAACGCCCTGTGACGCGTAAACCTGCACCGCCCTTTACCACCTCTACCCTGCAGCAAGAAGCTAACCGCAAACTACGCCTGTCAGCCCGAGATACAATGCGGATTGCTCAGAATTTGTATGAACAAGGGTATATCACCTACATGCGTACAGATTCAGTACATTTGTCAGATCAAGCTATAACAGCTGCTCGTACCTGTGTAGAGCAACTCTACGGTCAACAATACCTCAGTCCTCAACCTAGGCAATATACGACTAAGTCCAAAGGCGCACAAGAAGCTCATGAAGCTATTCGCCCAGCAGGTAACACCTTTCGTACTCCCCAAGAGACAGGGTTGAGCGGTCGGGAACTGCAAGTGTACGATCTCATTTGGAAGCGTACTGTCGCCACCCAAATGGCTGATTCTCGCCAAACTCAGATTACTGTACAGATGCAAGTGGAAGATGCTGGTTTTCGTTCTTCTGGTAAGCGTATAGATTTTCCAGGTTTTTTACGTGCTTACGTTGAAGGCTCCGATGATCCTGAAGCAGCACTAGAAGACCAAGAAGTTATATTACCTGACTTAAAGGTTGGTGATCACCCAAACTGTCAAAACTTAGAAGCCATTGGTCATGAAACCCAACCTCCAGCAAGGTACACTGAAGCAACTTTAGTGAAAACTTTAGAAAGTGAAGGGATTGGACGTCCTAGTACTTACGCCAGTATTATTGGCACAATCATAGACAAGGGTTACGCCCAGCTTACAAATAACGCTCTTATACCTACCTTCACTGCTTTTGCTGTTACTGACCTCTTAGAAAAACACTTTCCTGACATTGTCGATCCCAGCTTTACTTCCAAGATGGAGCAAACTCTGGATGATATTGCAACTGGAGAGGCTGATTGGCTACCGTACCTCAAGGAATTCTATCTGGGAGATCAAGGTTTAGAAACCTTAGTCAAAGAACAGGAGAATAAGATTGATGCCAATGTTGCTCGGACAGTGGAATTAGAAAATTTAGCTGCCAAAGTTCGCATAGGCAAATTTGGTCCCTATATTGAGGTCGAAAATGGTGACAATGTTGTTACGGCATCCATTCCTAAAGATTTAACTCCAGCGGACCTCGACCCTAAACAGGTAGAAACGTTGTTGCGGCAAAAAACGAGTGGTCCGGACCAGTTGGGAAGGCATCCAGACACAGGTGAACCAATTTATGTGCTCATTGGTCCTTATGGTCCCTATGTGCAATTGGGTGACAAGTCAGAGGAAAATCCCAAACCTAAACAAGCCTCCCTCCCTAAAGGAGTAACACCAGAAAACGTCACTCTTGATATGGCTGTTGGTTTGTTGGCACTACCCCGGACATTAGGCGTTCATCCAGAAACAGGCGCTAAAATTCAAGCGAACTTAGGTAAATTTGGTCCATATATAGTTCATGACCAAGGAAAAGACGGGAAAGACTATCGCTCTCTTAAGGCCGCTGATGATATCTTAACAATTTCTTTAGAAAGAGCTTTGGAGTTATTATCAGAACCGAAAAAAGGACGCACTAATAGCAATAAATCTAAAGCAGCCTTACGAGAATTAGGTGCTCATCCAGAAGACGGCGAACCTGTAAATATCTACAACGGTCCCTATGGTCCTTACATCAAGCATGCTAAAACTAATGTAAGTATTCCAGAAGGTGAATCAGTTGAAGATATAACTTTGTCTCAAGCGCTAGAATTGTTAGCAACAAAAACAAAAACTCAAAAATCTACTCGAAAAACAACTAAATCAAAAAGTTCTAGCACTAAATCAACTACCAAGTCCTCAGCAACGGCTACTAAAAAAAAAGTGAGTGAATAGTGGGATGGGGGAGGACAGTTCGTTGCAGAGGCACAGTCGTACAGGAAAGTTCTGCCGACAGTCCTGCATCTGGCTTGACAGGCCCATGTGGCAAGGGTTAGTTGTTTCAATTATCAACAACTGGCTACATCCTATGCGCTATGGCTGCTCCCCATTCCCTATCAATATAAAAACACCCTCCTAGAGTTAGATGTCGTTGTATAGGATATGAATGTGATACTCTTATAAAGATAGGGAGAAAAACTACATTTTTTTAAAAGCAGCTCTTATCAAGATAAATAAAGTGTGAATCAACCAAGTTTTAACCAGAGTGCAAAAGTAAGCTAGATTCTCCGCAGTTAATCATCAAAAAATTGAGGTAGTAAACTAGGAGCCGTCAGTTCAATGGATTATATAGATAAAGTACTAGAAAAACTTAAGGAATTAGCACGTAAGCTGATAGAAGCCCTTCTGGGGCCACAGGCTGAACCAGAACCAGAATTGATTCCAATTCCAGTAAATGATCGTTCACGCAGGCGATAATGTAAAGGCGTGATACACAACGTCTCTTCGTTACTAGCCAAAGTTATATGTTGCAGCCTTTAAGTATTCTTGTATTGCATGGACCGAACTTAAATTTACTTGGACAAAGAGAACCAGGAATTTACGGTACAACAAGTTTGGCTGACGTTAATCGCCTGTTAGAAGCAGAGGGGCTAAAGCTACAGGCGAAAGTTTTTTTTATACAATCAAATCATGAAGGAATTTTGGTAGATGCTATTCATGAAGCAGTAGGGCACCATCAAGGCATCTTAATGAATGCGGGTGCTTACACTCATACGAGTGTGGCATTACGAGATGCAATCACTGGTACTAATATACCTACAGTAGAAGTCCACCTGAGTAATATCTATCGTCGGGAAGATTTTCGCCACCATTCCTACATTGCTCCAGTGGTGATCGGACAAATTAGTGGATTTGGTGTACAAAGTTATGTATTGGGCTTGCAAGCGTTAGTGTACCATTTGAGAAATCAAAGTTAGGAGTTAAGAAGTTATTCTTAACTCCCGATTCCTAACCCTCACATCTCATGCGCTACTCTCTTGTCAGTCGGTTTCAAGGTACTCTTCTAGGAGCAGTTGTTGGTGAGCATGTTCCTTTAAGTGTCAAGACATTGCGTTCTAGAATTTTAGAGGTAAAGAGGTTACATGCAACGTCTCTACCTTGGATGAAAATGGTGGTTCTAGGAACAGAAAGTCTGATTGATCTAGGTAGATTGGATCTAGATGATTGGCAAAAACGCCAGCAGCAAGAATTTCTAAATTTAGATACAACCTTAGATATTTTGCCCGAAGCTATTCTATCTACACTGCCAATAGCACTATTTTTTCATGAAAATCCAATAAAACTGCGAGAAGCCTTGTGGAATGTGACCCAGATGTGGCATGATAAGCCCTTAGTCAGGGATGGAGCACTGGCAGTAGCTTATGCGATCGCACAGTCCCTAACAGAAAAACTCTCAAGAGTTACGCTAATCCCTCAAATAGTTTCCTTTCTTGGGGAAACACCGACAGATTTGCCACAACAATTATTAAAAGTCAATGATTTGTTGGATGGTCAGGCTGGATTAGAAAGGGTGCAATCCGAGTTAATGAAAGAAAGAAAGCTATGTAACATGATTGCTATAGCGTTTTACTTGTTCCTGGATACTTTAGAAGATTACCGCCTTTCAATGCTGCGGGCTCATCAAAATAGAAATGATTTACGGGGTCTAAGTTCAATTACTGGTGCTTTATCAGGGTCTTATAATAGCGTTATAGGCATTCCGGCAAGTTGGCAAATCTCGTTAGAACGCGAACTAAGCAGCTTTTCCCAAATGGTAAAATTAGCTGATGCACTTATGGCTGTTTGGTCAGGAGTGTACAACTTTTCCTCATATTCAAGTGAGGCAATAAGTGGCAACTGTGTCAATGAACAACACTTATTACCCATAGGCGCGATCTCATCTCCTCGTGTTATTCGGTAAGTAGTGTTCATCTCATTTTCACTATATTCTTAATTCCAACCTCACGCTTCAAGCCGTGGGTTCCTGTTCCTTTTGTGTTCCGTGTTACTTGTTCTCTTAAAAAGCTCATCCTCAAAGTCGATTTGTTGCCAGTGGCTATTGTAGTAACTTAGCTTCCAGTTTATTTCTATTCAGGATTATTGGCTTTGAGCTATCAAAAAGTTAGCAACTGCGGTCTTAGGTGATGACACAAGCACCATTTTTTAAATCCCTAACGCAGCAATTGAGTCAATGGCGACAACAGTACAAAGCACTACGCCATTTGTACTCCTGCTACACAGGTGAGAAAGATCAACACCGACAAAAAACAAGAGCATTCAGCTCAATAACAAAATCGGTAAAGATGAAACGTGGCATTTATGCAGTAGGTATAGGTTGGTTGTGTGGAAAGCCTTCTGTGGTGATTTTTGCGCTCGCAGTCTTATCCCTGACAGGCGTCCTGGGGCACAAATTATATAATCAACCTCAGATGCGGATAGGGGCTACTGCGCCACAAACAATTAAAGCACCTTTGACTTCTAATATTGAGGATAAGAAAACAACAAAAGCTCAACGCCAAGCCGCTAGTACAAGTTTTGTACCAGTACTGATGGTTGATACAAACATCAATAGAGAAATCAACCAGAACTTGCAACAACTGTTAGAGGAAGGGGATGAAATTCGTTCGGCTGCAGGGTCGTTTCCTTTTTTCGACACCCTAGTATTATCTCTATCTACCCAACAGTACCTGCGTTCCTGTTCCAATTGGGAATGGCAAACACTACTGGTCACTATAGAAAATGCTGAAAAGCAAAATTCAAGTCTGTTGGCTCGTATCTCAAAAAATAAGGTTAAAGCACTTAAGGTTTTGGAGGATTACGTACAAGTCCAGCCTTTAACTGTTACAAATCAGAATTCACAATCAGCTGATTTGTTTAAAAAAGCTGATTTCACTCAAGCATTTTCACAATTAGAAGCATATCGCCTCTCGACTTCAAGGCAAAATCTATCCTCTCTTACGCTTCAAATTGCACAAGCACGTCAAGGATACGCCAAAATGTTACTGCTTCTAAGTATTCACCCTGAAACAGTATACACAAAAGCTCCCTTCATAGACTTGTCGGATGAGGATTGGAAAAAAACCCAAATAGGAGTTCGCCAAAGTGCTCAGCAGATTCTGGCTCAAGGTATACCCCCTGGACTGCCTGAAACTATTTTACAAAATTCAATTAGGCTACATCTGCAAGTATTAGTACCGAAACATACCCAACCTCTGGCAACCAAGTTGTTGCTGACAGTACTTCAACCAAACCTCAAGAAAGATGAACTCCGAACCGCGTTATTAGCAGCAAAAGCCGCTGCTCAGGTAAAACCAGTTTTGAAGCAAGTGCAGCAAAATCAGATCATTGTCAATAAAGGAGAAAAAATTACGGCATGGGACTTTGACGTGCTGGAGCATTACCACCTAGCATGGCGGGGAATTAAGTGGTTGGAGTTGGTGCAGGTAGGAGCTGTCGTTACTGGTGCTGTTGGCATTTTTGCGTTAATAGAACAACGGAAGAAGTGGCGACTGCGGCAAAGCGATCGCTTACTGGTCTTATTGCTGACGCTGAGTATACCGTTGGTGCTAACCATGAGTACACCTTATACGACTTGGAGCGCAGTCGGCTTATTGTTGGGCAGCTACTACGGACCTATGTTAAGTGTAACAGTCATGGGTTTGCTGTTTTTCCTGCTACCAGTAACTCTAGAAATGAGTAAGGTATTCTTGATTGCAGGTGTAGCTGGAGGTGTGTTGGGAAGTTGTTTAGCGCAACGACTGCGATCTCGTGAAGAACTTGCTCTATTGGGTATTGCTATTGCCTTAACTCAAGGTGGTATCTACCTGATGATGCAACTTATGTTTGGTAAAGTCTTTGGTTCAGCTTTATATGGCATACTCCAGCAAGCTGCATTATTTGCTTTATCTGGCTTTGCTTGGAGTGTTGTTGCGTTGGGTCTAAGTCCATATCTAGAAACATTATTTGATTTAGTCACCCCAATCCGTTTGGCAGAGCTAGCAAACCCCAATCGCCCTTTATTGAAGCGACTTGCTATTGAGACTCCCGGAACTTTTCAGCATACTTTGTTTGTCGCTACCCTTGCTGAAGCGGCTGCTAAACAATTAGGCTGCAATGTCGAACTTGTTAGGGCTGGGTCACTGTATCATGATATCGGAAAAATGCACGACCCCATGGCATTTATTGAAAATCAAATGGAAAGACAAAATAAGCACGATACAGAAATTAAAGACCCGTGGAAAAGTGCAGAAATTATCAAAAAACATGTGAGTGAAGGTTTGGTGATGGCACGAAAAAATAATCTGCCTACCGCAATACAAGCTTTTATTCCAGAACATCAAGGAACAATGCAGATTGCCTATTTCTATCACCAAGCCATGCAAATGGCAAAAGAAGATCCTAGTTTAAAAGTAGACGAGGCTGATTTTCGCTACGATGGTCCAATTCCCCAGTCACGAGAAACTGCGATCGTGATGTTGGCAGATTCCTGTGAGGCAGCACTGCGATCGCGTAAAGACGCGACTCCCGAACAAGCTCTTGCCATGATCAACAATGTCCTCCGTGCTAAGTGGCAAGATAATCAAATGGTAGATTCTAAGCTGACACGAGAGGAAATGAGCCAGATAGCTGAAATTTTTCTCCAAGTTTGGCAGCAATTCCATCACAAGCGCATTGTCTATCCAAAGTTGAAGGCTAGCAGTTAACGAATTCGCGAAAGTCCCCATACCTATATAGGGTGGGGATGAATAGGGATAGACGACGATTGTATCTAAGACTATTATCAACCGCAGGTTGATGAGGGAAGAGATGCATGAGGAGTCAAGAATCTTTTTCTGGGAAATACTTGATGTAATCTGGAATGATTTCTGACATGGACACGCCTAAATATTTGGCGTAACTCTCAATATTTTCTTTTTCTTTTTTGGTTAGTTTAAAGACAATTCTTTGAGTTTTAGTTAGAAAAAATACGGAATTTATGTTATCTTTATAAGATCCAAAAATAGGTAAACAAAATAGGAGGCGAATAAATCAGTGGCAACAAGACGAATGACCTTTCGGTTGTACCCAAATAAGCAAATAGAACAGTCTTTGCGGTATCACCGAAAACTTCACAAGGACTTGTACAATGCTGCTGTTTA
>JAJPJF010000547.1 GCA_021324415.1 Nostocales cyanobacterium Centralia_MAG_434
CAATTTCTTGTAATTGAGCTCTTGTTAAAGATCCAACCTTTTTCTTGTTGGGTTCATTGGAGCCTTTATCAATTTTTGCTGCTTTGGTAATCAGCACTGACGCTGGCGGAGTTTTGAGAACAAATGTAAAACTCCGGTCTTCATAAACTGATATTTCTACAGGAATGACCATCCCAACTTGGTCTGCTGTTTTGGCATTATATTCCTTGCAGAACATCATGATATTAACGCCATGCTGACCCAGCGCGGGCCCTACTGGCGGTGCTGGGTTGGCTTTCCCAGCATTTAATGCCAGTTTAATGACCGCTGTGACTTTCTTTGCCATTGTGTATTAGCTCTGTTTTTCAACCTGATTAAATTCCAATTCTACTGGTGTATCTCGCCCAAAAATTGAGAGCAAGGCTTTTAGCTTACTGCGTTCTGGACTAACTTCAATCACCTCACCTTCAAAGTCCTTAAATGGACCTGAAAGAACAATGATCTTATCACCAGTCGCCATATCAATTTTGAGAATTGGCTCTTGTTCGCTAGTCTGCTTAAAGATCCTTTCTACTTCTGGGGGAGAAAGTGGTACTGGTTTAACGTGACCACGACCTTTGCCGGTGCCTCGTCTTTGTTCTGCTCCCACAAAATTTATGACATGAGAGGTGTTTCGCACCACTTGCCATGTATCATCATCCATTTTCATCCGGACTAGCACATAACCAGGAAATACTTTTTCCTCTGTGTGCTGGCGGCTACCATCTTTCCGAATTTTCACCGCAGGCGTATGTGGAATTTCCACTTGAAGGATTTTGTCAGCGACATCAAATGTTTGGATGCGTTGCTCCAAGTTGGTTTTGACTCGCTTCTCACAGCCAGAGGCTACTTGCACTGCATACCAGCGCGCTTCTTTCAAAGCATCTGCCCCTTGCTCTGTGCTTTCCTCCAACTGCGGCACTGAATTGCGTTCTTCGTCTGTTGCAGAAGTCATCAGAACACCTTATCTGCTGCCCAAATAAAGAATCTATCAACTAGGAATATTAAAGATGCGGAGAGTGTAACCATCAATAAAACAGCTGCTGATTCGCTCACCAACTGCTTTCGACTTGGCCAAACAACTTTTTCAAACTCTTCTCTAATTCCCTGAAAAAAGTTCCCAATGTTGAATCCACTGGTAGTTTCGGCTGGCATTTCTGCTTCGGTTTTCTTGGCCACGGTCGCTCATCTCCCCCAGTTACTTATATAACTACTACATCTTAGTCTCTCTGTTTGGTGGTGACAGTTTTTATAGTTCCATCAACCTTGCTTGAAGCCAAAGCTGCAAACAAAAAAATATACCCAAAACATTATAGTGCTTTCTACACATGATAGCAGATGTTGCACTTGTTTCGGGCTTGATTTTCTTGTTGATAGCGCGCCCTGGAGGACTTGAACCCCCGACATCAGGTTTTGGAGACCTGCGTTCTACCAACTGAACTAAGAGCGCAAGATCTGTCTCTGATTCAATGATTGCGTTGAACTTTTACTAGTGTAACCCAATTTGACGTTTATGTGTACTTTATTTTTCGTTTTTAGTTCAAAAAATTAAGCTAGCGGCTGATGCCGCTTTCCAAGTTTAGCTGTACACCGTTTTAAGCTTTAAGCCTCTATGGTCTATAAAGCACGGTCAAAGCGTTGCTTAATCCGAGTTGCTTTTCCAACCCGATTCCGCAGGTAATAGAGTTTAGCACGCCTTACCTTACCACGACGTAATACTTTGATGCTGTCAATTCGAGGAGAGTGCAGGAGAAATACCCGCTCAACACCAACTCCCTGAAATACACGCCGGACTGTAATGGTCTCATTAATACCGCCATTGCGCCTAGCAATGACGACTCCTTCATAGGGTTGTACGCGATATTTATCTCCCTCTTTGATTTTGACTCCGACTTTTACTGTGTCGCCTATATAGATATCAGGCAAATTTGTTTTTAGCTGTTCCGTCTCTATGGAGCGGATTAATTCTTGGGCGTTCATAAGGTTGCAAAAAACTCACAATCAATCATAATAGTTCGATAACTACTCTATAGTCTAGACATTTTGAACAAATAATTTATAATAATCTAGCTTCGCCAACGTAATTGACATGAATACTTTGTAGCATAAACACTGAAGCTAGAGTGTGAGTTTATGAAATTTAGCGTCGTCATCACGACCTACAACCGCGTAACGTTGCTGCAACGAGCACTTGAATCTGCCTTAAACCAGACGGTTTCTTGTGAGGTAGTCGTCGCTGATGATTGCTCATCTGACGGCACTCAAGACTATGTAAAAGGCTTAATCTCAGAACTCCACGCTGCCTGTGACTATCGGCTTGTTTACCATCGTAATGAAGTTAACAAAGGTCACGCTGCAACCGTCAATGCTGGAGTTGCCAAAGCAAGCGGAGATTGGATCAAATTTTTGGATGATGACGACTATTTGGCTTTGAATTGTCTTGAGGAAATGGCTAAGGCGATCGCACTGCGCAAAGAAGCAGTACTCTGCTCTTGTATAGCCGCGCAAGTAAACGAGCTAGAAGTCGAAACCAGACGCACACCTTCTGTAGGACCGGGGTTAGCTTTTTATGTTCCCCAAGCAGATATTCACTACGGTATGCTGCTAGAACTTCTCCCCTTAGGAACTCCTGTGCAGGTGGCTTGTCGTCGTGATGCTTTTTTACAAACTAACGGATGGGACTCTAAACTTGATGGTAACTGCGATGATATAGATTCTTGGGTTCACATTGCTCAATTTGGTGATGCCATTTTCCTCAATCAATGCCTTGCTTACCGTACAATCTGGTGGGGTGCTCATAATCAAAGGTTTTCTTTGCAACAGAGGTTGAATACGAACATCCTAATCAAGGAAAAAATTTACTCCTTTGTTAATGAAAAGTACCTTTCAGATATCCCCACACTTGAGGATACTAAGAAATACTTAAAGCTTCATTGGACTATAGTCGCGCTTAAGCAAAAACAGATAAAGACCTTTTTAAATATGGTCGATTTAGATACTCTGTCTTTAAATACTTGGTGGGTTTTATTTAAAACTTTTGTAGCACGTCGATTTAATCAACACACTTCTAAAATTCGCAAATTCGTCTTAATCTAAATTCAGAATTCTATTTTCACATCTATCTTGAGGATAAAATCTTAAAGATAAAAATTTATCTCATCCTCAAGGACTATAAAGATGAATATGAATTAGGACATAAGTCATGGTGATTTGTGAATAAAGTGTGATGTTCATCTTTTCTAAACTTTATATGATGGTGACGTCCAGCTTCTAAATCGACAAAGCTCAAGATTTGTCAAAGTTTGGAGTGTTTTCATCACGCCGATGTTTAGAGCACGTATCTCACACGTATCACTTTTTGAGTCTTATGCGAATAATTCATATTTTGAATGATATTCAAGAAATTGGGAATGGTATTATCAATGTGGCTGTTGATCTCGCATGTTTACAAGCAAGAACTGGTCATGAGGTAGCGGTCGTTTCTGGTGGTGGTGAATACGAGGCACTCCTGTCACGTTATGGAGTCAAACACTATAGGTTAGATCAGACAAGAAAACCGATACGTATTCTGAAAGCAGCAGTACGTTATCGAGCAATTATCAAAGAATTTCAGCCCGATGTCGTTCACGCCCATATGATGACAGGAGTAGTACTAGCACGCTTGTTAAGAGGCAAGCATAAGTATTTTTTAGTTTCTACAGTGCATAATGAATTTCAGCGTGCAAGTGTGCTGATGGGTCTAGCTGAACGGGTGATTGCTGTTAGCCATGCTGTGCAAACGTCTATGGTACGGCGTGGGATACCAGAAAGCAAGTTGCGGGTAGTGTGCAACGGGACTGTGGGTAGTCCCCGCACTCGTAAAATACAAGAGTATGAGTCTTTACCTTTACAGCATCCAGCGATCGCCACTGTTGCAGGAATGTACAAACGCAAGGGTATTGCTGAGTTAATCCAAGCCTTTGAACAAATTGCCCATTTATTGCCGCAAGCGCATCTGTATATAGTCGGAAATGGTCCTGAACGCTTACTATTTGAAGCACAGGCAAGAGAAACTGCTGTAGCTGATCGCATTCATTTTGAAGGCTTCCAGCCTGAACCACAGCGTTATTTGCTATCGTGTGACATATTCGTGCTTGCTTCTCACCATGATCCTTGTCCACTTGTACTTTCGGAAGCGCGTGAAGCAGGCTGTGCTATTGTTGGTACTCAGGTAGACGGCATTCCGGAAGCATTGGATAATGGGCAGGCAGGTCTTTTAGTACCACCTAATGATAGTGCTGCTTTAGCAAAGACATTGGTACAACTGTTGGGAAATGCAGATGTACTACATGAATGGAAACAAAGAGCACATCAAGACTTAGAAAGGTTGAGTATTAGCCGTGTTAATCAGGAAACCCTCGCAGTGTATGGTGAGCTAGTTAATTCCTATCCAAATAATAAAAATATTGATTGGGCAGCGCAAAAGCAAAACCCAGTGTGGGAAGGTTGAAAACAGGGAAAATTTGTGTGTGTAGAGACGTTGCAATGCAACGTCTCTACGTTTTTATATGAATGACCATGTTAAAAATTTTACTATATTTTCTAAATAGTTTCAGCAAAGCAATACTATGGTGAATGTAAGATTCTGATATAACCTGGGCAGGAGATTTGCCTAAATGAGTAATGCATTGCTGCGTTTAGTCTCTAGTAGTGGTAATGGAGAATATTCTTACTCTCTGTTGACTACTAGTGATGTCGTTATTGGACGCGATCCTAGTTGCCAAATTAGCCTGTCCAGCACTTATGGAATGGTTTCGCGACGTCATGCGACTATTCGCCCATCTAGGACGCCAGATGGCAAAATGAGCTTTGTACTTTGTGATTTGAATAGTGCAAATGGCACATATTTAAACAAATACCGTTTGCAGGGTTGTCAAGAATTGCATGCAGGCGATCGCATTACTTTTGGCAATGATGGTCCAGAGTTTGTTTTTGAGTATCAACTTAAGCAACCAATTGGAAATGTAAAGCCACCAATTACTCCAGATCCACCACTAGCAGTGAATGTAGCATCGCCAAGTAAAAATGATCAGGCTAGTTGGTCGCAACTGTTTCCTATTTTTTCGTCACCAAAAGATTTACACCGGAAAGCTTATTTGATACCAGGAATTATCACTGTGATCTTCGTGATTCTCCTGTTTATCGCAAAAGGTTATTTGTATTTAATATTACTGAGTTTATATTTAGCAGGGGCTGCTTTATATTTTGTCTATCAATTGTGTGGTAAGCCTAAACCTTGGTGGGTGCTCATTGCTTCTACGGTTTTCACTTCACTTATTCTGCTGAGTCCTGTATTTAATATTTTTGTTTTGGTGTTTCGCGAGATTTTACCAGGAGATATACCAAACGATACCAGTACTGTAAGCTTTCCAGTTTTGTTTATTCACTTATTTTTCGGTGCTGGGTTGTTAGAAGAATTACTCAAAGCCTTGCCAGTTGTAGGATTCTATCTTTTGGGTCGGAAATTGACATCTCCTAGACGGGAACGGATCGGTGTTTGGGAACCCCTAGATGGAATTTTATTGGGAGCAGCTTCTGCAGTTGGCTTTACCCTGATTGAAACTTTAGGTCAGTATGTGCCTGGTACTATTGCACAGGTGGCACAACAGATGGGTAGAGATGCTGGTTTGCGAGCAGGTTTGGAACTACTGATTCCGCGAATTTTAGGTGAAGTTGCAGGACATATGGCTTGGAGTGGCTGGTTTGGCTATTGTATTGGCTTGAGTGTACTAAAGCCACGTCTGGCTTGGAGAACTTTGGCAATGGGTTATTTTAGTGCAGCTGGACTCCATGCTCTGTGGGATAGCAGCGCAGGACTGACAAGTACCTTAGGAATTTTAGTCTTGGGGTTGTTGTTATTAATTGGCGGATTGTCTTATGCCTTGTTAGTAGCTGCAATTCTCAAAGCACGTAGTCTATCTCCAACTAGGTCACAGAATTTTGCAACACGCTTTTTTCAGTCACGCTCGAGTTAATGGGGAAGGGCAGCGAAACTAGTATTTATTCTGAGCAGGTTATAATAATTAAGTTAAGAAATATAAAAAATCTGGTATTTGGGACAGATATTGTGTATTTCCAGCTATACCTGATTTCAAGTTCATGATGCATAAGGAAGACTGCCCGTGACATCACAGCTAAACCTTGTACAAACTGTTGACGAATCTCTACTAGCTGCCTTTTTTCAAGAATCTGTGGGTAAATGGCGCTCTGAGAGACGTTATTACACCCTCCCTGATGGAGAAACGAAGGAAATGGTAAGTATAATCACCAGCCGATTTCTAGAGCCAGGATGCGATGAATTACAACGGCTTGCTCAGATGCATGTTTTGCCTAATTCCGTTAGCCTGATTTGTGGTGCTGAAGTTATGTGGGAAAGTCAGGATTCAGTCACGGGAAGGAAAGAGTCTAGGGGTTCAACACTGTTTGGCGCAAAAGGAAGTATCTTGTATCGCGATCGCGGTTTTGCCACAGTTAAGCCAGTGACTGCTCAATATCACTTTCCGAACCCCAAAACCCTATGTTTACGAACTGAATATAACGACTCAGTGTTTGAGGAAGAATTGAAGCTCATTGGCAGCAAATATCGTACACGCCAGTCAATCATCTCCCGTGCTGGGGAACAGTTAATGATTGGTCAGTATTTGGAAAAGAGAATTGAGTGTTAAATTTGTAACTCAAACCCAGGCAGAACCTCTTCCCCAGAAAGTAACGTTGGGATCTGAACTACCTCAACAGGCATATCAGGTCGATAAATTTCTACTTGCTGTTCTTGAGGATTAATCAGCCAACCCAAGCACAAACCATTCTCTAAATACTCTTGCATCTTATCTTGCAAAGGTTTCAGTCGATCAGTCTCAGATCTCAGTTCAATCACAAAGTCAGGCATGAGTGGTGGGAATTGCTTCCGCTGCTCGGGAGTTAGAACTTCCCAGCGTTCCAACCTCACCCAAGCAACATCTGGTGAGCGAGCTGCTCCGTTTGGAAGTCTAAAGATAGTGGAAGAACTAAAAACCTTTCCCAGTTTCGTTTTACGATTCCAAATATTCAAATCAGTAATGAGATCTGCTTCCTGAGTTCCGCTTTCTCCTCCGACTGGTGACACAATAATGAGCTCTCCTCTTACACTCCGTTCTAGCTTTAAGTCCCGATTCGTCATGCAGAGTTGATAAAACTGTTCATCGGTTAAATGAACAATTGGCTCTAGATTTAGCACAACTGTATTCATAGAACTTTTCCTTAAGTCTGGAGCGATCAGGCACTAGAAAAGCTACATCGATGGCAATGGTGAAGCGACCATTGTGTGTTTTGAGAATAATTAGTCTTCCTATGATAGCAAAAAAAAGGGCGATCGCCCCTTAGAAAGACTTTATTCAGATCTGGTGCAGCGCTTCTTGTGGGGTTAGCTAATAATGATTTCCTGATTTCCTGTGATGCACAGCAGTGACACCATCAGCATCTAACACTTTTCCATTATCCACAGTTGCGTAGACTAACCAGTGGTCACCAACTTCCATCCGACTTTGGACGGTACATTCAAGGTATGCTAAGGCATTAGAGAGAATGGGACAACCATTTTCGGCTGGTTCAGTAGCGACTTCAGTGAATCGGTTTTGTCCTGGAGCAAAGGGTTTGAGGAAATGCTTCATCAAGCCTAAATGATTGCCTTCTTTGAGAAGATTGAGGACAAATTTATTTCCCGAGTGTGTCAGTGGTTCTACGGCACGGTCTTTAGCAACGGCTATAGTTAAGCCAGGAGGATTAAAGCTTGCCTGTGATACCCAAGAAGCTAACATCGCACTGGAGACATCGCCTTGCTTTGCTGTAAAAACAGATAATGAGCCAATGACTCGCCCCACTGCTTGTTCAGTAGTCGTAGCCGGAACAGTTTGCGATCGCACTTTTTTAGCTTTTTTCAGTGCTTGAGCAAAGTCGGTCCCAGCTTCTTCGCACATTTGCAAGGTAACATCATTGGGCGTGAACTTCACACGGATTGGGTCAAAACCGAATCGATACCCTGCATCTTTTAATTTACCTTCTATCAAGTCAACTGCTTCACCACTCCAACCATAGGAACCAAAAACACCAGCGAGTTTATTGTTGGTAGCGGTGGAAAGAACAATACCTAAAGCTGTTTGAATGGGTGTTGGTGCATGACCACCAAGAGTCGGAGAACCAATAATAAAGCCGTTTGCTTTTTCTACGACGACACGAATTTCTTCAGGGTCAGCAAATTCACAGTTGATGGATTCTACAGCAACACCGGCTTTTGTGATCCCACGAGCAATTGCTTGGGCTAAAGTCGCTGTATTTCCATATGCTGAAGCATAAAGCAGTGCAACTGTGCTGTCTTGGCTTAGTTGTTGTTGACCCCACTGACGATAAGCTTTTGTCAGTTCGATCAACGCATAACGCACCAAAGGCCCATGTCCAGTAGCATACATTCTGACAGCCAGCTCAGAAAATTTATCCACTGCTGTTTCTACTTGCCGTGCATGGGGAGCCATCAGACAGTCAAAATAATAGCGCCTGTCTTCATTGAAGATTTCCCAGCCTTCATCAAACACCTGATCACTACAAATATGAGCGCTAAATAGCTTATCTGTGTAGAGAATTTCTGTTTGTGGATCGTAGGTGCAAAGTTCATCTGGATAGCGGGGATTGGGAGTAGGAATGAATTGCAAATGATGACCTTGACCTAAATCGAGAGTTTCTTCTCCCCGCATCACCAGAATTTGCAAATCTGGGTTTTCCAGTGCACCACGCAAATTTATTGCTCCTGGATTAGAACAAACAAAGGTAATCTGGGGAGCAAGTTCTAACAAAGCTTTGAGTGTTGCTGCGCGGTTAGGATTGACGTGACCGAGAATCACATAATCAAGATTTGTGAGATCAAACCTCTCCTGCAAAGCTTTTAAGTAAATTTGCGTGAACGTTTCTCCTGGAGGATCTATTAAGGCAGTCTTATCTGCCCGAATTAAATAAGAATTGGCAGTTGTCCCTTTTGCAAGAGCATACTCAATTTCAAACCTCAGGCGTGTCCAACTGCGCGCTCGCAGGAGCGTCGTATCTGTACCAATCGGGTAGACTTGAACGTCACGGGGTTTTGTGGAGGTCATAGGGAGTTAGGAGTTAGTAGTGGTTTCCGACTTTGCGATGGTGAACGGCTGTTAGTGCATCGGGTTTGGAGACGCGTCCTGCATAGACTGTGCTGTATACAATCCAGTGGTCGCCACCGTCCATTCTACTGACGACTTCACACTCCATGTAGGCAAGGGCGTCGGTTAGGATAGGACTACCATTTTCGGCTGGCTGGGTTCTGACTCCTTCAAAGCGATCAGCACCTGGAGCAAATCGTTTGAGGAAGTGCTTCATTAAGCGTTGGTAGTTACCCTCTTCAAGGACATTCAGGACAAAGCGATCGCCTACTTGCATGAGGGATTCAATAGCCCTGTCTTTAGCTACAGCAATTGATATTCCCAAAGGCTGGAAGCTAGCTTGACTCACCCAAGAGGCAAGCATCGCGCTGGATATATCACCTTTTTTTGCAGTAATAATGTACAATCCGCCGCTGATTCTACCTAGTGCTTTGTCGAGATCGTTTCCAAGAGATTTCATGTTCTTGATACTGCGATCTCGTGTGACCAATTGCCCCAAGTCTGTCCCTGCTTCTTCACACAACTTGTAGGTAGCTTCCCCTGGGGTTTCTTTGATTTGAATTGCTGAAAAGGCTTGTATTAATCCTAAATTCCGGAATTTGGTCAGCACAGGGTATGTTGGCTCATCGTCTCCACCACCTGCTTCAAATACACCTACAGCTTGCTTTTCATGGACAGAGCCTAAAATGGTGCTAAGAGCAGGTTGGATATTTTCACTTTCAGCAGTCGGAGGCATGCCGATAACAATACCTGCACAGCGACCAACGAGTTCTCGCAACTCTTGTAAATCAAGTGGTCCTCGTAAATCTATCAGTTCCACAGCAACGCCAGTTTTTGTGATTCCACTAGCGATCGCTTGAGCCAGAGGATAACTATAGCCATAATCTGAAATGTAAAACACGCCAACACTGGTTTCTGCTTTGGCCTGTGTTTTGCTCCAGGTACGATAACGTCCGGTTAATTCTTCAAGATTGTGGTATAATAATGGTCCATGACCTGTGGCAATCATCCCAATTTTGCCCAACTCATCCATTCGCTTGAGAGCAGATAGCACAGAACGTGCATTGGGAGCCATTAAGCATTCATAGTAATATTGAAAATCAGCTTCAATAGTTTTTAAGTCTTCGTCAAAAGTGCTATCAGAGCAATAGTGCATCCCAAAAGCATCACAGGTGAAGAGAATTTGGGTTTTGTGGTCAAAAGTGAACATGGTATCCGGCCAATGAAGGTTTGGTGCAATCACGAATTCCAGTTCGTGTCCATTGCCCAAATCTAGGCGATCACCATTTTTCACGATCCGTCGCTTAAAGGAGCCATGCACCATATTCTCCAGAAACTGGATTGCCACCTTGGAACCAACAACAGTGATCTCTGGAGCAAGTTGTAAAATATCTTTAACTAGACCACTATGGTCTGGCTCGGTATGGCTGATAATAAGATAATCAATCTCTGTTGGATCAATCAGACCCTTAAGGGTATCTAAAAACAATTGGCGAAATTTTTCATGAGAGGAATCGACTAGTGCAGTCTGCTCACCGCGTATGATAAACGAGTTGTAAGTAGTACCGTTTTGCAGACCGAACTCAATGTCGAAGCGATCACGATCCCAGTCCATAGAGCGAATTGTCATCGTTTGATGAGCAATCTCGCCAGTCTGTATGGTTAGCCTTTTTTTTGTCTTTTCGGTGAGCGCTACCATAACTCCCCTCCTTAGCAAATGAGTATTTTTCCTCTGATCTTATTTTGACATGGGTTGATTTTAAATTTTTATTAAAAAAACTATAGATGAGTTAAAAAAGTTAAAACGGTGAAACCGCAACAACACAGGGGACAAACAGAGGAAATCTGGCTAGCTTTGGATATTGGGAATTCTCGACTGCATTGGGCGTGGTTTACTGGTGAAGTCCTAGTTTATGCTTGGCAGATGGATTATCTATCAGTAAATAGTGTCCAGCAACTAGCTCGATGCCAAACACTGGAAGACTTACTAGCACAGATTTTTCCATTTATGAATACGAGGAGAGAGGGGGAGGAGGGGGACTTAGAGGACAGGGGGGACAAGGAGGACAAGGGGGACAAGGAGGACAAGGAGGACAAGGAGGACAAGGGGGACAAGGGGAACAAGGGGGAGGAGGGAGTTAGATCTTCGTTATCTTCGTCTGTTCCTCCTCTTTTCTTGGCTTCTGTCGTTCCTAGCCAAACAGAGCTTTGGCAAAGTTATCCAAATGTTCGGGTAATGACCTTAGACCAAGTGCCTCTTCAAGGGATGTATCCTACATTCGGAATTGACCGCGCCTTGGCTTTATGGGGAGCTGGACAGATGTGGGGTTTTCCAGTGCTAGTGATTGATGCGGGGACAGCACTGACTTTTACAGGCGCGGACGATAACAACTGTTTAGTAGGAGGGGCTATTTTACCAGGTTTAGGTTTACAAGTCAACACTCTTTTTCAAAAAACTGGGCAATTACCAAAGGTTGAGCTACCCCAGGAAATGCCTCAACGTTTTGCTTTAAATACCCACCAAGCAATAAAAAGTGGGGTTATTTATACCATACTAGCTGGTATTAAAGACTTTGTTGAGAGTTGGTGCAACTTATTTCCCAAAAGTCACATTGCTATGACTGGAGGCGATCGCATGTTGCTGATCAACTATCTGCAATCCCAGTTTCCTGAAATTGCAGCACGATTGAATGTAGAGCCAAATTTACGATTTTGGGGAATTAGGGAAATCGTCAGGAGCAACAAGTTTTGACTTCTACTCCTAACTCCTAACTCCTAACTTTTAATAAACTCCCTAATATCTTCGGCGACTAGTCCAGCACAAGACTCTGGCAGATCTCTCCCTGCGTGAGCGATTGTTTTGAACAATGCTGTGGGAATTTGTTGAGCATAAGCTTGACTTAAAGCCAAAGCCTCTGGCGTGTCTTTTCCCCCTTGCAAAATGAGAACCGGAGCTTTTATCAAGTACAATTTATTATGTAGCAATTCCGCCTCAATTTCTGGATGCTGCCTCTGGAATAGCAGTTGACAAGCTGTGGGGTATTGCAATAGTACCTGACGAAATCGCCAATCCTGTTCAATTTTTTGATCTAAACCTAAGATTTTGGTTAATGGGCGAAGCAAGCGTAACAATTGAAATAAGAAATCTGGTAGTTTTATCAGATTCGTCATCTTTTGCCAGCGCTTTTTTTGTCCTTCTATTTCTACGCCTTCTGGTGCTATGAGTACCAAACCGTAAATTTGATCTGGATACTTCAAGGCATAGCTTGTAGCTATCCACGCTCCCACAGAATGTCCTACTAAATACACCTTTTCTAGCTTCAAAGCATTGAGAAATTCGACGAGACACTCGACGTGCAAATCAATTGAATGGTGAATGTTAGGCTCATCCGATTCACCAAACCCTAAAAGATCTGGTGCTAAGCAGTGGAAATTGAGTGAAAGCGACTCTATCAGTGATACCCATTGACTACTATCATTCCAAGCACCATGTAAGAAAACTATAGGTATTCCTTTACCAACCTCACGCCAAAACACTAGCCCTTGAGAGAGCTTTCTCCGGGAGTTACGCAATAGTGCATCCATTTTTATTTAAAATTTAACTCTTAGGAGATTGAATCATTACGTCAGTCAGTATAAATAAAGTTCACTACTATGGATCGTCCTTAGTTTTTATTTACAAAAGACAAAAATCTTTTTACGCCAGTGTTGTCAAACCCTTAAAGTAGTCTTGTAACTGCTGGCTATGGTCATGAGATAGTTGCTCAGGGGGTAGACAGTTCACAGGGAAAGCCTGAATTTCCATGACTTCCAGTGTATCTTGAATCTCCATTGTTCCCTGCACTTCTGCTTCTACAACGATACAAATTGAATGGATTCTTGGATCACGATCTGGTGCGGAGTAAACGCCAACCAAACGGCGAATGTTCACCAAATCTAATCCGGTTTCCTCCTTCAATTCCCTCTGAATTGCACTCTTGACATCCTCACCCCAATCAACCATCCCTCCAGGTAATGCCCAGCGACCATTGTCGCGCCGCCGGATAAGCACAATTCGACCATCGGGTAAAATTGGGATAATACTTGTGCCTGGAATAGGATGACGGAAGATAATCCCAAGCACGGTTTGTCCAAACCGCCATAAGCTACGCGTGGACTGGACAGCAACAGTAAAAAAAGCAAGAAAGTTCAATCTTCAGATATTTACCTTATACTGCTGGATTCCTCACCACTGACATCTGTATAATTACTCAAATGCGAGTAATTTTAAAAACACTAATGTTAGTGGTTTCAGGTTTAATTCTAACGATTATCGTAAGAATAATCGCAGAATTTATAAATATTATCATCTAGCAGCATTAAAAAATCCAAACTGTATGTATATATACATACAAGTATTTTAGAACTCATCGGCTTTTTACAAAAGTTGTGCTTTAATGGAAGGATGGTTCTGAATAACAATTGACATCAAAACCTTAATTAGGGTAAACTAGAAAGCTGTTTAAATATATTGTATAGCTGCACTAAGCTAAAACTAAATCAATAATATCAGTAGGTGATATTAATTTAACTAATGCTTAGAAAAGCTACGATTGTTGTTTATTAATGAGGTGAACATGGCCAAGCGCCGCAACCCAAAAAAAGAAAAGGCGCTACGGAACCAAGCGTATGCCCGAAAGTTTCGTAAACGGACTACAACAGGACGCATGAATAGAAGGTTCCAACAAAGACCGCCTAAGAGTGAAGAAGATGAAGGCGCAGCGGCTATTGACAATGAATAAGTTCCTTGCTCACAATGTTTGTTTTTAAACTTTTTGAGCTTCACTTAAACGCTGGCAATTCCAACCCATAGTAGAGAAATTGTGTGGGAGTTAGTTGTAGGGGCGAACGGCTGTTTGCCCCTTCTAACTATTATTTTTAACTATTATTCATTTGATGACGAGCCTCAAGCAGTGCTTTACTGACTTGTGTAAAGCCTGTACCACCGTAGCTATTGCGAGCAGCTACGACTTGTCGAGGTGATATTGCTTCATAAATATCACCATCGAATGCTGAATGCACTTGTTTCCATTCCTCTAAGCTTAAATCTTTGAGGAGTTTACCCGCTGCAATACTAGTTTTGACAACTTTACCTACGAGATTGTAAGCTTCACGGAAAGGAATGCCTCTTGCCGCCAGATAATCTGCAACATCAGTGGCATTAGAAAAGTCTTCAGCCACTGCTTCAGCCAAGCGCTGAATGCGAAATTCTATACCTTCTTGCAGCAAAATAGTCATTGCTTCCAGACAAGCTTTAACTGTGTTAACACTGTCGAATAAACTTTCTTTATCTTCTTGTAGGTCTTTGTTATATGCCAAGGGTAGACCCTTCATCATCACCAACAGGGCTTGGAGATGACCAAATACCCGCCCAGTTTTGCCTCGCACCAGTTCTGGAACATCGGGGTTTTTCTTTTGGGGCATGATACTAGAACCAGTGGCACAACTATCTTTAAGGGTCACAAAGTTGAATTCTTCTGAAGACCAAAGAATAATCTCCTCAGATAAACGGCTGAGGTGAACCATGATTAAACTAGCAGCACCAAGGAATTCAATCACAAAATCGCGATCGCTGACTCCATCCAGACTATTTGCATAAACGCTGTCAAAATGCAATAGTTCTGCTGTGTAATGGCGATCAATAGGGAAAGTTGTTCCTGCCAAAGCACCACAACCCAATGGTGAAATATTTACCCGTCGCTCAACATCTTTGAG
>JAJPJF010000483.1 GCA_021324415.1 Nostocales cyanobacterium Centralia_MAG_434
CGCTAATTCATAATTTTTATCCAATAAGTATCACAAGCTTATAACAACCTTTTTAAAAAATATGCAGCATGTGTTATGTTAGTAGCACAATAATCTATCGGTAGCATTTTTAGAGGGGTTGTCCTGTTACCCCTCATTTCTACTTAAGTAGTCAAAAATTAAAATTCCCTTAAGTTTCAGCGTCGCAACGTATTGGAGTTTATGGTCAATGCTGTGTATGACCAACGTCATGGTAAGCCAGCTCCTTCTTTACTACCTGAAATTGAAGTTCATGTCGAGCAAGTAATAAATGCTGCTTAATTACAATGACTCATACCCGTTGATTCACTGAAGATTGAATCTGCTGGAGTCTCTAGGATTTCTCGTCGCAACTCTTCCAATTATTGGAATGTGTGTTGTTAAACCTATTTCAAACCCCGTGGTCGATTATACTCAATACTTTTTGGTTAAGCCCAAAAACAGGTAGATTGAGAGTTGTAGTTAAAAATGCACACAGCTAATGCAACTCAAGAAATTTTCGTTGGTTTCACTTTTAATAGAAATGAATATATGGTCATCGGATTCAATGCGAACTGTCCTGAAAAATCTGGTTAAAGGGCTCTCGAACGCAGTGGCTAAAATTAGGGCAGTATTGGCGTGTACCAAGCCCATCATTAATCACCGAAGCAAGACAGAGACTGGGATGCCAAACGATGAGTCGGTTATTTCATCAGTTTCAACATACCCCAACCGAACAACTCCCTTTTTTTGGTCATGGTTGATCATGGAGATTTTGGATGAGAAAATTCCGCCTCGACAACACAGAAGCAATCCTCAACTAGTCAAAAAAACTCGTTCCAAATTTCCATCCAAGAAACCTATTCATATTGGCACTGGTACCCAACCTCAGCTACTCAATTTTTCCATTATCAACACTGCTTAATTCTTAACCGAAAAGTATTGCGATTACACTTTCACTTTACTCTCACCGAAATTTATTTTACTTCTTTTTAACTCTTATGTAATTAATTCTGCGTACTTACTTATTTTCTATAATCCTTATTTAGTAGCAAAATTTGTAACTCAGCGCGATCTAGAACTATTCTGGGAAGCATTAGTCAGCTTCAATATCCATAACCTCTATATCACTGTCGTAGTTACTAAATACAAAACTACGACTTGAAGGTATATTGATGCAGGGGAAATTCAATAACAAATTCTGCACCCTTCCCAGGAAAGGAAATACATTGCAATTTCCCCTGATGTTTTTCGGTGATAATTTGGTAACTGATGGCTAAACCTAATCCTGTACCTTTACCGATAGGTTTGGTGGTAAAGAAAGGATCAAACAATCGCTGTATCTGATTTTGTGGAATACCCGGACCGTTATCGGCAATGCCAATCAGTACCTGGTGGTCAGCACTCAGTTGAGTCCAAATACGAATTTGAAAATTGATTTTTTGTCCTTTGTTGTCAAATGACTCTTCAATTGCATCAATCGCATTTGTCAAAATATTCATAAATACCTGATTAAGTTGTCCTGGGTAGCATTCCACCAATGGCAGGTCTCCGTACGCTTTGGTCACCTTGATTGCTGGACGTTTAGGTCCGGCCTTCAAGCGATGTTCCAAAATCATCAACGTACTATCAATGCCTTCGTGGATATTCACGGCTTTCTTTTCTGCCTCATCTAAGCGAGAGAAGCTGCGCAGAGAGCGCACAATTTGTATAATTCTGTCAGCCCCCACTTGCATTGAAGTCAGTAGTTTGGGTAGGTCTTGGATCAAGAAGTTTATTTCAATAGCTTCAGCTTGTTGTTGAATTTCTGGTGCTGGATGAGGATAGTGTTGTTGATAAAGTTGCAGTAGTTTGAGTAAATCTTCACTATGTTGATGTGCGTAGGTAAGGTTTCCGTAAACAAAGCTAATAGGATTGTTGATTTCGTGTGCTACCCCGGCTACTAACTGACCCAAACTAGACATCTTTTCGGTCTGAACTAAGTGAATTTGGGTTTGTTGCAATTGTCTGAGGGCTTGCGAGAGAGTATGCGCTTGCTGTTGCAGTGTCTTTTGTTGGGCACTCAGCAGCACAACTTGCGCTTTTGTGTGTTTAATTAATTGAATTTGCCGCCAAGCTACAATTGCAGCAATGACAATCAGTCCTCCTAATATCGTAGCAAGTAGATTGAGCGCTGCTAGTTGAGATTCGATGTTTTCACGCGGTATAACTAAAGCTACTGACCAATGCGCTTGTTTGAGAGCAATATAGGCAACATAATTCCAGCTACCATCAACACAAGTGAGTTCAATTCCCTGTTCAGATCTCACCATCCGATGAATAAGCGCAGCTAAATTAGGATCCGTTGATTCCAACAAGCTCTTCACTGGTTTTTCCGATGTTGACATTAACGTTGGATTGGGATGAATAATTGCTTGTCCAATGGAGTTGAGTGCAAAAGCATAACTGCCATTGCCGTAGTGTAATCTATTAATGACTTCACTCACACGATCAACCCTCAGGTTACCGTTAAGCGCTCCTATCGGGCGACTGGTTGGGTCGTAAGTTTGGCGAATCGGGGTAGTGATCGCTACCACTCGAACTCTAGTAATCGGCGTAATGAAGGGGTTAGAAATATAATTTTTTCCTACTAATGCTTTTTGGATGTCATCTCTATACTTGACATTTGCGTTCGTTTTCCCAATGCGAGTGTTGTAATGGGAACCGTCAGGGCGTGTTACTGCAAGTGTAAAAAATTCATCAATCCGCTTAACTTCTGCCCGTAAATATGGTTCTATCGCTGACCATTTTAAGGAACGCACAATCTCTGTATTAGCAATGGTTTGAATTTCCGCTTTGCGAGTTGCCAACCATTGATCGATTTCATCAGTTCCTTGATGAACCTGAAGTAGTGCTTTATTTTGAAGTTGCTGGAGAATTATCTCTCGAACTACTAGGTAGCTTAAAATACTTATCACTCCTATTAACAAGGTTATGAGAATCAAAATCAATGACGTCGTCACATTACGCAATCGCTTCTTCTGCTTTTGTCGAGATTGCCAAATTTTGAACTCATTTTGTAAACTTAACCTCATATTTTTCTTCTAGTCAATGATCTGATTAATTGTTTCCACAACTTCAAAAACTGCATTAGCTAATACATATGTATAAGAGAAATCTAACTTATAGTTCCCACATCGTTGCATTTATCAACTAGTTAGACCAATTTCTGTGTGGGATAGCGAGTATGGCTGTGCCCCTTTCATTTCAAAAACAGTTGATATTGCCGCCGATATTCTTGTACGTTTGCGTTCTAATCTGTGCTTATGGACAGCACCCCCGGAATACTCAGGTAAGGAACGCCCAAGAAAACATGGTAACAAATTTAAGCTTAATGAACCAGATTCGTGGGAACAAGCAACTCAAAGTATACAGTTAAATGATCCGAAGCTAGGATTGGTAAGGGTTCGTTTGTGGGAAAATTTACATTTCCGTAAAACTGCTGCGCGTCCGATGTCATTGATACGGGTTGAACGCCTTGACGCTCAAGGTAATTTGAGGGTCTCTAAACCCTTGTGGTTGGCTTGGGTTGGAGAACAAATGCCTCCAGTGTCTGCAGTTTGGCTCCTTTATTTGCGTCGTTTTAGTGTTGACCATTGGTATCGTTTTTTAAAACAACGCTTGCATTGGACTCTACCAAAACTTAGTACTCCTAAGGCACTTACCAGTAATAAAATGTCCAGCCTTATTACCACGAATAACCTACTGTACCGACAGAACAATCAACAAAGGCGCTTTCATTTTATTTTTTGGATCTCCCTTAGAGATTTTCATAATTGAAGCTTGTATTTTATCAACTCATACCAATTTAATATGAAGCTGCATAGAAAAGAGCTTCTAAAATAAAGTTATAAGAGGAGATAGACATTATCTGGTCAAATGTTAATTGCTCGAACAATTGTTGTATGCGGTCGCGTAAATCCTGCAAAGAAGAAAAAAGTTGATTTTTCAGCGATTTTTTGAGAAACTGCCAAAGCC
>JAJPJF010000502.1 GCA_021324415.1 Nostocales cyanobacterium Centralia_MAG_434
GGCTAATACCACTGTCTTTAAAATTCATCTTAAGCGGTTAGAGACGAACAATCGAGTTGCACTATTATTCTATCGAAGCCTGTATTAATAAAATATGGACAATATTATTGGACTTTGGACAAAAAAAGAGAAGTTTGCGTAAATATTGAGCGAATCATTCCTGGATTAATCTTGCTGATAGTTTTTCGCTTCTTGTATCAAATGTTGTGGCTGTACAGATGAAAAATACCTGTTAAAAAGTATCAAAAAAAACTTAAATTTGTGATTCTATCCTACGTGTTTGAAATGAAACTTCTTTGGTGCTAGTAAAGTTAGAAAATTTGCCACCAAATAGAAAAAAAGATAGCCACCAAACCCTGAAGACATAGTAATATCAACAACGCCTATGTCTTGGAGGAAATACTGATGGCTACGGAAAAATTTCACAATAAACTAATAGCACGGTTTCAGAATTTTCGCATCTTACTTCACAATTGTTTTCAGCTTAGTAGGGATGCTTGCATGGATTTGTTAGACGCCCTAGCTAGTAATACTGGAGCCAAGTCAATTGCAGAGTTATCGTTGAATCCTTTATTTAACAGAAGCTATAACTCCGTATATAAAGCTATCAAAGAATCATTTAATACAACTAGTCAACAGACAAACAATGAAGATAAAGTTGAAGAACCGGGAGTTGAAAAACAGAATACCTTAATTAGGTTAGTGTCTGAGCAAATCTCGCAACCACAGCAACGCCCTTTTTACTTATTCGCTGCTGATACAACACCACATCCACGCCCTTATGCTAAAACTTTACCGGAACGTGGATATATTTACCAACCAAATACAATAAAAGGTAACAAGCCTATTAATGTTGGTCATCGCTATTCTATACTCTCGATTCTACCAGAAAAAGAGATTGATAGTCGTGCGGCTTGGGCAATTCCCTTATCTGGAGAAAGAGTATCACTGGATAAAACTGGTACTGATGTTGCCAGTGAACAAATTCAATCTGTCATGTGTGATTCATCACTTCCCTGGCATAAAAAATTGTGCGTATTGGTGGGAGACACAGAATATAGCCAGCGTTCATTCTTGGAACAACAATCCAAACACAAAAATTTAGTAGTTATAGCCCGAGTCCGTAGTAATCGGATTTTCTACCAATCTCCACTTGTTGGTGAGTTAAATAAAAAACGTGGTTGTACGAAGAAATATGGAGACAGATTTGATTTGGCTGATGCTGAAACTTGGCATGACAGTAGCGAAACAACACAATTACAGCAGACAACTCGTAAGGGTCGTCATTTAAATGTTACCATACTCACTTGGCATCAAATGTTAATGCGCGGAACTAAACAGGAAAAAATGTACCGTCATCCCTTTACCCTCCTGAGGATTCATGTAACAGATGATACTGGTGATTCCGTCTGGAAGCCGATGTGGTTAATTGTCATTGGTGCGCGACGTCAAGAAATCTCACCTACTGTTGCTTACTATTGTTTCCGACAACGGTTTGATATTGAACATCTGTTTCGTTTCGGGAAGCAGCGCTTGTTGATGACCGAGTTTCAGACCCCAGATCTGCAACATGAGGAAAACTGGATACGATTAGTCATGCTGTCTTACGTACAGTTATGGGCTGCAAAGGACTTGGCAACATACTTACCCAGACCTTGGGAACGTCCCCAAGATACTACAAATCCGCCCATTGTCACTCCAAGTGTAGTACAACGTGATTTTCACAGAATTATTTCACTCCTTGGTAAACCTGGACATTCTCCCAAAACCCGGGGAAATTCATCTGGCAGGGTGGCTGGTCAGACTCAACCAAAACGCACCGTACATCCCGTGGTCAAAAAGCAGTCACAATCTACACCTACTAAACAAAAAGCCGCGTAAAATTCCTGATTGCTTTAGCAATTTCACTCGCTTTCACTTAGTTTGAAATATAACTAAGGTAATTTTCCCTGACCAGCTTTAGAACGCGCAATGAATACGCGAACTTATATTTTTTAGTTCAAAGTCCAAATATTAATAATTTGTTTAAATGTAAACCAAGTTCAAGCTAATCTATTCTAATAACAAAAAGCAACGGAACAATGTACACCGTTGCTCTATAAAAAAATCTGATGATGATTGAAGCATCGTTATCTCACACCTATAAATATATGTTAATAAAACAAGCTAATACAACCATCTATAGTAGTAGAGATCAATAAAAAAATGTTTCCGCTTTTGTGTTTAGGATTACAAAAAAATAAAAAGCAACAATGGTGATATATTGTTGCTACAGCGAGATAATATCTTATCTTAGAGTATCGAATTCAATTAAATTCTATGAATACGAAATAATAAAACCATCCATCAATAGTAGTATGTATCAATAATAATATATTGCACTAGGGAAGATGGAACTCTCTGCATTAGTGGTAGTGGGATTCTAATCCCGAACCGCAACCATGAAGGATTGATTGTTTCTTTCGCGATCGCCAGTGATGACCAGAGTAAGGGGAAGTACAAACCAGTAAGCATTTCTACTAATCAATATCATCTGAATGCAGAGCCACCTGTATTCTCGATACTGCCAGATGTAAAGAGCGATTTCATTCTGCTCTGTGAAGGGAACGGATTTAAGGGAATACTGGCTAGCCATAAGCTTAATCTGCCAGTGGTGAAAGCCCCGGCTGGTCAATATGCTTCTAGTCCGGTCAATAGCCAAGTTGAGTTAGCTCATGCATCACAGAAGTATCAAACCAAGCTTTTGGTGATTTGTCCTGACGCTGGCAACATTACCAATCCTCAAGTGATGTCAAAATGGCAGAAGTAAGCTGATTTCTTAAAATCCCTTGGCTAAGAGGTTAAGTTCGCCTGGTGGAATCAGAGAACCAAGGGTGTAGACCCTGACATTGATGAACTGTCAGATTTTTCTGAGGTTGCATTGATTACCGTTGATAAATTCCTAAAAATCGCTAATCAACAGCAACCAATCGAACTAGAAGCCAAACTTGAAATTATTACGGAAAGTAAAGCTGATTTAGAGGTTGTCGCTTCAACAGTTATTGAGACTAAGCCAGAGCGGCTCATGTGCAGTTTTGGTGATCCGAGGTGGAGGGGGACACAAGAAGTGGGTAGAAGATCGGAGGTGGGGAGATCCAAAAAAATAAAACGAAGAGCCTTTGTGGTTGATCTCTCTCGGCATCGGCTCCCGAGAGAGATCAACAAACAAAGGCGCTTTCATTTTATATGGCTTTGATTTGCGTCCTAAGCTTTCAGATCTTCATAGTTGTAAGGAGGTGTGTTGCTATTGATGGAGAAACAGAGGAGAACTCACTAGTTAATCGATTACCTAAGTTTTGCACTTTGGTTATTAGAAAAGTAATCAGAAATAGGTATTTTTCGGGTAATTTTTCTCTAGAGAATAATGAGAGAAATCTTTATTGTAATGATGAGTTGAATATTCAATTGTAGAGAAAGGTGTCAATTGTTTATTTAACAGCAAGAAGTCGAAATTCAACCACAATAGGTGAAAAAAATGTTAAA
>JAJPJF010000522.1 GCA_021324415.1 Nostocales cyanobacterium Centralia_MAG_434
AGCTAAGGCTGTTGGCAAGTGGGATGATTTCCAAGGATTTTTGGATGAATTGGATTCTCAACAACCAAAATCAACCGAAAACTCAACAACATCCCCACTCCTCACCCCCCATGCGCCCCTCCCTGTAGAAGCCGATACAAGACGTTCGGAAGCTGTTGCAGTGGATATTGAACGTCCAACACCACCATTTTGGGGAACAAAGTTGTTACAGCCTGGTGATATTCCCTTGGAGGAGATATTCTGGTATTTAGATCTACAAGCTTTAATTGCAGGACAATGGCAGTTCCGCAAGCCGAAGGATCAGTCGAAGGAGGAATATCAGGCTTTCTTGGATGAAAAGGTGTATCCGATTTTGGCTGAGTGGAAGCAGCGGGTGATTGAGGAGAATTTGTTGCAGCCGCAGGTGATTTATGGGTATTTTCCTTGTCAGGCTGAAGGGAATACTTTATATATATATGAAACGAACCGCCAAAGTGCACAGGAAATAGCTCAATTTGAGTTCCCGCGGCAAAGGTCGTTAAGACGCTTGTGTATTGCTGATTTCTTTGCGCCGAAGGAATCAGGGATCATTGATGTATTCCCAATGCAGGCGGTGACTGTTGGACATTTTGCTACTGAGTATGCCCAAAAGCTATTTGCCGATAATCAATACAAGGATTATCTGTATTTCCACGGTTTTGCGGTGCAGGTAGCGGAAGCACTCTCTGAGTGGACACATGCTCGCATTCGTCGCGAGTTGGGTTTTGCAGCTGAAGAACCAGATAATATCCGGGATATTTTGGCACAGCGCTATCGTGGTTCGCGTTACAGTTTTGGCTATCCGGCTTGTCCCAATATTCAGGATCAGTATAAGTTGCTGGAACTGTTGGAGAGCGATCGCATTAACTTATTCATGGATGAAAGTGAGCAGCTTTATCCAGAACAATCGACAACGGCGATCATTGCTTACCACCCAGTAGCTAAGTACTTTAGCGCTTAATTTCATTCTTTCCCCTCTCTTCATCAACGAAGAGAGGGCGATTCAGTTAAGCCACTAAAGAAGGATTATAGCTATATAGCCACTGCTCAAACTCGCGATCGCCTACTAGCGCCTTCTCCATCATGCCCCGTAAGTATATTTCACTATCATCTTTGTAGGCGCGCTTTGCCTGTACAGCATTGCGGATTTGGATGATTTGTGTACGAGGTTTCCGACTTTGTTCGTAACTAGCAAGTGCTGCTGTCAGACTAGGGGTATGGCAAAGGCATTGAGAAAGTTCCCACGCATCTTCAAACGCTGTATTTGCTCCTTGTCCTAATAGTGGCACCATCGGATGAGCAGCGTCTCCCAAAAGCGTTACCCTGCCTCGACTCCATTCCGATAACGGTGGTCTGTCACAGATTGGCCGTTCGACAATGTCCTCAGCATTGGTGGCTTCGATGATTGCTTGCACTGGTTCTGCCCAATCTGTAAACTTCTCTTGGACGCAAGACTTAACATCATCCGCACTCTGGTTCATAGGTTTGTCTGGCGACAAAGCCGCTGCACTCCACATTATGTATCCACCACCCAAATCAAAGAACCCAAAAATTTTGCCATCGGGTGCTGTCATTGACATAACTTCGTGAGGATGCAACATTTCGTGGCTGTACTGGAGAACAGCTCGCCAAGATATCCGTCCAGCATAGTCAGGCTTACCGTCACCAATCATCGTTTGTCTAACTGCCGAGTTTAACCCATCAGCCCCAATCAACAGTTCTGCCTCTACTTTCTTGCTCCCATCAAAGTAGACTTCAACACCTTTGTCATTTTGCTCAAAACCGATGCATCTATAATTGAGATGGATATTTTCAGTTGGTAATGCAGCAGCGAGGATCTCTTGCAAACATGACCATCGAATCTGCAACATTGGCTGACCATATTTCTCCATCAAGTTTACCGCTTGCTGTCCAATGATTTCACCAGTACTTTTTTTTAAGGTCAGCATTCGCGTCTGGCTACCTGCCTGTTTTAGTGACTCGACTATACCAGGAGCAATTGCTTCAAGACTATTTAAGCCGTTCGGTACAATACTCAGACCAGCGCCAACTGCACGTAAAAAACGAGCTTTTTCGTAAACTTGGGCGTCGATGCCTTTTCTATGAAGTGCGATCGCCACTGCTAAACCGCCTAATCCAGCACCAATAATAGCTACTTTTTTAATCATGATTAAAAGATTGATGCATAAATAGTCTAACTATCAAGATGAAAGCTAAAAATTAAAATCAAATAAAAAAAACTATTTTTATGTTTTACAAATTCTTTGTTACCAAATCCACAGACAGTTATTACCTCTTTTTAAAGGAATCTTTGAAAAATATCATCAACCCCCAGGTAGATGTATTGATAAATATATAGAGATAATGTAAACATTATATTCTTAATTATAACCTCATTTTTAAATATTGAAAAGCTTATTTTAAGACAAGTTTTTTCATAGGACAGTGTTATTTTGTTACTAGCCATCTTGTGGAATATTACTAGTCTTTTACACAAATGTTTGTTTAACACTAGATAAATATTATTCTCAGCCTTACGCAACAGGACATGTATGATTGACCATATTGGGATTAACGTTAGTAACTTTGAACGGAGCAAGAATTTTTATACAGCTGCATTATCTCCACTTGGATACAAATTAGTCAAAGAGTATGATGCTGCAGAAACTGGTTTTAAAAATGCCGCTGGTTTTGGCGTTGATGAAATAGCTGACTTTTGGATTGTTGATGAGCAAGTCAATAATCCACCAGTTCATGTTGCCTTCACAGCCGATTCCTCGGAGAAAGTCAAGACTTTCTACGAAGCAGCTCTTAGAATGGGTGGTAAAGATAATGGCATGCCAAGTGTGCGACGTCATTATTATTATCCCAACTACTATGGGGCATTAGTTTTAGATCCAGATGGTCACAATATTGAAGTCGTATGCTATGACAGTCCTATTTAAGTTGTAAAAATTCCAGGCTTCAGAATGGGAGCATCCCCTAAATGAAATAAGTAGTACGAGGTCTGGCTCGCGTGATATATTTAGCGAGCAAGATGTGAGTGCAAAGCACACACTTCGCGAACGCACTACAAAATAAATCTTGCTAAATCAGGATACGCCCTTCAGAAACCCGGTTTCTTGGAAAAATCGGTTTTCTCATTCCTCATGAATGATTTAAAATGGCTATTTTACTAATAAAAACAATATATTCATAAAACATGTAATATTAATTACAATCTTACAAAATACTGCTTTAAGCTATATCTTAAATACTAAAAAATGTAGAAAAAAATTTTAATAAAAAATGCTTGTAATCTGAGAGAATTTCTATATTCCTTCCGTTGAAATTAAATATTAATTCAACTCAATAGGGAAAGAAAATAGTCGCTTTGTGGACGTTTTATGTCCTTTTACCCTCAAATAAAGCAGTTTTTGCTTGGTCGCACTTTACCAACAAGTGCTCGTCACCACGAGCGTTTGAATAACGCCGTCGCCTTGACGGTACTTGCTGCCGATGCGCTCTCCTCAGTGGCTTATGCAACTGAGGAGATTCTCAAAGTTTTAGTGCTCGCAGGCAGTGCAGTTATCGGAGGCTCTATTTGGGTTGCTGTAGCGATCACATTGCTGCTGTTGATCATCACTCTTTCCTACCAACAAACAATCCGTGCTTATCCCAATGGTGGGGGAGCCTACATTGTTGCTCATGACAACTTAGGACTTTATCCTGGTTTGATTGCAGCCGCAGCACTGATGATTGACTATGTCTTGACGGTAACGGTTAGTATTGCCTCTGGCGTAGATAACCTGACCTCCATTCCCCTACTGCAGCCATTACGACATTTCTCTGTAGAACTGTGCTTGCTGTTTATTAGCTTAATCATGCTGGCAAATCTCAGGGGTGTCAGAGAATCAGGCAGGATTTTTATGATCCCCACCTATGCATTCATTGTCAGTGTTTTTCTGATGATTGGCGTAGGTTTCTTCAAACAGGTGACTGGACACATCGATACAAGTCTTCCGGTTATTCAGCCAACAGAACCACTAAGTGTCTTTCTGATATTGAGAGCATTTTCTCAAGGATGTACAGCATTGACAGGGGTTGAGGCAATCTCGAACGGTGTTCCAGCCTTTAAGCCTCCAGAATCAAAAAATGCGCGTCTGACGATGGTTTACATGGGTTTGATTCTTGGCATCATGTTTCTAGGAGTCACTTACTTCGCCAAGATTTACCATATAGTTCCTAACCCAAAAGAAACCGTAATTTCTCAGTTAGCTCACAATATTTTTGGCTATGGCTTGTTCTACAACTTTGTGCAAGTAGCAACGCTGTTAATTCTATTGTTAGCAGCAAACACAAGTTATGCAGACTTTCCTCGGCTTTCCTCTCTTTTGGCGCGTGATGGATTTGCACCTCGGCAATTAGCACTGTTAGGTGAGCGTTTAGTTTACTCCAACGGGATTATTTTGCTCAGCTTGTTTAGTGCAGCACTGATCATTGTCTTCAAAGGTAGTGTTGACAAGTTGATTTCCCTATTTGCTGTGGGTGTGTTTATGTCCTTCGCCCTCTCTCAAGCTGGGATGGTACGCCACTGGTTTAGAGAGCGTTCACCTGGTTGGCACTCCAGAGCTTTCATGAATGGGTTGGGAAGTATGATTACAGTAATTGTTCTGCTTGTGATTTTGCAAACAAAGTTTCTAGCAGGAGCATGGGTGGTTGTTGTTGCAATTCCTGTGATCGTGAGCTTATTTTTAGCGATTCATCGTCACTATCGCTATGTAGTAGAACGTCTTAGTCTGCAGGGAATACCGCCTAGAGATTATCTTCCTAGACCTAACCCAGCAGTAGTGACTCGTCCTGCGGTAGTGATTGTGGGCTACCTACACCGAGGAACAGTAGAAGCTTTAGACTATGCACGCACAATTGCTGATGAAATTGTTGCAGTTCATGTAGACATCGGCAATACAGATCGTGAAAAACTCCAAAAACAATGGCGACAACTAGAGCCTGACATTCCTTTGAAAATTATTGATTCACCGTATCGCGCTTTGATTGAACCAATTGTCAATTTTGTGTCTCAATTTGAAGAGCATCATCAAGATGTGTTTACAACAGTCATTATTCCTGCTTTTGTCCCACGTAATTGGTGGGCCAGTTTTTTGCACAATCAAACAGCACTGTTTTTAAAGACTGCTTTACGAGCGCAAAAAAGTCGAGTTGTCACTACTGTCAGGTATTACTTGTAACAACTTTTTTCTCAAACTAACTGTAGTCACTCGTGAACCTGGATTTCTTACCAAGATTTCACAAGACTGATAAAACCCCGATTGACCTTCAAATAAGGCGTTATCAGTCAGCCAAAAGTGTTTAGTATAGAAGTTGTCAGGAGTGAAATCACAAAACTTGGTAGAAATCCAGGTTGACATTCATTCTGGAATACGATCATGGCATTAGAATTTGCGACAAGTGAAGTTATCATTGGAGAACGACTAGAGCAATTTCTTCTAGCACTCTCCATATCTCTTGGCGTGGCAACACTACCACAAATTTTTAGTTGGTTTCGCCGTATCCCTTACACACTGCTACTAGTCATTGTGGGATTAGCGTTAGCATTCTTCAATGTGCGATTGGTGAGTCTTTCCCCTGAATTGATTCTTGTGATTTTCTTACCACCACTGCTGTTTGAAGCTGCTTGGAATTTGAAATGGTCAGATTTGCAGCGGGATTTGCTACCGATTTGTCTATATGCTGTGGTGGGGGTGGTAGTTTCTATCGCAGGAGTGGCGCTGGGTCTTCATCAATTTGCTGGACTAGAACCAAGCGTTGCTCTGTTGATTGGAGCGAGTTTGTCAGCAACCGATCCAGTTTCAGTCATAGCTTTGTTCAGGGAACTAGGAGCAGGCAAACGCCTAACAACGCTAGTGGAAGGAGAAAGTTTATTTAATGATGGCATGGCTGTTGTTGCTTTTGGGTTATTAGTAACCCTGCCTTTAGGCACTGCTAAATTAGAACTCCGATCTGCTTTACTAGACTTTCTTCAGATAGTCAGCATTGGTATCGGGATTGGAGGACTATTTGGGTTTGGCATCTCCTATCTGACGCAACGGTTCGATTTACCATTAGTAGAACAATCCCTCACCTTAGTTTCTGCATACAGCACTTACCTACTTACGGAAGATTTGGGCGGTTCTGGAGTGATTGCGGTAGTGACTACAGCTTTGATCTTAGGCAACTTTGGCTCCCGCATCGGCATGAACCCGCGTACACGCATCATTGTTACAGAATTTTGGGAGTTTCTGGCGTTTTTTGTCAACTCGATTGTTTTTCTATTGATTGGTGACCAAATTCGCTTTGCTGTCCTAGGAGATAACCTGAAAACTGTTGCAGTCGCGATCGCCGCTCTGATTATGGCACGGGCAGTATCGATTTATGGATTAAGTAGTCTCAGCAACTGGCTCGCTAAATCCGACATTCCTCTATCTGAACAAACTGTGCTGTCATGGGGCGGTTTGCGTGGGTCTGTCTCAATTGCCCTTGTTCTGAGTGTACCAGCTATACTCCCACATAGAGAGGAAGTGATTGCGACAGTATTCGGAGTCGTTTTATTTACACTAATAGTACAAGGTTTGACCATCCAGCCATTGTTAGAAAAACTACAGCTTTTAGGTTCGCAACAGCTCACTCAACAATACATGGAGGCAATTGCTCGTCAAGTTGCTCTCCAAAGAGCATTGGAATATTTAGAAACAACACAAAAGCGTCCAGAAATTCAGCCCGAGTTTTATCACTACCAGAAGACGTTGCTTGCCGAAGAAATTGTCCGTTGGCAAGAAAAAATTGACAAGCTCTTACATGAAAACCCTAATTTGCAAGAACTCGCAACTGAACAACTGCGAGGAGAACTACTGGCAATCGAGGCAGAGACCTACGCTGAGTTTATTCGCGCTGGTAAATTAAATAAAGAACTGTCGCCTTGTCCTGCAAACAATGCATGACACAGCCATTGGGGTAGAAGGTAGCAAACCCGACACATGGGATTGGACTCCCCTCAATAAATATACTTGCATGAAGTGACATACTCCCGACGCTCACCCTTCGGGTAGAGCGCGGGGCTGCTGCTGTCGAAGCTCAAAGCTCTATAAGCAAGATAGTTTCAATTGTTGAGCAAAAATACGGCGCTGTCTCCCCTGCTCCTGGTGCCCCTCTGCTTCCTTGTCCTCCCTATCCCCCTTCCCTCGTCCACGCCAGTCACCTCAAATCGGGAAACCTAACATTAGTGCTCGCTCTCCTTGTCTACCACTCCTACACGTAGAGCAACACGTTTATACTGGCTAGCATCATAGGGAATACCTGCGTGCATAACTTGCGAGTTGTCCCAAACAACAAGATCGCCCGGATGCCAAACATGAGCATAAACTGGTGTGCGTTCTAGGACTGTTTCAAACAGTTCCTCCCAAAATTGTTTTGCTAAATCCAATTGCTCTTCCATTCCAACAAGAATTGATGTGTCTGAGCCCAGATATAATCCTCTCTTTCCAGAAATCTTGTGGGTTGAAACAATAGGATGCATTTTCATTGGCACATCAGACCCCGGCTTGTAGCTTCTTGGAGGCAAATGATACATAAACATTTGCTCCAACTGTTGCTGATGCTCAGGATCGAGATTGTTGTAAGCTTCGATCATGTCCAGGAATTCTGTTGTGTGGGGCTGACCATCGACCCCTTCTGCTGGTATTTCTATTCCATAAAGCATGACCACATACAAAGCATTCATATCTAGACCTTCTGTTGTAGGAAGGAGGTCCTTGTCATGATGCCATTGCCAAGCAATCTTACCCACTATCTCTTGAGTATTTTCCTGAGGATTTCCTAGAATAGCAACACCGGAACTTTGTAAGTTTGGATCGATGTTTGGGTCTAGGGGTTTAGATGGATAATTCAAGGTGAACTCACCAAAAGTCTGATTGGCAAATTTCTTCAACTCTGATGCTGTGAGACGTTGATTTCTGACGACAATCACACCATGTTGCCAAAGAGCTGTTTTGAATTCACTAACTTGTTGATTAGTAAGTTGCATGAGATTGCAACCTTGCAGTACTTCCATGCCAAGTCTAGAATGTTGCTGTACTGTCTTATATGGCATTTTTAGAATCATAATTTATACAAATTACCTCAAAGGGAAGTTTGTCGTATTTTGCAGAGAAACTTATCTTCTTGAACCTTTTAAACCACAATTATTAGAGCAACTTATCAGATGGAGCCTATCCTAATCATGTCTGAGGGTATTAGCTAAATCCATCTGTCATTTGGTGGATGCGATCGCCGGATTTCTCACAAATTGGAAATACAGGGATCGCATCTCCACCCACATTCAGTACAACCTGCCGTCTAATCTTCACCCCAGCGCTGCCATTGACGAAAATTTGTTCCAGCACTCACAGCTAGACCAATTTGATGCTGTGAAGAGAGTTCATCGTAGCCACCTTCGTTTGCGCCAATGTAGTACATACGGAAACTGCCATCATCCATAGGTACAACACAAGGGGTGCCTACTGCCCGTGCATCCCACCGTCCAGAACTCTTGGGAGCATGGGAAAAGACGGAACCTCCAGCTTGCTCCCCTTTTTCTTTTTGCCAATGAATCCCGTCGTCAGAAACAGCTAGACCAATGGAGTGATAACCACTGGTGTTAACACCTTCGTAGAACATGACGTACTGTCCATTTATCTTTAGAACATTACGAGTTCCAATGCCTCTCTCATCAAAACTTCCAGATTCACCTGGTTGTAAAATTTGACCGACCTTTTCCCAATGCAAACCGTCATTAGAAATAGCTAAACCAACTAAGAATCCTTGGTCAGGATTGAGGGTGTGGTAGAACAATTTCCATGTTCCATCATCATCAGCTATAACTTGTGGCCATGCGCAAAAAAGCGCATCAAACTCCCCTGCTTTGCCAATATCGAGAAAAGCTCCCTGATAAGGACCTTCCAAGCGTACCCAATTTATGCCATCACGAGAGATGGCACAGCCAGGACGCATATTTAACCCTTTAGCTTTAAAGCTTCCCACATCCACAACCGTATGGTTACCACCGAAATACCACATCCAATAAAGACCATCGAGAAAGTATACATTGCTCACACCAACGTGGGCTGAGTCAAACCGATTAGGATCTGGGTGAGGCTCAAAAACAGCACCTTGAGTCAATGATCCCCGGACGCGTTGCCAATGAATTCCATCCGCAGAAATTGCTAAACCACAGCGACCAGTGGGCAAATTGATTTGCCGATCAAACGAAGCATCCCGACCGTAATACCACATCTTCCAAGTTCCATCAGGACAGCACAAAACCTGTGGAGAAGAAACTCGTTCAGAATCCCACCAACCTTCCGATCCAGGTGTAAGAACTAGTCCAGGTTGCTGGATTGGGGTTTTTGCGTCACTCATAATCATAGATTTTTACTTCACAATTGCTATAGCAATCTTAAATTATTTGTAAAAAGCGAGAATCCCAATTTCTCTAAGAAACCGGGATTCTGAAACTTTTAATTTTTCAAATTCCTACACAGATTGCTATGCACTTGCTAATAATTTCGCATTTGATTTTTTGACTTTGGATATCCAACCTTTGTATGTGTTTAAAATTTCTGAATAGGGAACTGTCGTCTCAAAAATAAGATCAATCAGTGAAGGTGGGAAATGCTTGGGAGATAGTTTATGTAGAATTTTAGCAATACTTTCTCTTAAGAAAAACTCAATAAATAAACCAGTAGACGAGGGAAAAGCATAATCCCCCAGTTCAACTAGCGCAAGACCATCCTGGTTCCGTCGGATAGTAAACTGTTTAAGAGCCTC
Source organism: Nostocales cyanobacterium Centralia_MAG_434 (assembly GCA_021324415.1). Lineage (GTDB taxonomy): Bacteria > Cyanobacteriota > Cyanobacteriia > Cyanobacteriales > Nostocaceae > JAJPJF01. The sequence continues at coordinate 9,859 of JAJPJF010000522.1, forward strand.
TGCTAGATTGTCAGAATATTGATCCAATATATTGTCAAATACAACGACATCTTCAAGTGCAGCATTGCAACCTTGACCAATAGAAGAAGATACTGCATGAGCAGCATCTCCTATGATTAGGACACTGTCATCTTGGTGATAACGGTTACAACGGACTGTTAAAATTCTCGATATCGGTTTATTGAGGAAAGCTTCGGCGTCTTTCTCCGTCATCAATCGACCAATTTCTGGAAAATTATCCTGAAAAAAAGTAAGCACTTCTTCTACAGTGGAAAGACTAGCTATTTGATTTTTCTCTGGTGGAAAGTTGATTGCACCACTCATGGTTCCATCAACCTGATGTAACGCTACCATGATTGTTCCGTCATTGAGTCTCCAAGTATGGATATTATCTAGTTTTAAGTGTGTGCCTAATTTATCACTACTATCCAAGTAAATCGATTTGTAGTCAATGGGGTAGTATTTCTGTTCACACTCAAAATCCTCTGTAGTGAGAAAATTCTCTCTTACCGCAGAACGTGATCCATCCGCACCAACTAATAAATCGTAATTAATTGTGAATTCTTCTGCTGTTTCTGTATTTTGCAAATTTATGTTTTTTGTCGTCCAATCAACAGAGGTACATTGACAGTTAAAGTGAATATTGAGACGACTGTTATTGTATTTTTCAGTCAATTTTTGCAGTAGGACAATCGTCAATCTTGTTCGATCAAGTGTGGTGAGAGGGTTCTTTCTTGGCGTCAACCGTGCCTTGCCATTTTTTTGATGAAAGAGCGTTCCTGTCATTTGCACACTAATGGCTTTGACTGCTTCCTCTAAACCCTCAATTTTTCCCAACGCACTCATTCCTCTTACGTTAAGAGAGATAGGAAAAGTTCTAGATGTTGAAAATGACACAATTCTCGGGTCGCTACGGCGTTCATAAATATCGATTTGGTATTGGTCTCCACGACGCAGCAGGTAGTAAGCAAGCAAAAGTCCGCAGGGTCCAGCACCTACAATAACTACTTTTTTGACCATAATTCTAGGACTTACGCATTGATTGGAAAATTATAATAATTCATGCGTACTATCAATTTTTAGCTCAACTAACACAATTTTTCATGAATCTTGAGAGGGATGTAGTAAAGACAGAAAAGAGTTGGCAAAGATAGCGGCTTGAGTGCGATCGCGCAAATTTAGCCGACTCAGAATATTTGTAACATGATTTTTTACCGTTCTTTCTGTGATGTAGAGAGACTCTGCAATCTCTCTATTACTAGCACCAACAGCAATGAGACGTAAAACTTCTTTTTCTCTCGGTGTTAGTTCAGTAAACCCAGGCAAAGGAGTTGGAATCTGTGGTATTGTAGTATTTGGCACAAGAGGTAAGACTTTCTCAAACAATCCTGGTCCTAGCTGAGTATACCCTTGATAAACTGAGCGAATCGCATTTGCAAGTGGCTCTATAGGGGTATCTTTCAATAAATAGCCTCTCGCTCCAAATTGCATTGCCTGAGAGACATATTCATCATCGTCAAATGTCGTCAGCACCAATACTTTCACATCCGGGAACCGTTGACAAATAGCCTGAGTTGCCGCTACACCATCCATGACAGGCATACGGATATCCATCAATACGACATCTGGCTTCAGAGTTTCTACTTGAATAATTGCTTTTTCACCATTTTCTGCTTCACCAACAATCTGAAAATCTGGTTTTGACTCCAATAAGCTCTTTATTCCCTGACGAATAATAATCTGATCGTCTACCAATAACAGATGAATCATCACCTTAACCTCGACAAGGTAATACTGCTGTAATTCGGCAACCAGCTTTTGGTTTACTGACAATATGAAATTGACCTCCCAGTGCCAGCGTTCTTTCCCGCATTCCCTGAAGTCCAAATCCTGTTGTATTTTGGTTTGGGTTGAAGCCTTGACCATTGTCTTCAATGCTTAAATACAGGGTATGAGTGGTTGCTTGTAATTCAATTTTGACTTCATCTGCCATACTATGTTTGGAAATATTTGTCAGAGCCTCCTGGACAATTCTGTAAATTGTCGTCTTAATATCAACAGATAATGGTTGGTGTAGGTTGACAGTGCAATCTGGAACAATGTTAGTCCGACGCTGAAAATCTTCTAATAGCAGCGTGAGTCCTGACGTTAACGATTTTCCCTGCATTGGGTCAGAACGCAACGTTGATACAGATTGGCGCACTTCTCGCAAGGCATGACTACCCAGTTGTTTTGCTTCCTCTAAGAAGATTCGGGCTTTGTCCAGATTCGATTCAACAAATAGCAATGCATTCTCTAGCTGAATACTTTGAGCCGTAAGCAAGTGTCCTAGAGCATCGTGGATTTCACGGGCGATTCTGTTACGTTCTTGTAGTGTGGCTTGGTCTTCTATACGTAGCGTGTATTGACGGAGTTGCTGGTGAGCGATCGCCAACTTTTCACGACTCTGTCGTTCTGCTAGTAGAGCATTGATTAATAACAATACGAATGCCAACACAAAGCCAAACAGCAACGTCGCATGTAGTAATAAGTGCCACAAAATCCCTCTTAACTGCTCTTCCACAATCACTTCTGACATAGGTATTTGTGGCGGTGGGCTTGGTATTGGTATTATTTGCCGAATACATTTAGGGTGTGCTGGAAACTCTGATGGCAGCGTGGTAGCAAAGGATACAAATGCCAAACTAGCCACGAGTAAGCGTCCAGTTAAATTAAAAATCAAGCAGCTGCGAATGACTAAAATCAATAGCAGTGGTGGTGGAAAGCCAACACCTCTACTGATTGTTAGATGTGCCAACAGAATCAGTCCAAATCCCAGTCCTGTATAGAGCACTTTTGAGAACAGGTTGTCTTTAGGTAAGCGTAAGCTCATCATGCCAAAGCAAGCAACGATTAAAACGAACAGTATTCTTTGTTGGGGAATAACTGTATGCACAATCAACGGGTGTGGATCTTGCATTAACAACTCAGTCACAAAAGTGATTCCCAGGAGAATCCACTCCAGGTAAAGCAGTACACGAAAAGGGTGAGGTTGGAGGTGAATCTGACAGGTCACGGCAAAAAAGTGTCTCAGTGATAGAGAGAATAAGGCAAAAAGTGACGGGCTTGTCTGTTTTCTAGCACATTCTCAATAAGAAACGCCCAACCTATGCTCTAAACATAGATTGGGGTATGGGGGTACTTTAACTAGACAGTCTCAATATAAAATTCGGAACAGTGAGTGGCATGGGACTTTAGTCACGATATTTTCCTGGACTAAAGTACTAAATCAGTTATCAGAATCTATTTAACAGTGAGAATAAACGATTATTCGTTAAGGTCGGGCATGGGGCATAGGCACAAAACAAGAGATTTAATATCTCAAAACACATAGTTGGCTTTGTTTCCACCGCCTTACTTATCTTTAGAGAGTTTCTGCATCATGAACTACATTTTAATGTAATAACTAACTTTGGAAGAAGAGTAAAAATACTAACCAAGGTGTTCAAGTTGTTATGATTCTATCACCAAAATGCAATAGACTTGACTATTAATTTTGTAAATAATTTATTCTTACTGCTTCAAAGTCTTTTAGGGTCTATATTTCAAACTATTAGAAATTTTACTTACAGGAAAAAAGTCATGTTTTGATTTAGTACTTTTTTAATAAAAACTTATTTGAATTTAGTACTTCTTTCCCATGTTGAGCAATATCCTATATTTTTAGGATGATATTGTTTTGAAATTTAAAAATCCAAATTGAAGTTACAATTAAACTCAATACCTATGAGTACATTGTCAACTTTATGTAGCAGGAATTTGTAAGCTGAGATAACTCAATTCAGTTAAATCTACCTAGGTTTTATATGAATACAACACATAATCAAAGTCAGTGTAAAAAAACTGCTCTAATCACTGGGGCATGTAGTGGAATAGGCTTCCAATTAGCATGTATTTTTGCCTTTAATGATTACAATCTTGTATTAGTGGATAGACTTGGACCCAAACTCAATGAGATTGCAAATAGATTTCAAAATGAACTTAGCATTTTGGTCAAACCGATTGTCAAAGATTTATGCTTGCCAACATCTCCTCACGAAATCTACTCAGAACTGCAACAAGAATCTATACATGTTAATGTCCTAGTCAATAATGCTGGGTTTGGTGTTTATGGATTATTTAACGAAACAAACTTAGCTTCTGAACTGGAAATGCTACAGCTAAATGTGGTGTGTCTTACCCATTTAACTAAATTATTTCTCAAGGAGATGGTAAAGCAAGGTGAAGGAAAAATATTAAATGTTGCGTCAACTGCCGCCTTTCAGCCTGGACCGTTGATGGCAGTTTATTTTGCCACTAAAGCATATGTTTTATCATTTTCAGAAGCGATCGCCAATGAATTGGAAGGTACAGGTGTGACCGTAACTGTTCTTTGTCCAGGACCAACAGAATCTGCCTTTCATGAAAAAACTGGAATGGCAGACTCTACCCTGGTTAAAGGTAAAAAGATGATGGATGCCCAAACAGTGGCCAGAATTGGATTTCGCGGTTGAATAGCCAATCAAACTGTTGTCATTCCTGGCATGAAAAATAGGATACTCGTTGAACTTGTCCGGTTTACCTCAAGAAAGCAGGTTACAAAAATAGTAAGAAGGATGCAAGAAACTCGTTAGTTCTTCTAATTGCTCGTTTTTACATAAACTTCAGTGGCCTTTAGAAAATCTCTAGAGGCTTTTTATTTACAGCATCACTAACAATATTCGACTGAAATTTAGTACTTTAGTCACAATCTATATCTGACATTTGATTCATGTATTGACTTGTACAAAACTTTATAATGAAAACACCAACCTTAAATAAAAATTATTACTTATTGACCAATATCAACTAGGGGCAGGGTGTTATGCATAAACAAAATAATCATGAATTGATGATTAATATAGCCAATCTTCTTTCCCTTTTTGGCTTAATCTTGGGTGGCTTCATCATCTATCAATTTTTTGTATCTACACCGGGGATAGATACTACAGAGCATTCCTTGGGTCACCAAAAGGTATTCACAATTGAGAGTTGATAGGAGACAAGGGAGATAAAAAGGACAAGGGGGACAAGGAGGACAAAGGGGACAAGGGAGATAAAAAGGACAAGGGGGATAAGGAGGACAAGGAGGACAAGGGAGATAAAAAGGACAAGGGGGATAAGGAGGACAAGGGGAGGATTTGTATCAAGAATTTTGTGAATATGAATAGACGAGGGTTTTTGGGTCAAAGCTTCGCCACACTGGGATTTTTGGGATTATCTGTGATTGGTTGTCATACTTCTGGTAGTGGTGATACTGTGGCAAGTTCCGCTAGTAGTGATCAAGCAAGCCAGAAGGTGAAAACGATGAAACTAGAAAGCAGTGCCTTTGAAGCTAACGGCTTAATTCCTACCAAATACACATGTGACGGTGATGGTATCTCCCCGCCATTAAGTTGGGATGAGCCTCCATCCACAACCCAGAGTCTTGCACTGATTGTAGATGACCCCGATGCACCTGGAGGGATCTTTGTTCATTGGGTTCTTTATGAGATTCCTGCTACAGTCCGCCAACTACCAGAAAAAATTGCATCCGTCGCCACTCTACCAAATGGTGGGGTGCAGGGCAAAAATGATTTTGGCAAGCTTGGTTATGGTGGTCCTTGTCCACCTGGTGGTACCCATCGATACTTTTTCAAAGTCTACGCTTTAGATAAAAAATTAGGTTTAGAACCAGGTGCGACTAAAGCTCAAGTCGTGACTGCTATGGATGGTCACATTTTGGCAACGGCAGAATTGATTGGACGCTACCAACGTCGCCGTTAAATCACCTATTATTCATTTAAACTCGATGGGATAGTTAACTGTTAACTATCCTCATGATGCTGTCTAAGCTATGGAAGCTGCCAACTGTTCTTCAGAAACCCACGCAGCATGGAAGCCATAGGGTACTCGTTGAGGAATGAGCACCCGTGCTACAGGTTTGCTAGTTACGTCCCGAGCATTCACGACTACTAATTCAGAACACTCCTCGTTAGTATCGTAAACAAAGGTAATCAGCCAACCCTCATCTTCACCCCCTTCTACAGTGGTACGAGGAACAAATACAGCCTCACCGCCGTAACGTCCCTGACCAAATTCATGAGTTTCTGACTTGCCAGTGTGATGGTCATACTTGATTAAACCATCAAACAAGGGCATGGTACTCTTAGCCATTCTGGCAAGGTAGCCATATTGGGTTTGGCGTCCCCAGAAGTTTTCATTTATACGAGGAAATTCCGCAGCCACATCGTCCAGCTTTGTTTCACGTACAGTTCCTGTGCTTAGGTTGAACCGCCATTGATGCAAGCGAGGGATATCCCCTTCGGGATCACGTTGCGTCTCGTTAAAGACAAGCATATTTGTAGAACTCATACGGCAGGCGAGAAGTACGACTTCGTCTCCTTCCTCGTAGGCGTTGAGGGTATGGTAAACATAGCAAGCAGGACTTTCAAACCAGCGAATACTGCTGTTGTCTCCATGACGTGGAACAATACCAAAACGACTGGGGCGATCGCGCTCAAAGGAAATCGCAGGTTCTCCCCGTTGCATACGCTCGCCGTTGAATGTCATGGGCAAATCCATGAAAATTGTATAATTCTCGGTGATGGCGAAATCATGCATAATCACTGCCATTGGTATGTCAATTGGTACAGTTTGCAATAGCTCGCCTGTTGGAGAAACGACACTGTACTGTAAGTATGGTGGTGAGAAAGAGTAGCCAAAGAACATCATTTCTCCAGTCACCAAGTCTACTTTAGGGTGAGCCGTGAAGGGAGACACTAGCTGATGATTGAAGGTATATTCACCAACAGTCTCTAGGCTGGGAACTTTAATGGCATGAGGTGCACCGCCTTCCCATAGTGCTAATAGTTGACCTGCATGCCAAACTAGGGCAGTATTGGCAGTGTTTTTACCAGGACCGTAGGGGTTGTCTAGCTGCGGCGGTTCTAAAAATCCTGTCCAAATAGCCTTACCAGCTTGGTTCTCTATTTTCCATCCTCTTGTTCGCACGTAACGGTTGCAATAGGTGGCAATACCACTATTAATTCTTACTCCATGTAACATCCCATCACCATCAAACCAATGATACTGGCCAATAGGTGCCCATTGCGGGTTGGAACCATTGCGCACGAACATTCCTGATAGATCGAGAGGTAGTTCACCTATGACTTGTAAAGCATCAGTAGTGATTTCTTGGTGTACTGGTGCAAAGTTGCCGTCAAGAAAAGGATTAACTGCTACTGTTGTTTCCATTGTTTCCATTATGTGTGTTTGGAGATGAACTCTGTGGCACTTACATTTTTATCTTCACGTCCGTCCTTTATGAGATAGCTCTCCCCATTGTAGTAAGTTAAACAGTCATGATTCCTGTTATTTCCACTATTCCTTTGCGTCACATGGCTTCGGGCGATCGCCTTTCGCTTCAAGTTTACAAATTCGTTGGAGCCTATCCTGGTAAAAAAGTTTACATTCAATCTAATCTACATGGTGCAGAAATTGTTGGTAATGCAGTGATTCATCAACTCATTGAGTTTTTACTATCGTTAAATGATACGGATTTAACTGGAGAAATTTGGTTGGTTCCTGTCTGTAACCCAATGGGAGTCAACGAGCGTTCTCACATCTTTTCCTCTGGGAGATACTGTGTTTATGAAGCTAAAGACTGGAATCGCATCTTTTGGGATTATGAAAAAGAAGCTCATGATCTATTTGCTTTTGCTAAATCTCAAATAAACTTTGCAACAGAGGTGATAAGAAAGAATTATCTAAATGCAATTCAAGAAAAATTTGCTAAGATTATAAATAAGATTGATTCCTCGTCTGGTGCACCATACACTGAACTATTTCGCTATAAATTACATTCTCTTAGTTTAGATGCAGACTACCTGATCGACTTACACAGTTCTACCCATCAAGGATTAAACTATCTATATTACTTCCGCAATCGAGAAGATAGTGCCAAACACTTCCTTCTTAATTATGGAATCTTACTGGATGTTTATGATGGTGATGCTTTTGATGAAGCATTTATCAAACCTTGGTTAGCGCTAGAAAATTGTTTTAAACAACTTGGCAGAGAAATTAAGTTTGACGTGGAAGCATGGACGCTCGAACTGGGAACTGGAATGCAAATGATTCCAGATTCAGTGATAAAAGGTGTCCAAGGAATAAAAAATTATTTAGTATATAAGGGTATTTTGCAGATATGTGACCCGACTGTTGATACAACCGCATTCTTGGAAATGATTTTTAGGGCTAGAAGTAAAGTTGTCAAATACTATGCGCCTTGTGGTGGCATGATTCAGTCAAGAGTTGAATTGGGTACTTTAGTAGAGGCTGGAGAAAGACTTTATCAAATTCTGAGTTTTAATAAAGAGGGAAAATTGCCTACTGTCATAGATATTTTAGCAGAAAAAGATGGATTTGTATACGACATCTCAACTAATCAATCAGTGAATGAAGGCGAGTTCGTTATAGGAATTATGTAAGAACTTGATTGATAGTTTGTGCTTTATAAGTAAGAATCTTCTTCTAACTTGTAGTTACCAACTATCAAGCTGTATTTTATTTAAATGATTTTTATGTCTTTTCCGATACAGTTTTGTTTCAAATGACAAACTTTATGTATACAGTTTTAACATTCGCTCATAAAGAAATACATTTAGTAGTAACTTAGACTAAAGCAAAGGCAATTTTTGAAAAAACTAGGGTGATTTACGTTTGTTTGATACTCGAGAAAAAACGAACCAATACCAAATGTCAAATAGGACGATGGAGCCACAAGTGACGGGTATTCAAAATAACAGCTTCTTAGTTTCAGAAGAAGTAACAATTCCACAGGCTCCTCCTGGCTTTAAGTCAGGTTTTATCGGCATTATTGGTCGGCCTAATGTCGGTAAATCTACTTTAATGAATCAAATAGTAGGACAAAAAATTGCCATTACATCGCCAGTAGCTCAAACCACACGCAATCGCTTACGAGGCATTTTAACGACACCAGAAGCGCAACTCATTTTTGTGGACACCCCAGGAATTCATAAACCTCATCATCAATTGGGAGAGGTACTGGTACAAAATGCCAAATTAGCTATTGAATCCGTGGATGTAGTGCTATTTGTAGTGGATGGAACAACTCCCTGTGGAACAGGCGATCGCTATATTGCTGATTTATTGAGTCGTAGCCACACACCAGTTATTTTGGGGTTGAACAAAACCGACCAACAACCTCCAGAAGCACAATTCTTAGATGATAGCTATGCACAGTTAGCTCAATCACATCAATGGCAAACAGTGAAGTTTTCTGCCAAGACTAGTTCTGGATTGTTGGAATTGCAACAGTTGTTGATTCAACAGCTAGACATAGGACCCCTATACTATCCACCGAATTTAGTCACAGACCAACCAGAACGCTTTATTATGGGCGAGTTGATTCGAGAACAGATTTTGCTGCTAACTCGTGAGGAAGTACCACATTCAGTAGCCATCTCCATCGATCAAGTAGAAGAAACACCAAATATCACCCGTGTACTTGCTACAATCCATGTAGAACGTGATTCCCAAAAAGGGATTCTGATTGGTAAAGGTGGAACAATGCTCAAAGCAGTTGGTAGTGCTGCACGCGAGCAAATCCAAAAATTAATCTCAGGCAAAGTCTACCTTGAACTATTCGTCAAAGTGCAACCTAAGTGGCGTCAATCGCGTGTGAGTTTGGCAGAGTTGGGTTATCGTGTTGAAGAAAGTTAATGAGATGTCTCAAGATTCGGATTCTTTACATCTGCCAACGGATGCTTCTGTTTTACGTGTCCTAATTGTAGAAGATGATCCAATGATGCAACTAGGACTGGAACAGTCCTTAATGACTCATTCACAGTTGGAGATTGTAGGACAAGCAGAAGATGGGTACTTGGGTGTGCAAGCAGCACTGAAATTAAAACCAGATATAGTGGTGATGGATATTGGATTGCCACGATTAGATGGTATTGCTGCAACACAACAAATTAAGGCAGCACTGCCAAACACCCATGTGGTTATCTTGACATCTCATAAAACGGATACGGAAATTTTTGCTGCACTATCTAGTGGTGCAGATGCATACTGTATCAAAGGGGCAAGTATCGAGCGACTATTAAACGCAATTGCTGCTGCAGTTGAAGGTGCAACCTACCTCGATCCCCAAATTGCTAGACGAGTCATTGACAATCTTAAGCCACCATCGCCTTCGGGAAACCCAGCAAACCTTTCTGGACGAGAGTTGGAAGTATTAAAACTCATGGTAGAAGGTTATAGTAATCCAGAAATTGCCCAGAAACTCTATCTCAGTCCCAACACTGTAAAAACTCACGTGCGGGGAATTATGAATAAACTCTCCGTTGATGACCGCGTTCAAGCAGCCGTTGTAGCACTGCGTTCTGGTCTAGTGTAATTCAACCAAAGACTGATGAATAATCAACTCCCAGATTGTCATAATAACCCTGTATGACAAGGGTGGGAGTATGATTAAATCTTGGATGGTGATTGGGGGTATAGCTATCTTGGTCGCATTAGGTGCGAACTTCATTACTCCCAGCGATCGCAAATGGTTCAAGCGGTTACAAAGACCTAGATGGTTAACTTTTGAGGCACTTATTCCTCTCATCTGGACTGTCATTTTTGTTTGCGGTGCTTGGTCAGCTTATATTGTTTGGGAAAAGAATCCAGGAACTACCAACACTTGGCTTCTCATGGGATTGTACCTGCTTTTAGAAATAGTCACGATTGCCTATACTCCTGTCATGTTCCGGCTTCGTAGTCTGAAAGTTGGTACGATTATCGGTGGCATTGGTTTTATTATCAGTCTTATATTAACTCTTACAGTTTTACCTATCTCTGGTTGGGCAGCACTACTGCTTTTACCTTACTTGTTGTGGAGTCCAATTGGAACTTACACAACTTGGGCAATGATCCGCCTTAATCCTCAAGATGCTTAATTTCTACTCCCTTCCCTCTAATATTCAAACCTCTGGCTGATTTAATCCACACGAGAGAATTGCCAAAATTGCTGTGTAATCCTTGACAAAATACACAAATAATGGTAAGCAATATGATTCAATCATGGATGGTGATTGGGGCTATAGCTTTTTTAGTCGCTGCTGGTAGTTTCTTCATTACACCAGGCGATGTCAAGTGGTTTGCACGGTTAAGCCGTCCTCAATGGCTGGTTTTTGAGCCTCTGATCCCCTTAATCTGGACTGTTATTTTTATCTGCGGTGCTATTTCCGCTAACATTGTGTGGCAAAAGAATCCAGGCAGCCTAATAACTTGGGTACTAATGGGTCTCTACCTACTGCTGGAAATTATCACTGTTGCCTATATTCCACTGATGCTAAGATTCCGCAGTTTGAAAACTGGGGAAATTATTGGGTCGGTTGGTGTGATTATAGGTGTATTACTCACGGTTTTTGTCTTGCCAATTTCAAGGCTGGCGGCGCTGCTACTCATCCCGTATCTGGTTTGGAGCCCGGTTGGAACATATACAACTGAAGAGTTGATACAACTGAATCCTCAAGATGTCTAGACGCGGAAGTCTATTATTCAAAACGCCCATAGCATGCTACAACTGGGTTCTCAGGTTTGGCTTGATTATACAGCCAAGCCCACATTTGATCTCCAACAGAGAAATGCCACCACTCTCGGGGATTCCGTCTAAACCCTGCCTTTTCCATCACACTACATAGTAGTTGGCGATGACTAAGATATTGCTGTGCATGGGGGTCGGAACGATCAGCAAAATAGTCAGGATGCGATCGCTCCGACAATTCATCAATTGCTGAACCCATATTGACTATTTTTCCTGTCTCATCAACCAACGTCACATCCACAGCTGCACCCGTACTATGAGGTGGTGGGGTCTTTTCATCTAGACTTGGTTCAGCCCAAATTTTGTAAACCTCTTCCCAGAGAGCTTGGCGTTGTGTTTCTGTAATTTCCGACTCAACCAGACCTGCACTCCTTAGAGCGTCGGCAAAAGCATAATTAACCATAAACTTTTGTACTGCCACAGGACGATAAGCATCAAAAATTTGGATCAGCCAGTTAGGACGCAGCAGTTGGAGATTTGACTGGGCTTGTATCAAGTTATTAACAACGCTTTGGCGCAGAAAATAAGGGGAGCGTGCTTCTCCATAAGGCGCACCCAGTTTCTGATAAGGATGGGGAGATTCCACAGCAAACAGTGTTAAAGGAATTTCCACCAAAGGTTCACCACACTCAACTATTGGCACTTGATAATAAGGTCGCATTCTGAATTTTATAGGTTAAAAAATTAAGTTATTAGTGCTCTGATCCTGTTCCTCTCCCTCCTTCCTGAATCTCCGGTACTGGATCGTAACCACCGGGATGAAATGGATGACAGCGTAGAATTCGCCGAATTGCCAACCAACTACCGCGCCAGACACCAAATCGTTCAATGGCTTGGATAGCATACATCGAACAAGTAGGTTGAAAGCGACAAGAGGGAAGAAGCAGAGGCGAAATAAATATTCTATAGAACTGAATCAACCAAATTAATAATATTTTCAATAGTTTCATTAACGCTCTCCTGATTTTTTATGCGGAAGTTTTGTGCTGCTCGTCCTATTTGATAGAGTGGTAATACAGGACCAAATTCTCCAAATAACACAGTTAGTTCTTTGCTTAGTTTATTTCCCGGTTTAGAATCGCTACCCCTTTTATGGGTGCAGATTGCTAGTGTTGTCACTTGGCTATCGCTCATCCTCTCGATAGCATGGGCGGTGAATTTCTTTGCCAAAGATGATCCAGAAATTGTGCGAAAGATAGTTCATATTGGTACAGGAAATGTGATCCTGCTTGCTTGGTGGTTAAATATTCCTGCAAGTGTAGGTATTACAGCTTCGATTTTAGCGAGTGCCGTGACCTTGTTGTCTTACCGATTTCCCATTCTCCCTGCTATTAATAGCGTAGGACGCAAAAGTTTCGGAACATTCTTTTATTCTGTTAGTATTGGTATTTTAATTGCTTGGTTCTGGTACTTACAACAGCCTCAGTATGCAGCATTGGGAATTTTAGTTATGGCTTGGGGAGATGGACTTGCTGCACTAATAGGACAACGCTTTGGTAAACACAAGTATAAAATCTTTGGAAAGCAAAAAAGCTGGGAAGGTTCTCTAGCTATGGCCTTAGCTAGCTATTTTGTCAGTAGTTTTATTTTATATAGTGTGCAAGGGAACATTTGGCAAACGTGGGTAGTATCATTAGTCGTTGCCTTGATTGCTACTGCCCTAGAGACTTTTTCCTTTGTAGGTATTGATAATCTCACTGTTCCATTAGGCAGTGCAGTCGTTGCTTTTTTCTTAAATCAATTCTAAAACCGCACCAACCCCGGCTTTGCAAAAGTTACCGGGGTTATTGCTTCTGATGAATAATTTAGGATTGCTGTGTTATCGACAACAAGAGTTTTCGCTGAACGGAATGGGCTTGCCTACCAATTGTTGTAGTAATGGCGATGGTAGTGATGTCTGGGATAGTAGTAGTGATAGTAGTAATGGTAGTAGTAATGGTAGTAATACCGAGGATGGTAATAATGTCGGTAATGAACATACTCAGGATAGTAATGCCTGTAGTGATAATAGCTATGATCCCGACACGGTCTGTGATAATACCAATGAGCAATAAGATAGGGGTGCTCATTGGTTGTAGGAGCTAGTTGTCTAAAATCTGCTTTTTGAGTTCCCTGAATTGACGAATGTTCTTTAACTAGAAACGGTGAGACATCAACGGCTCTTTGATCTACCTGTGTCTGTTGTGTTGGTTCTCTGAGTTCTTCTGGCTTCGGCAAAACCTCCACTTTATTTTTGATAGCTGCAGATGCAATATTAAATCCAAGGTAACTCGGCAATAATAAAGCACTAACAAAGACTTTCCAAAACATTTTGTCACGCTCCTAATTTCTTGTCTCCTAGCAGAACAAGGAAATTTCTACTATGAGGTTCTGGTTGAATTAGGATTTACGCAGGGAAACAAACCATCAAAACTGATTTGTACTTAGATGAAGACAATACTTATAAAAAATACATACCATTAGGAGCATAGTGAAGAGAGTTCGTGGCGATCGCTAACTTGCTGTTGAGAGAAAATTTAGCATTTGTTAAGCTCATCTGAAAGAAAAACATAAAAATCGGTGGATCTAGGGCTTTCTACTCCACCGATTCAAATTTTAGATTGACTCATTTTACAGAAAAACAGTATAGGTGCAATATGAGAGAACTACCACATCTCTGCTGCACCTTTTTTGTAAGGCTCACCTGTAAAGGGCTGTACACCAATCGTGGGGTAAGCATCATCAGTTGGACCAAAAATCCGCATTGCAGCTTCAGAAATATATTGGATCATTCCGGCTAGCATGTTAGAAATAGCCATCATATCAAACTCCATTTCTCTTTATTTCTAGTTGCTTGATTTTGTGATATGTATCTACTTTAATTCTGATATTCCTGGCTAACTCTCACTTGCAATATATTTATACTCTCCGCAATACTTATTGATAAGTGTTTGCAATACTTTTACTTGGAAAATGCTCAGCTTCTGTTTGTGATTATGATTGTAAACTAATATGCTTGTCACTTACAGAATAAATCGTGGTGTCAATGGCCTGCAGTCCGCTCGTCTTTTTGTGCGCCTTGTTTAACCCAGCATTATTATAAATAACAACTATTTAAAAATATTAAATATTTGATGAATCTTCTATTAATATCTTTGGAATCATCATACTTAAAAGCATTTTTTGAAATACTTCTGTTAGAAGTTGACATTATTTTTGGTAAAAACTACCATAATAGTAAGTAATCTTGTAGGGGCGCTCTGTCATGACAACATTCCCTAGCTTGGATTTTGGAGATATAAGTAGTCCGCATTGGACTAATGGCCCAAAAAACCAAGAACTCACACTCTCGGCTGTTGATTACAGCCTACTGACAGACCTTTATGAGCTCACAATGGCAGCTTGTTATGTGAGTGAAGGAGTAGAGAAACAAAAGGCAAGCTTCGAGTTATTTATCAGACATCTGCCAGAGGGATTTGGCTACATCATTGCCATGGGGTTGGCGCAAGCATTGGAATACTTAGAAAAATTCCGTTTTAGTCAATCTCAAATAGCAGCGTTACAAGCAACGGGAATTTTTGCAAATGCGAGTGATCGCTTTTGGTCTGTACTAACCGAGGGTGGTTTTACAGGTGATGTTTGGGCAGTTCCAGAGGGAACAGCAGTGTTTGCGTCTGAACCACTATTGCGAGTGGAAGCACAGCTTTGGCAAGCGCAACTGGTAGAAACTTATCTCCTTAATACTCTCAATTACCAAAGTTTGATTGCGACAAGGGCTGCTCGTATACGTGACGTGGCTGGAGAGCAAGCATCCTTGCTGGAATTTGGGACACGACGAGCATTCAGTCCCCAAGCATCTTTGTGGGCAGCACGGGCAGCTTTGGCCGCAGGTTTAGATGCTACATCAAATGTGTTAGCTGCATTACAACTAGGCGAAAAACCTAGTGGTACGATGGCGCATGCTCTGGTAATGGCTTTGTCAGCGATGGAAGGAAGTGAGGATCAAGCTTTTACAGCATTTCATCGCTGTTTTCCAGGTGCGTCTTTGTTGATTGATACTTACGATACAATTGCCGCCGCTCAACGGTTAGCGGAAAAAGTGAATTCAGGCGAAATGCATTTAGCTGGGGTCAGGTTAGACTCCGGGGATTTAGTGTCTCTATCAAAACAGGTGCGATCGCTACTTCCTAATGTGTCAATTTTTGCTAGTGGTGATTTGGATGAGAGAGAAATAGCGAGGCTAAAAGCCGCTGGGGCAGAAATTGATGGTTATGGGTTAGGAACACGCCTAGTTACAGGTTTACCTGTAAATGGAGTCTATAAGCTAGTGGAGGTTGATGGCATTCCAGTGATGAAACACTCTAGTGGCAAAGTGACTTATCCCGGACGCAAGCAGATTTTTCGCACTTTTGCAGGAGGTAAGTTAACAGGAGACTCGTTGGGATTAGTAGGAGAAAGTCCACGTGCAACACAACCTTTATTACAGTTGTTGATGAAAGAGGGTAAACGGGTACAACCACCAGAAACATTAGCAGAAATTCGCCGTCGGACCGCTGCATCAGTAGCAAGTTTGCCAACCCAGACGCGGCTTTTAGAGAATCCTGTACTAGTGGAAGTGAAGATTTCTGACGAGCTGCAAGAGTTGACAAATAAGACGTGGAGGAGGTGAGGGAGCCTGAAAAATGTGGGTTTTTTACAACAACCTCGCAAACAAGACAAGGGGAGCCAGCGCCGTGGGCGGGTCTCCCGACTTGAGGCGACTGGCGTGGACAAGGGGGACAAGGAGGACAAGGAGAAAACTCTATAATTATGCCCGATGCCCGATGCCCGATGCCCGATGCCCGATGCCCGATGCCCGATGCCCCATTTTCCATTCCTAACTCCTAACTCTTAATTCACACACCCCTATCATCATGAGAATTGCTTTATTTGGTACAAGTGCTGATCCACCCACTGCTGGACATCAAGCAATTATCCGCTGGTTGTCTGAGCATTATGATTGGGTGGCTGTGTGGGCGGCGAATAATCCATTTAAGTCGCATCAAACACCTTTAGAACATCGAGTGACAATGCTGCGCCTATTATTTACGGAAATAGATTCGCCACGGCACAATATTGAGTTGGCTCAGGAATTAAGTGCAATGAGGACGCTGGAAACAGTGGAGAAAGCAAAGGTGCACTGGAAAGAAGCTGATTTCACTGTGGTGATTGGTTCTGATTTAGTAACTCAGCTACCACAGTGGTATCGCTTTAAAGATTTGTTGCAGCAGGTGCAATTGCTGGTGGTACAACGACCGGGATATGCAATAGATGAGTTTAGCTTGGAGGAGATTCGTACGTTGGGAGGACGAATTGAAATCGCTGGCTTTACTGGTCCAGAAGTTTCTTCCACAGCGTATCGTAAAAATGGAGATCCTGATGCTTTAACGCCTCCTGTAATTGCTTATATTCATAGAGAGCATTTGTACAAATGCCAGGACGCAACCCAAAAAAAATTTCAGCTTTGCTAAATCAACAACCTTTAGCTGATTTCAAGGTTGGTGTTGATAATGTCATCTTTTCGGTAGATACCGCACAAAATCGGCTGCTAGTTTTATTAGTTATGCGACAGCAGGAACCATTTTTAAATTGTTGGAGCCTGCCAGGAACTTTGGTGCGTGAAGGGGAATCCCTGGAGGATGCGGCATATCGCATCTTAGCAGAGAAGATTCGCGTCAAAAATCTGTATTTGGAGCAATTGTATACTTTCGGTGGACCATCGCGTGATCCCAGGGAATGCGCTGCTAGTTATGGTATGCGTTATCTCTCAGTAAGTTACTTTGCTCTTGTACGATTTGAGGAAGCAGAATTAATTGCTGATAAAGTCACTGGAATAGCTTGGTATCCGGTCAAGCAAGTACCAAAATTAGCTTTTGATCATAGTGAAATTCTTACATATGGACATCGGCGGCTCAGAAACAAGTTGGAGTATAGCCCAGTGGCTTTTGACGTATTACCGGACATGTTTACTTTAAATGATGTATATCAACTGTATACTACAGTTCTAGGAGAAAGTTTTTCTGATTATTCTAATTTTCGGGCGCGTCTATTAAAGTTGGGTTTTCTGTGCGATACCGGAATTAAGGTGTCTAGGGGTGCAGGTCGTCCAGCTAGTTTATATAAATTTGATGCAGAGGCTTTTGGTTTGTTGAAGGATAAACCTTTGGTCTTTATTTAACCTGAAAGTTGAAGACACACACATGTTAAAAGCCAAGTGTCTTTAGCCAAAAATTCCAAGACAAAAAAATTAACTACCCCATCTGTACTGTGAGGTCAGGTAAAGGTCACCCACGGAGGTTTTGATGAAAATTGCGATCGCTCAACTGAATCCAACAATAGGTGATTTGCCAAAAAACGCTCAAAATATTTTAGCAGCAGCAAATCGTGCAGTGGCAAAAGGTGCCAGGTTATTGTTAACACCAGAACTGTCTTTGTGTGGTTATCCACCACGGGATTTATTATTAAACCCCGGTTTTGTTCAGGCTATGAATATAGCATTGCGAAAATTAGCAGAAGATTTGCCACCAGGGATAGCTGTTTTGGTTGGAACAGTTGAAGAAAATCTAAAAGCACATGTTACTGGCGGTAAAAGTTTATTTAATAGCATTGCGTTATTAGAGCGAGGCAATGTGCAGCGATTTTTTCATAAGCGACTTTTGCCTACTTATGATGTATTTGATGAAAATCGCTACTTTGAAGCTGGTTTGCAAGCTAATTATTTCACGCTAGACAATCTCAATATTGGCGTTACTATTTGTGAAGATTTATGGAATGACGAGGAATTTTGGGGTAAACGTAGTTACACAAACAATCCCATTGCCGACTTGGCAATTTTGGGTGTAGATGTGACTGTCAACTTGTCAGCGTCACCTTACAGTTTTGGCAAACAACAGTTTCGAGAAGCAATGCTAAAGCATAGCGCAGTACGTTTTCACCAACCGATTTTGTATGCTAATCAAGTTGGGGGAAATGATGATTTGATTTTTGATGGCAGTAGTTTTGCTCTAAATCGTAAAGGTGAGGTTGTCTGTCGCCTGCAGGCTTTCGAAACAGATTTGCAGATAGTTGAATTTAATGAAATTCGGCAGGATGTACAGATAGGAACTGTTGCACCCCTATTCTCGTGTGAGGATGAGGAGATTTGGCATGCGTTGGTTTTAGGATTGCGCGACTATACACGTAAGTGTCGCTTTTCTAAAGTTGTACTAGGTTTAAGTGGTGGTGTAGATTCTTCGTTAGTGGCAGCGATCGCGACTGCAGCATTAGGTATAGAAAATGTCCTCGGTGTCCTAATGCCTTCCCCTTATAGTTCTGAGCATTCTGTTAGCGACGCGCTAGCATTAGCAAAAAATCTCGGTATCAAAACAGTGACCTTGCCCATAGGGGAGTTAATGCAAGGCTATGACAAAACTTTAGCAGAGTTGTTTCAACAAACAGAGTCTGGACTGGCGGAGGAGAACATTCAATCCCGAATCAGGGGAAATTTATTGATGGCTATATCTAACAAATTCGGTCATTTGTTGTTGTCTACTGGCAATAAGTCAGAATTAGCTGTTGGTTACTGCACTCTCTACGGTGATATGAATGGTGGATTGTCAGTCATTGCTGACGTTCCTAAAACCCGTGTTTATTCTCTATGCAATTGGTTAAATCATCACTCTTCTCGGTCAGGAATCAAACCTCAATCTACTCCTAAGGAGATCATCCCGCAAAACGTGATCACTAAAGCCCCCAGTGCTGAACTCAAACCAGGTCAAGTTGACCAAGACTCGCTACCGTCTTACGACATTTTAGACGATATCTTACAACGTCTTATTAACGACCATCAATCAGCAGCACAGATTGTTGCAGCTGGTCACGATCTAGTAGTGGTCAATCAAGTCATTCAGATGGTAGCACGCGCAGAATTCAAACGGAGACAAGCACCTCCGGGATTAAAGATCACTGATCGTGCCTTTGGTACTGGTTGGCGAATGCCCATCGCGAGTAACTGGACTACTACCAATACTACTTCTCAGGCTAAAAATCTTCCAACCCCTAGTTTGGTCAGAACAGAAAACAAGATGTCCCCTGACTTACTTAGCCCTTAACGCCACTACTAGTTTCCGTAGGGACAATGTAGCGTTGTAAAAACAGGAATAAGATCAATACTGGAGCTATAGATATAACTGAGCCAGCTGCAACGAGTCGCCAGTCTAAGGAAAAAGTTCCTGCAAGCTTCGCTACTCCCAAAGGAAGGGTGTATAAGTTTTCATCTTGAATCACAATTAAAGGCCAGAGAAAGTCACTCCAAGAACCGATAAACTCAAAAATTGCCAGAGTTACTAGTGCTGGGCGAACGGATGGTAGCATGATGTACCACCACAAACCTAATTCTGAACAACCATCCATGCGTGCTGCTTCTTCCATCTCCTTAGGAACACTGATAAAAGCTTGTCGTAACAAAAAAATGCCAAAAGCAGAGGCTAAGCTGGGAAGAATTATTCCTAAATAAGAATTTCTTAAACCTAGTTGAACTGTCAAAATATACAGCGGAATCATCACAATTTGGAAGGGAATCATAATCGTGGCGACAATCGCTATAAAAATCCAGTCTCTTCCTGGAAAGGATAGTCTTGCCAATGGGTAAGCAGCTAAAGCGCAAAAGATTAAGTTTAAACTGACAGTTAGTACTGCTATTAGCGTACTGTTGAACAAATACTGTCCAAAAGGTAAGGCGTGCCAAACAGAGAAAAAGTTGGCGAAGGTGGGTTGACTTGGTAATAACTGTGGCGGTGAATGAAAAATATTTTCTGTTGGTGATTTTAACGCTGTGCTAACCAGCCAAAATAGGGGGAACAGCGTCATAATTGCGATCGCGCTTAAGAGTCCGTATATCCACAATCGATTTTGGATTTTGATATGAGTCATTGGCATAAGCCACATTCAAAGATTGAGTGCAAATTACAATGTATTTACCACAGGCAATATTACACAGCAATATACAGATAATGTAAATTTTACTTACCTATCACCTTCAGCCCTGTTTCTGTACAGATTTCTTGTAACTGTTGATCCCATGGTTCAATGGGTAGTGTTTGCAAATAGGCAAATTCAAATACAATTCCTATAGTAGGCTTTTGGGACCACTCAGGGGAACTTAGCAAGCGATCATAATATCCTCCACCGTAACCTAAGCGATATCCTTGAGAATCGCAAGCAACACAAGGGACGAGAATTAAGTCTACCTCTTGTGGTCCTATGGTTGGGGCTTTAGGATGAGGTTCTTTGATACCATAAGGACCGATTTGGATACTATCGTTCGGTGTCCAGATATGCCAACAAAGAGAGTCATCGACACAGCGAGGATAACCCCATATTTTTGAGGGGTTTGCATTTGGCTTAATCTTGGTAAAAATATCTGTTAGTAGGGGGCTTAAATCAGGTTCTTGACGAAAGCTAAAATAAGCGAGTATTGTTTTTGCCTCCTGAAACAAGGTAGAGGTGACAAGCTGTGAGCAGATATGTGCGCTCTTTTCCCTCCACTCTAGTGTTGTCATTGATTGACGTATTTTCAGGAGCGATCGGCGTAGTGTTGTTTTTGTGATATGTTGCACCATTCTTAATGACTGTAGCGTGCGAATTTCCCATAATATATTTATAAATAAAGAATTAAAAAGAACGGAACTTAGCATCATCATCAGCATAAAAAAAAAGCCCTCGGCTAAGAACCGAAGGCTTAAATCTAGAGAATACACTCTCATCTTTAGTAGAATCCTCCAATAGTTATTATGGAAGGCAATTATGAGGTTTTTATGAGGAAAAAGCCATTTCTGAGGGAATTTGAATGATTTTAAGCAGCGTTTTTACGCCACCACTCTATTGTGTTCTTTAACCCTTGCTTGAAGTCCACTTGAGCGGTAAAACCAAAGGCATGCTTAGCACGTTCAATATCCAAGCAACGCCGAGGTTGACCATTAGGCTTGTCAGTTTCCCAAACAATTTCGCCCTCAAACTCCATCAATTCACAAATCAGATGAATTAAGTCGTGGATAGAAATTTCATGACCCGTGCCTAAATTTACGGGTTCAGGGTCATTGTAGTATTGAGTGCCCATGACAATACCTCGTGCTGCATCTTCGGAATACAAAAACTCACGAGTAGGACTACCATCACCCCAAACATGAATTTTTTTGTCTCCCTTGATCTGACAAGAGTGAACCTTACGAATTAAGGCGGGAATGACGTGGGAGCTTTTAGGATCAAAATTATCTTCCGGTCCGTACAAGTTTACTGGAAGCAAGTATATGCCATTAAAGCCGTATTGTTGGCGATATGCTTGCAATTGAACGAGAAGAGCTTTTTTAGCAATTCCGTAAGGGGCATTGGTTTCTTCAGGATAACCATTCCACAGGTCATCCTCTTTGAAGGGGACGGGGGTAAATTTGGGATAGGCGCAAATAGTTCCCACACAAACGAATTTCTCCACTCCAGCTTCGTGGGCTGCATGAATCAACTGAGTGCCCATCATTAAGTTGTCATAGAATAACTCGGCAGGTTTGTCACGATTTAGACCAATACCACCGACATGAGCTGCTAGATGAATGATAATATCTTGTTGATCAACTGCACGTTTGCAATTTTCGAGGACACGTAAATCACAGTCGCGCGATCGCGTAACTGTGATTTTCTCGCGTTCTGCCCCAGCCTTAGACAGCTGATCGATTACCTGACGCCCCAGAAAACCGGAGCCACCAGTGACGAGAATTCTTTTGTTGTTCAGTTCTAAGGCGTTCATCTGTTTCTGCTCCATATTTACTAGAACATCATTTGACATCGGTAAACATTTCCTGCTTCAACCAAGGCAGTCGGCTGCTACTTGTCCACAGGCGTTAAGTTCGGGGCGAGCCGACCCTACTACACTTATCATCTGGTGCATTTGCTACACAATGTTCAATGAATCAGGTACTAGGAGATTACTCCACGTTACTCTTACTTAGAAGTGGAGTATGCCCAATTCTTGCCGAATCATGGCATTATCCTTGATCACCTTTGCTACCTTTCCATTTGGCGAAGTCAACCCCAATGCTTGCAGGTCTGCTTCTACCATCAAGGCTACCAATTGTTCAAAGCTTACCGACGGCTTCCAACCCAACTTCTGCCGAGCTTTTGTTGAATCACCGATTAACAAATCTACCTCTGCTGGACGAAGATAGCGTTCATCGAACTCAACATAATCTTGCCAATTGAGATTTACATAATTAAATGCTAGATTTAAGAATTCCTGCACTGAGTGAGTTTCACCAGTTGCAATCACGTAATCATCTGCTGTAGGTTGCTGTAGCATCAGCCACATTGCCTTAACATAATCCTTGGCATAGCCCCAATCCCTCTTAGAATCTAGGTTACCCATGTAAAGCTTTTTTTGCTTACCTGCAACAATACGAGCAACTGCCATTGTGATTTTGCGCGTTACAAAGGTTTCCCCGCGTCGTGGTGATTCATGATTAAAAAGTATACCATTACAAACAAACATCCCGTAAGATTCCCGGTAATTCACACTTTGCCAATGAGCATAAACTTTGGCGCAGGCATAGGGACTACGGGGATAAAATGGTGTTGTCTCCTTTTGTGGTACCTCTTGTACCAAACCGAACATTTCTGAAGAACCTGCCTGATAGAAGCGTACCTGAATACCAGTACGCCGTTGGTAGTCACGAATTGCTTCCAACAAACGCAGAGTTCCCATGCCCACTGCATCGACTGTGTATTCTGGAGAATCAAAACTGACCCTGACATGGGATTGAGCACCCAAATTATAAATTTCTGTTGGTTGAACTTCTTCTAAAATGCGACGCAGCGTGGTACCGTCTGTCAAGTCACCGTAGTGAAGAAACAACCGTACTCCTTCTTTATGAGGATCTTCGTAGATGTGATCAATGCGGTCTGTGTTAAAGGTAGAAGTCCGACGAATAATACCATGAACTTCATAACCTTGCTCAAGCAAAAACTCACTAAGATAAGAACCATCTTGACCGGTTATACCAGTAATTAGCGCTCGCTTTTTTTGCGTCATGCTCAATAAACCCTTGTCGTTTATGATCAAAATATACACAGGTTATCTGGTACAACGTAGCAGGTAATCCTTCAACTGCCTAGTGGGAAGCTTACAGATACGACTTGTAGCTTAATTAAATTACCCTACTTAGGCTAATCTCACACTTAGATCAGACTTATTTATCCTTAGAAGTTAGTATGACAGTCGTTCTATCGCTATCATGCCTGACTTGGATAAGGGTTAGATTTCCCGCCACTTTTTCCTAAAACACTAAACACTATAGTATAGTTCGGATATTACTGATTTATTATCGCTCTATTTTTTACAACACAAGGGTAAGATTTAAATTTTATTAATCTTGAAGCAAGTTGCTTTACACAGTCACGAGTCAGAAGTCGGAGAACTATTGACTATTGGGTGGCAGTTGCTCCCTTATGGGAAGCCGCCCTCCGGGCGTCTACAACGGGCGAAACCCCCTTCTGGTTTGGTTTGCCAGTCGCTTGCGGAGGGAAACTCCAAAGTTCGGTTCATCGTTCGTGCTGCCATCGGAGGAAACCTCTGCAAGAGACTTCTCTCCTCCCACAGCGCTAGACTTACCGCAACGCATTACCTCCTATTGACTCATGGCTATTCAGTAAGCACCGTTGCTTTTTGGTATAATAATTACACCAATCGTTTTTAAAACGATCCACAAATCAAGCCAAAGAGTCCTAAATTTAACGTAATACAGGTCTATTTGGACTCGCCGGGGGTAGGGGATGTCATTGCGTCCCGAGACTTGCCATAGCCCTGTAATTCCAGGCCGGATGGTTAAAATTTGATCAATGTAACAACCGTACTTTGGCAGTTCTTCTGCGACTAGAGGTCGAGGCCCGACGACACTCATGTCTCCTTTTAAAACGTTCCAAAACTGGGGAAATTCATCCAGGCTAGTAATTCGCAAAAATCGACCAATCGTTGTAATCCGTGGGTCTTTTTTTAGCTTGAAATTAGCCTCGAATTCTTGCCGCAGATGAGGTGACGTTTCCATCATTTGCATTAGCATCTCGTCGGCATTGCTGACCATTGTTCTGAACTTAATACAATTAAAAGGTTTGTAATTTTTACCGACCCGTTCCTGGATATAAAAAATCGGACCTTCAGAGCTTAGAGCAATCAGCAAGCCCAAAATTAAATAGACCGGAGAAAACAAGATCAGTACCAACAGCGAAAACAAAATGTCGAAAAGTCGCTTGGCAAACTCTCCGTTTAAACCCTGCAAAGACAAACCTTGGAGTTTCACTCTAGGTGTCTTTTTTTGTTGACCACGTTTTAAGAAAGTACGCGATCGCTTGCCGGAGAGGAGTGAACTCTGGGCAGTCATCATACTCCTTAACAATCCACACCACACATAGTCCCAATCTTAAAGCCTTTCGGAGGTGCATCTGGGGGCAATTTTCCAAAAGCCCGCAAAACATGCACGTAAAACTAGACCATCAATGGTGAGATGGTCTTTTTTTGGTTACAAGTATCTAAAAACTCTAGATAGCGTTGTACAAAGATTTGTGCACTAAACTTAGAGGCATGGGAGCGTATATATTCGGGATCGAACTTTCCCTGATACGCCTCAAAAGTTTCTACTGCTTCTACCAATGCTGTTTTAGTCTGTTCCTTGAATAGTAAACCTGTACCTGTAAATGCGCTTGAGTCGCGAACGTCTCGCACAGTTTCTGAAGCACCGCCTGCACCATAGGCAATAACTGGAGTACCACAAGCCTGCGCCTCTACTACGGCAATGCCAAAATCTTCACGCGCGGCATAAACAAACCCTTTGGCATTTGCCATATACTTTTTTACGATATCATCGGGTTGCCGACCCATAATTTTTATATTAGACTGTGCTATTTTGCGAATTTTCTTCATATCTGGTCCTGTACCAATTACTACTAAAGGCCGCTGCAGTTCATTAAATGCCCTGACTATTAAAGATACTTGCTTGTAACTTACTAACCGGGATACGGTCAAGTAGAAGTCTTCTTTCTCAGACAAAAATGGAAGATCTTCGATATGAACTGGTGGGTAAATGACAGTTGCTTCTCGTCGATAGCAGCGCCAAATCCTACGAGATGTATACTGCGAATTGGCAATAAAATAATCAACTCGATTTGCTGTCAGTACATCCCACTGGCGTAAACGATGCAGTAAATACCGCGTCATCCATCCAACTACACCTTTTCCTAACTGACTTTGCTGCAAATAATCAAAAGTCAGTTCCCAGGTATAACGCATGGGACTGTGACAGTAACAAATATGTAACTGATCAGGAGTTGTAATGACTCCTTTGGCAACGGCATGAGATGAAGACAGAATCACATCATACCGTCGTAAATCTAGTTGTTCAATTGCTATTGGTAACAATGGTAGGTAATTTTGTATACCATTGGAAGCAAAAGGTAAGTACTGCAGAAACGTCGTGCCAATCTGACGCTTATACAAGTAACTGTTAGGATTGATGGATTCAAAGTCAATGAGGGCATACAAGTCGGCATCAATGTGATTCAGTATTTCCCGAACAACGAGTTCCGAACCGCCGATGGCCTTGGGTGTAAACCACTCATGCACTAGAGCATATTTCAAGGGCACAGCTAACGTTGATGAATAGATGAGAACACTTACAAAATGAGAATGGGAAGTCGCAAGGCATGAACTTTAGATTGCAGTAATCCTAAGAAGCCCATGCTGTAGGAGGAGAGCCACTGCTTGACTAGGGTTCTTCGGCACCCACGCCAGTGAGGGTTTCCCGACCTAGGCGAGGAGCGGTATAAGGCTCCCCAGCTTGTAAACATCCTTCGAGCAGAGTGCCCGTTGGGTCACAAGTGGCGTACAACTGGCATTACTGAGTCAAATGAAGCACTCATAACTCAGTACTGTTCGGTAAGATGCGCCTGTTGAAGTCGTCTAGGTAACTGCATCATGGTAAGTGCGCTCCGTAAACCAAGAATCCTACGTGCCTCTAAATGTGGAAGTGTTAATAATATATAGAAACACCCCATACATGTAGACGTATTTACTGGAGACCTGGTTCCAGAGGTATACCACAACCTGATAACCTCAAGATCAAATACAGAAAAAAACTGGTAATTTATGCGAATTTTAATTATGGGTGGTACCCGATTCATTGGTATTTATCTAACTCAACTGTTAGTGGCACAAGGACATGAAGTCGTACTGTTCAATCGTGGTAATCGTCCTTCTCCATTACCAGGAGTAGGACAAATTACAGGTGATCGTACTGATACTAACCAGCTAAAAGAAAAATTATCAAAAGAAAATTTTGATGCCATTTTTGACAATAATGGACGGGAACTTACTGATACTCAACCACTGGCAGAAATTTTTCAAGACCGTATTCAACATTTTGTGTACATGAGCTCCGCTGGAGTGTATCTTAAATCTGATCAAATGCCTCATATAGAAGGAGATGCAGTTGATCCAAAAAGTCGTCATTTGGGCAAGTATGAAACAGAAGCATACCTGATGCAAGTGGGATTACCTTTTACATCAATTCGTCCTACTTACATCTATGGCCCCCGGAACTACAATGATTTAGAATCCTGGTTTTTTGACAGAATTGTACGTGATCGCCCAATCCCAATTCCTGGCAATGGGTTGCACATGACTCAGCTTGGTCATGTGAAAGACTTAGCAAGAGCAATGACCAAGGTTTTGGGTAATTCTCTAGCCCTGAAGCAAATTTATAACGTGTCAGGCGATCGCTTTGTGACATTCGATGGTCTAGCCCGTGCCTGTGCTGTAGCGGCTGGCAAGTCACCCGAGGCTGTGAAGATTGTCCACTACAACCCCAAAGACTTTGATTTTGGTAAGCGTAAGGCTTTTCCCCTACGAGTGCAGCACTTTTTCACCTCTGTCAATCAGGCAATCAATGACTTAGGCTGGCAACCCGAGTATGACCTCATTTCTGGACTCAAAGATTCATTTGAGAATGATTATCTAGGATCAGGACGGGATAAGGCTGATGTGGATTTTTCTGTAGATGAGGAAATTTTGCGAGCAATATAACAAGGTTCTCAATCAGAGCATCTCAATTCTTAAAAAATATTATGTAGTTGGGAGTTTCTTGCTCCATTGGTACAAAGCAGGCTTTCAAGCCCTCACTACAATTTCAATATTTGGGATGCTTCCGTCCCCAACTGACAAGAGAACATGATGCATAACGTTACAAACCTGTCGCGTAGAATAATAATAGAGCTAGGTTGGGGCAAAAATTGAGTTTATGCAGCGTGATCAAGTCATTGATATCCTCACAAAGCATCGAGCACAATTGAGAAGTTTCGGGGTTCAATCCTTGGCTTTATTTGGTTCTGTGGCACGAGATGAAGCACGCGCGGATAGTGATGTTGATATTTTAGTTGATTTGGAGCCCCCATTAACCTTTGATCGATACATGAATGTAAAATTGTATTTAGAAGATCATCTTGGAACCAAGGTAGATGTGGTGATGAGTAAGTCTCTTCATCCTCAGATTCGTCTCGCTGTAGAACAAGAGATGATCTATGTCGCGTAATGTTCAGCTTTATCTGCAGGATATTTTGACTAGCTGCGACAAAGTATTACGCTATACCCAGGGCATGAATTTTGATGAGTTTGTCTCCGATGGGCGTACATTTGATGCAGTAATTCTGAATCTTTTAATTATTGGAGAAGCTATCAAAAATATTCCCCAAGATGTGCGTGATCTCAATCAGCAAATCGAATGGAGGAAAATAGCGGGTTTACGAGATATCCTAGCCCATGCTTATTTTCAGGTTGAAAATGAGATTATCTGGGATGTTGTGCAAAGTAAGGTACAGCCTTTACAGGAACAAATACAAAAATTGTTGAATGAGCAGTAATGCCTTTAAATGGTAGGGCAACACATGAGAGTCACAAAATTAAGATGCTAGCCGTTGATTTGCTTGGCACTAAAACTTTCTTGTGGCAAGAGATAAATAATCCCAGAAATTAGTGTCAAAGCAACACTAATCCAAAATGCAATTACAGACGATAACTGCCACTGTTGCGGTAAAGGAGCAATCAGAAGTGCGATCGCTATAATTTGACTTACGGTTTTGAGTTTACCCCAAATATTAGCACCTGTAATTTTAGTTTGACTAACACGCCAACCTGCGATCGCCAATTCTCTAGTTAAAATCAGAAAAACTCCCCAAGCAGGAACTTGTCTCAATTCAATTAAAGCAAGCAATGGTGCAAGCACCAGTAATTTATCCACCAAAGGATCAAGAAACTTACCCAAATCACTCACTTGATTTAGTTTGCGAGCTAAATAACCATCTAACCAATCAGTAAGTGCGGCGATAAGAAAAATTGCCAAGCACACCCACCGAGCTTGAGGTGTGGGATTATATAAACCATAAAGCAAAAATGGTAATGCAAGAAGGCGAGAGAAAGTAATCCAATTAGGTAGAGTCATAGTATTGATCAGAATAAACGGCCATTTGCCCGTACAGTTGTTAGTTGTTACTCCCTAATCTTCCCCTCAACGTGGGATGATTTGTGTTCTCTTGATTTCTCAAACAATACCATGACCCAATCAATAGATTCCCAAGTACGAATAGAACGCGATTCAATGGGCGATCGCCAAATTCCCAGTAGTGCTTACTATGGCATTCAAACACTGCGAGCAATAGAAAATTTTCCCATCAGTGGTATTAAGCCCTTACCTACTTATATCGATGCCTGTGTATTCATTAAAAAAGCCACAGCGATTGTGAACGGTGAATTGGGCTGCATTCCCAAAGAAATTAGTGAGGCAATTGTGCAAGCAGCAGATGAAGTGCTTGCCTTTAAATTCCGTGATCAGTTTGTAGTAGATGTTTATCAAGCTGGCGCAGGTACTTCCCATCACATGAATGTTAACGAAGTGTTAGCAAATCGCGCTTTAGAAATTCTCGGCTCGGAAAAAGGCAATTACAAATATGTTAGCCCGAATGATCACGTTAACTATGGGCAATCTACGAATGATGTCATTCCCACAGCAATTCGTATTGGTGGTTTATTAGCATTATCAAAGACACTACACCCAGCACTTGAGAACGCAATAGCAGCATTAGAAGACAAAGCTGACGAATTTCAAGAAATTGTCAGATCTGGCAGAACTCACATGCAAGATGCTGTACCAGTGCGCCTTGGAGAGAATTTTCGTGCTTGGGCACACATTCTCAGAGACCATCAAAATCGTATATATACCGCCTCAGGAGATTTGATGGTGCTAGGTTTGGGAGGCAGTGCTGCAGGTACAGGATTGAATACTCATCCCCAATATCGTGCTAAGGTTGTGGCCATTCTCTCAGAGTTGATTAACTGCCCTCTAGAACCCGCGCCCCATTTAATGGCAGCAATGCAAAGTATGGCACCATTTGTCAGTGTTTCTAGTGCTTTGCGCAACCTAGCTCAGGATCTCGTGAAAATATCCCATGACTTACGCCTGATGGATTCAGGACCAAAAACTGGTCTGAAAGAAATTCAACTACCTCCTGTACAACCAGGTTCTTCCATCATGCCCGGGAAATATAACCCAGTCATGGCAGAGATGACATCAATGGTGTGTTTTCAGGTCATGGGTTACGATAGTGCGATCGCACTAGCAGCACAAGCAGGACAGTTGGAGCTTAATGTCATGATGCCTCTGATTGCCTATAACTTAATTCATAGTATTGAGATCCTTGGCAACACTGTTATGGTACTTACCGAACGCTGCATCAAGGGAATTGTTGCTAACCAACAACGCTGTCTAGCATACGCTGAAGGAAGCTTAGCTTTGGTAACAGCATTAAATCCTCATATTGGTTATCTAAATGCTGCTGCCGTGGCCAAAGAATCATTAGAAACGGGGCAATCTCTGCGGCAGATTGTACTAGAACGAGGGCTGATGAGTGAAGCAGAATTAGCTCAAGTCTTGAACCTGGAGCAAATGAGCGCTATTACACCGTTGATGGAAGGGTAAGGGGGTAGGAGATAAGAGTTAGGAATAGGGCATGGGGCATGGGGCATAATAGTATAGAGTATTTCCCTCTGCTCCTGGTGCTCCTTTATCTGTGTGGTTGCCAAATATATCAGATTTATAGTGAATAGGTATTAGGGGTTATAATTTTTATACATAGCTGTGCACTTATACTCTTCGGTTTTGGTCAGTAATTCCTAACTTTTGAAAAATGAACTTGACATCATCTGTCAGCTTAATTCGTGCGAATTCCTATGCACGGGAAGTACTCAGGAACTCCTTAGAGATGTTACTCGAACCTTTTGGGGGGATGGGGGCGTTTGTTAAATCTGGAAGCCGCGTTTTACTCAAACCCAACTTATTGACAGGAGCACGTCCTGGGAAAGAGTGTACCACCCGCCCAGAACTTGTTTTTGTGGTTGCCCAGATGGTCATCGAAGCTGGTGGTCAGCCATTTCTGGGAGATAGTCCTGCTTTTGGTAGTGCCAAGGGAGTGGCTGTGGCGAATGGTTATTTACCTATTTTAGAAGAACTGAATATTCCCATCATCGATTTTCATGGTCAGCGTTACCAAACTGTAAGTGAAGAATTTAACCACCTGCGACTCTCCAAAGAGGCAATGGAAGCTGATGTGGTGATTAACTTACCCAAAATAAAATCGCATTCTCAGCTCGTGTTGACCATGGGAGTCAAAAATTTATTTGGTTGTGTTCCTGGCAAGATGAAAGCCTGGTGGCA
>JAJPJF010000179.1 GCA_021324415.1 Nostocales cyanobacterium Centralia_MAG_434
ATGTGATGGATGCTTCTGATTATCCCCGCGTCACGGAAAATATTTCAGCTATTCACCAGTTAATTCAGGAACTAGAAAAAAAAGGCTACGCTTACGCTATTGATGGGGATGTTTATTACAAGGTGCAAAACTTCTCTGAGTATGGCAAACTGTCCGGGCGTTCTTTGGATGATATGCAAGCCGGAGCCAGTGGTAGGGTAAACTCAGAAGATTCATTGGGTAAGAACAAACAGAACCCGTTTGATTTTGCTTTATGGAAAGCGGCTAAACTAGGGGAACCAGCGTGGAATTCACCGTGGGGCGTTGGTCGGCCGGGGTGGCATATTGAATGTTCGGCAATGGTGCGTACGCTCTTAGGTGATACGATTGATATTCATGGCGGTGGTGGCGATTTGGTGTTTCCCCACCATGAAAACGAAATTGCACAATCAGAAGTTATTACTCTTAAGCCACTAGCACGTTACTGGATGCACAATGGTATGGTAACGGTGAATAGTGAAAAAATGTCAAAGTCTTTGGGTAATTTTACAACGATTCGCCAGTTACTTGATCGAGGTGTTGAGCCTAATGCACTCCGCTTATTTGTCCTGCAAGCCCATTATCGTAAGCCTTTAGATTTTACAGAAGATGCGATCGCTTCTGCTGAAAATGCTTGGAAAACCCTTAAAGAAGGTTTGCTTTTTGGCTATCAGTACGGTCAAGGACTAGGGATTGGGGAACTCGGGGCCCCCTCTGGGGATCAGGGGCAATGGGGACTGGAAATAGGGGAGGAAAAACTAATACCTAATCCCTATGTTGAAAGCTTTCAGAGGGCGATGGATGATGACTTTAACACGCCCACTGCATTAGCCGTTCTTTTTGAACTGGCAAAAGAATTACGTCGTCAGGGAAACCTTTTGACTCATCAAGGGAAGCCTGATACTTCTTCAGAAACGATTAAGCAGCAGTGGCAAACCCTAGTTCACTTGGCACAGGTTTTAGGACTAGAAGCATTACCAAAAGATGAAACTGATGCCAAACAAGAACGTTTAAGTAATGCAGACATTGAAACTTTAATTCAACAACGGCAGAATGCACGTAAAGGGCGCAATTTTGCTGCTTCAGACCTGATACGCGACCAATTGCAAGCAGTGGGAGTAACTCTCATCGATAAACCAGATGGTACAACTATCTGGCATTGGTAAAGTTAGCAATTTTCTTGCTACTATATTTCAAATCATATAAAAATGATTATCATTATATTTATGTCTGTACCAAATATTATTGTCGTTGCTGGTTCGTCTGGGGCTGGAAAAACTACCTGGGTTTGTCAACAGATACGAGATGTCGCCGATGCTGAGAAAATAATTTATTACAGCCCTGGTACTGGGACTGTTCCAGTTGACCAAACCCGCATAGCTTCTGAATTTCCTGATTTACAGGTCTTTAGCGATATTCAACAAGTCCAATTTCTCAACCAAATACCCTCTTCAGATGCGGTTTACATTGAGTGGGGATTTTATCTGGAGTTGGGATCTGTAGCACAATTATTAGATAATCTGACTTACCGTACCGTAGCAGTTCTACCATCCGACCTCAAAGACTCCGAATATCACGCTTGGGCGAACGAGATTGTACGCGGCGCACCAACCCAAGCCAGTAATGCTGAAACTTTATGGCGGGCGGTAAGCAGCGGTCAAGTAATTGACGAAAATAGTCTGGAAGAATTTTGGTACGAAATCACCCACGGTGCTTACGGTATTGTCACCCGCGCTAAAGGCATTTTTGACGTGAACGATGGTAGGTCACTTTACTGTGATTTTGTCGCTGGCGTTCCCCAAACAGACTTTCTGGAATTAGACCTACCACGCTACTTAGAAGGTAGACCTCAGCGTTTCAGTGGCTTGGAGGTAGTCGGTAAAAACTTGGATGAAGCGGCTTTAAGGCAAACATTATCAGATTGCTGTTTATCTGACGCTGCGATTTTGCAATACCAACAACAAGTAAAAGAGATTTTATTAGAAGGGGAACCAGTGTGAAAATAGCTGTCATTTCATGTATTCATGGCAATTACGAAGCTTTAGATGCTGTATTACTAGATATCGACCAGCACTCATGCGAAAAAATCTTTTGTGTTGGCGATTTGGTAGGATATGGGCCGCATCCCAATGCAGTCGTTGCTCAAATTCGTTCTTTAGATATTCCCACCTGCGCTGGGTGTTGGGATGAAGATATTGTGGAAGGTTTGAACGCCTGCGATTGCAGCTATCCCTCGTTATTGGCAGAAAAAAGAGGAATACAGGCTCATGAGTGGACTAATAAAGAAATCCACCCAGAAAATCGGGAATTTTTAGCCCAATTACCCTACAGTCTGAAAGAGGGCAATTTAGTTTTTGTTCACGGTAGTCCTCATAGTAACCATGAGTATTTGTTACCTGAACTAGACCCTTTTGTAGCACTAGAGCGCGTACTTTCCACAGATTCAGATGTGCTTTTTTGTGGTCATACCCATGTGCCTTACGCCCGAACTCTTGATGCTGGACAGTTACAAGTTCGTGTTGGAAAAGGAGACAAAGCGGAAGAAATTAGTTTTACATCTCCTCTCAAGCGAATTGTGAATGTGGGTTCAGTCGGAGAACCCAGACATGGACGACCGAATGCTACTTAT
This sequence comes from Nostocales cyanobacterium Centralia_MAG_434, assembly GCA_021324415.1. Lineage (GTDB taxonomy): Bacteria > Cyanobacteriota > Cyanobacteriia > Cyanobacteriales > Nostocaceae > JAJPJF01. The sequence continues at coordinate 2,648 of JAJPJF010000179.1, forward strand.
GTAATTTACGACACCAATACCCAAGAAATTAAACTACGCGAAGTAGCTTACGACTACCAAAAAACCTGTGCAGCGATTATTGAGAAAGGTTTACCTGCAATCTTTGCTTGGCGTTTAGCGCATGGGTTGGAGTATGCAGAACGAGCAGATGACCCAACTCATGTTTGTACAAGGTAATCCCTCTCTCCTCCTCCTCTTCCTCCGCACTTTCCTTTGTGTTACTCTGCGTTACTCTGCGTTGAAAAAAAAGAACTATGAATAAATGGGCAATTTTAAGTGGAATTGAAGCTAACTTGGCAGCTTATGAAGCTGTAATAGCAGATATTAAACGTCAGGGTAATAGCATAGAAGCTTTATATATTTTGGGCGACTTAGTAGGGCCAAGACCAGAAGCTGAGAAGTTGGTAGAACGAGTGCTAAACCCACGTCGGGGAGAATTAGAACCTTTAATTTGTAAAGGATGGTGGGAAGAACAGTGTTTGATTTTGCATGGTCTTGGGCAGACTGGGGATGCTCCTGAACTAATGGCAAAATACGGAGGTGATACTGTGCAAATGTTGTGGGAGTGTGTTTCTCGCAAGACAGTACAATGGTTGCGAACGCTCGACTTTGGTTTTTTTGAATTAGATTGTTTATTAATCCACGGTTCAACGGTAGGTGTAGACGATGAACTAACCCCCTCAACTCCCCCAATTCAAATGCTTGATAGACTTTCAAGGATGCAAGCAAATAACTTGTTCTGCGGTCGTTCTGGTTTAACTTTTCAGTATCAGTTGCAAACTGGTTCCATCACGAGTGCATTAACTACCCTTGATAACCAAGCATCTCTTCAAACTGTCGCTGTAACACCGCGTCAAGTAATTGGGGTTGGGAATTTGGGACGGACACCAGATCAAGCAAGTTATACTCTCTACAACCCTGGTACGAATCAGGTGGAATTCAAGACTGTTTATTACGGCAATAGTAAGGGATTTCAAAGCCATCGCCGAGTTACAGAATCGAAATTTCGCGTGTAATCAATTGCGAAGGCGATGGTGTATATATTGCCAAGGCTTGCCAGATATTGGCACAGTGCAACCATCCTTTTAGGATAAGCGATCGCTCTTTTGTAACAAATTAAAAAATCTTACATCCAATGGGCAGAAGGAAGTACCTGTGAAAGACGATATGATATTTAGATAATGATTCTCATTTTAATAAAGGACTTCTCTTCTGATGATGATAAATCCTAAAACATTGAACACAGTCCCGGTAACTGTTTTGACTGGCTATCTGGGAGCAGGTAAAACCACACTCCTCAATCGTATCCTCACCCACGAACACGGCAAGAAAGTTGCTGTCATCGTCAATGAATTTGGAGAAGTGGGCATCGATAACCAACTAGTTATCGATGCAGATGAAGAGATTTTTGAGATGAATAACGGTTGCATCTGCTGCACGGTGCGGGGCGACTTGATTCGTATCGTCGGGAACTTGATGCGGCGGCGAGACAAGTTTGACCATCTAGTAATTGAAACCACTGGATTGGCTGACCCTGCTCCAGTTATTCAGACCTTTTTTATTGATGAAGATATGAAAAGCCATCTATCTTTAGATGCAGTGGTGACAGTGGTAGATGCCAAGCACATCTGGCAGCACTGGGATACAAGCGAAGCACAAGAGCAAATTGCCTTCGCCGATGTCATTTTGCTGAATAAAACTGACTTGGCGACATCAGAACAACTAGAAGAGTTGGAAAGGCGGATTCGCTTAATGAATGCGATGGGAAAAATCTACCGTACCTGTAATGCTGAATTAGAAATAGATGCACTATTAGGTGTGAAAGCATTTGACCTCAACCGCGCCTTGGAGATTGATCCCAATTTCTTGAGTGAAGAAGCACACGAACATGATGAAACCGTGTCTTCCGTTGCTTTGGTAGCAGAAGGTGCATTGGATATGCAACAGGTGAACGATTGGCTGGCATTTTTATTGCGAACCCAAGGAGTAGATATCTTCCGCATGAAAGGCATTCTCAATATTGCTGGGGAAGATAACCGCTTTGTGTTCCAAGGTGTGCATATGTTGTTAACTGGAACAGCAGACCGTCCCTGGAAACCCGATGAACAGCGTAAGAGCGAACTGGTGTTCATTGGTCGCAATCTTGATGCTAACGAGCTACGGAGGGATTTTCTAGCATGTCTAGTTTAGGTATCAGTAGTAAAGTTCAATTCGACCTGCATTGGCGCGGTACTCTTTGTGATTATATAACTGCGATCGCTTGGTCACCGCAAGGTAAAATTCTTGCAGCCAGTTCTGCCGCTGGAGAGGTTGCTTTGTATTCTAGTCCAGAGAAACAAATAGTCAAATTACTACAACCTTCTGACGGACAATCTGTAGACTGCCTAGTATTTTCTCAGAACGGACAATTTCTAGCCGCAGGTGGACAAAATGGTCAGGTTAAAATTTGGCGTTTACAGTCACAAGAGCCAGAACTTGTCAGCACCTTAGGAAATAATCGCACCTGGATAGACCGGATGGCGTGGAGTCCCACTAAAAACCAACTAGCCTTCAGTAGTGGTCGCCATGTGCAGGTATGGAATGCAGATACAGGCGAGATAGAAACGACCCTGAATTTTGATACTTCCTCCGTGCAAGACATTACTTGGCATCCCAATGGCGAAAGTGTAGCTGTTGCGGGTTATCAAGAAGTCAAGATTTGGATGGTGGAAAATTGGCACGAAGAACCCTGTGTATTACCAGTTGAATCAACAAGTTTGGTGATATCTTGGTCACCCGATGGCAAATATATCGCCTCTGGTAACATGGATCGCACAGTCATCCTTTTGGAGTGGAATAACCCCGACCCTTGGGTGATGCGAGGCTTCCCTGGCAAAATTCGTCATTTGGCATGGTCAGATACACCCACAAAATCAGGCGCTCCTTTGTTAGCAGCTTCCAGTGTTGAAGGGATAGTTGTGTGGGAAAAACAGGACTTGGAATGGGATGCTAGAGTTCTAGCAAGGCATGAAGATGTTGTAGAATCAATCCAATTTCAAGCGAAATCTCATCTGTTAGCTTCAGCGGGAGCTGATGGCTTGATTTGCTTATGGAATCAAGGTAAACGACTGACTCAGATTCTTAATGGTGCGAATAGTGGATTTTCTTGCCTATCTTGGCATTCACAAGAGTATCAACTGGCTGCTGGGGGAAAGAACGGCGAATTAATTATCTGGTCAAAGGGTTCACGGGGTCAAGGATTTGGTCGCCGTTAAAATTGTGTAGGGACATAATGCATTATACAGTTAATTGACAGCGGCTGAGTATTGTAATGGTAAACGTTGAATATTATCTGCCGTCATTACTTCTTTCATAGAACCATTAGCAATTATTTGTTTATTCAACAATAATAACTGGTCGCATTTTGTCAAAGTTGTTCCCAAATCATGGGTGACTACTAATAAAATCTTGCCTTGAGATTTGAGTTCTTCAAATACATCAAATATGATAGCTTCTGTCTTTTTATCAACTCCCACAAACGGCTCATCAAAAAATAATAATTCGGCTTGCTGTGCTAAGGCTCTTGCTAAAAAGACTCGCTGTTGTTGTTCGCCTGATAGTTCTCCAATCTGACGTGATCGCAACTCTAACATCCCCACTCTCGCCAGAGCATCTTTGACTATTTCTTGAGATGGTCGTGAAGGTGTGCGAAACCAGCCTGTAAGTAAGTGGGCATCAAAGAAGTCAGCTATGTTAAGATATATAAATACGGAGAGTGCATCTATAGGGTGATTTGTGTATGGGCGCACGTTTAAGGGTATTTTTGACTCAAGAGCAAGACCAAACCTTGCTAAATCTTAGAAAACAGGATGTGCCACAGAAAGTCAAAGATAGAGCAGAAGTAATCAGGCTAAATGCACATGGCTGGTATGTAGAGAAAATAGCAGCGCACTTTAATTGGAACGAGAAAACAGTCAGAAAAGTTTTAAGTAAATGGAAGAATCTCGGTTGAGAAAGCCTTTGGGAATCACCCGGTCGAGGGGGAAAACCAAAATGGAAAGACTCGGACATCATATTTTTAGAAGAAGTACACGACGTGTAAAATTCAACTCCGATTTTTCTGGTTAATATTTTGTTACATAGCAGTAAATTTTCACGCCCACTTACTTAGTCGCTCAAAACCATTCTTGATTGACTTCCCGCCACAGGTTCAAATCAGCTTGCTGATTGCTAACCTAAAAACTGTTTTCAGTCGGCTTAGAAAAAGAATTTACTCAGCATCTGTGAATATATTGATTTTGCTGTAGTTTTCTGCTGAAGTGAGTTCCCAAGAAGAATCTCCCTTTAATTCTAGGATCTGCTGGTGATACTTTAACAGGCTAGTGCGGTGAGCGATGCTGATAAAAATTGTGGGTGTTGCTTGTACTTGTTGGTAGAGCCACGCCTCGTTTTCAAGATCCAGAGCACTGGTGGCTTCATCTAAAATAGCGTAGCGGGGAAGTGTTAGTAACAGTCGAGCGAAAGCTAAGCGTTGTTGTTCCCCTAAAGAAAGAACATTAGCCCAGTCTAAGTCGTCTACATCTAAACCACCTACCCGTTCTGGCAAGTCTTTAAGGTTGACTTGCTCCAATATCGAGTAAAGTTTTTCTTCTGGAATCTGACTACTGGTTTTAGGATATAACAATTGGCTACGTAATGAACCTAAAATCATGTATGGACGTTGTGGCAGAAACAGCATTTCCTCTAGTTCAGGTCGGATAATCAAGCCAGTACCTGCATTGCGCAATCCAGCGAGCGCTCGCACTAGAGAACTTTTGCCACTGCCACTAGGTCCATTAATCAACAGTCTAGCTCCTGGTTCAACTGTAAGTGAGAGATCTCTAATTAAGGTTCGTCGATAGTCAGGAGTTAACAGAGTCACATGTTCAAGCGCTAAATAGGAATCGATTCTAGTATCAATGACAGTAACTCCAGATTGGAATGCTAATGTTGGTTTATCCAGTGCTTGTGCAAAGGTACTTAAGCGATTGATCTCAGCAATAAAAGCACTTAGACCTTGAAACTCACTTACAATTAGGGAAAGAGCGCTTAAAACTTGAGAGAAAGCCAGATCTGCTTGACCAACGACACCAAACTCGACTTTCCCAGCAAAGTAAAGTGGAGCAATAACTACCGATGGGATGAGGGCAATAAAATAATTATAACCAGTAGTAAAAAAACGTAAATTACGCTGCCACCCGATGAGGAAATTAAAGTTCTTCAATGCTTCATTGAAGCGTTGCCTGATCTGGAATAATTCCTGAGTTTCTCCACCAAAAAAGGCAATCATTTCAGCATTATCGCGCACATTCACCAATTTATAACGGAAATCTGCTTCTCGCCTTAGCTGGTTAAAATTAAGCCCAATTAATCTTTTACCAAACCAAACTGTTATAATTGTGCCAAACAAGGAGTATATTACGTTAATAATAGCAAGATTCGAAGAAATTGACCAGAGAATCCCAATGAAAGAAATGAGAGTGATAAATGAGTCAAGAATAGTTAATAGATAGGACAAAGCACTGGTAGTAAAAGTATTGACATCCTGAGATATTCTTTCGTCGGGGTTGTCAATACTAGAATTTGAATTTATTTGATAAAAAGCCCGGTTCCTAAAATATAGTTCTAAAAAATGATTAGTGAGCCATCGTCGCCAGTACAGACCTAGCTTGTGTTGAACGTATCTGTAGAAAACAACAATTGGAGTACCGAGGATCAGCACGCCAGCATAGACCAAAAAAACGTGAAAGAATTTGTCAGCTTGCTTGCTTGAGAGCGCTGTCATAAAGTCTCGACTAACAAAGCTGATAAACACATTAATGCCGTTAACCATCAATAACAATAAAACTAAAATAGCTAGTAGACCTCTAGCACCCCATTTTTCTTGAGAAAACCAATAGGGTTTAGCGATTATCAAAAGCCGTTGCCACAACTGACGGTTAAATGTATTCATACAGAAGTGTTGAATGTTAAGAAAAAAGGATTTAAAATATATCGGATATATAGTAACATCTAGCTATAAAATCAGATAAACAAGTTAGTATTTTCAGTACGAATTTTCCGAGAATAGCCAAATTCCTGCTGAAGGATTTGCCGAAAAAAGATTATCCAGTGTTAGATACTTTCTGATTTGTCTCCTGTTGGTTAGGCTGGGTGATGGATCAAAGCTTAGTCAGTATGAGAGTTTAATTCTGAGATGAAATGCCAGAAATATTAACGTGCACCTTTCAACATTTTCTAAGGCCAGTAAAAACAGAGACGTGCAGGGCAAACGCATTAAAATGTGTAAAAAATAGTCTTGACAAAAAGTTTTATACGTGTATTTTCAGCTAGAGTTATTTTGACAGGGAGCTAAAATTGGGAGAGAATCTGGATTTGATAGTCTTGATCCCATGTAATACATGGAAAAGTCCTATGAGTTCAGCGGTGTAATATATGCAGGAAGTCAGATCGAGACAAATTATCCTGCCATTCCATATATTACATGGTAAAACTCTAGTTTGGACTAACTTGGCTTCTGACGAAAGTGCGGCACAAGAGCAGGAGAGGAGAAAATTACCTAGCGGCTTAGGGGGGCTGAGTCAAGGCTTAAGGTTGGCAAAAAGGCTCGAATTAACCAGCAGCCAGTTGCAAGTCTTTAGGGGATTCCTCGGTTTTTTTCGGTTTCGGTGCGCGTTTTTTGACTGTAGGATAGCGTGGTCGCGGTGGCTGCTGTTGTCCTTGGCAACGGCCTGGGGATTTTCCACGAGTTTTCGGTAGCTGAGCCGGAGTGCCAATCGCGGCTCAAATGACAGGAAAGGCTTGCGCCACACGCCCTGGCGGTAGTTTATCCACGCCCTGGCGGTAGTTTATCTTGGGGCGACTGCCAAGGTAAGGGGGAGTCAATACAGGCAAACCTTGCAAACCATAGTTGCCAAGTCAAGAGTGGCATCAGGGCACTCCACTGAGGCTGTGTCCAATGTAACCTCTGCTTCGCAGGTAGTGGTATAGAAGTAGTGATTTTCTGAGCATCGGTTCTTGCTGAATTAGACTTTCAGATTCTGATTTCACTACATATTTACCACTACCAAGTTTTTTAGAAGCCTTGCCGTACGGACATTTCACCTAAATGGAGGCATTCCACAAAACAACCTATTCATGAGCATTTCAGCCGATGCCACCACTGACCTTAAGGCGAGGCTGTTGCCGCCACTACGTGAACGCTCTTAAACCAATGCTGTTTGCCTTCTTGTTCACGAGTGCTGGAACCCTTATTATTACGTTCTTTTCCAAAAGTTTTTGGTTGACTGATACCTACAAATCAATCAGGGGACCTGAAGTTTAAACAGTCTCATATGTAACGAGCTGTTGAAACCTTATGACAAAACGTGCAAGCATGAGAACATTGATTAAGCAA
>JAJPJF010000141.1 GCA_021324415.1 Nostocales cyanobacterium Centralia_MAG_434
CGGTGGGGTGGTTCTGCTTTGACAAATGAGGCTATAGATTTACCTCAACAGCGCACTCTAGAGGAAATGTCTCAAAATATTCCTGTAACCTATGTTCCAGCTCGCAATACTATCTTTTTAAGTTTTGCCCTTGCTTATGCTGAAACAATAGCAGCAGAACGCGTCTATATCGGTGTCAATGCCTTAGATTACTCTGGCTATCCTGATTGTCGCCCTGATTATATCCAGGCAATGCAAGAAGTTTTCCGCCTAGGAACAAAACTTGGTCGTGAAGGACAACCTATTACCATTGTCACACCCCTAATTGACTTGAAAAAAACTGAAATCATCCAACTTGGAAACAAACTAGGAGTTCCGTGGCATCTCACTTGGTCTTGCTATGCCGGTGGTGATGTCGCTTGTGGTGTTTGTGATTCTTGTCGCCTACGTCTAGCAGCTTTTGCTGAATTGGGTTTAGTTGACCCGGTTGTTTATGCTTAACTCCTAACTCTTATAAACGTCGTATCTCAATTTGGTCTAAGCGTGGTCCTGTAACCGATATCACAGTAAATTCAAGATTGTGATAGCGGAAAGTTTCCCCAAGATCAGGAATCTTCTGTAGATGGTAAAGCAAAAAGCCGCCTAGGGTTTGGTATTCTCTTCTCAGAGGCAAGTTGAGATGTAAAACTTCGTTGAGGTCTTCCAAGTTGATCTGTGCTTGTACCAGAAAAGTCTGTTCATCTACAATTTGGATCAGTAACTCGTCGGTGATTTCTGATTCACCTATATCACCAATAATTTGGGATATGACATCTTGAATAGTGATGAGTCCTACAGTAGCGCCAAATTCATCGACGACTATCGCTACAGCCGGCTTTTCTTGCTGTATCATCGGCAATAGTTCATTTAAAGGCGTGTGTTCTGGGACAAATCGTGCTGGACGTATCCAAGGGTGGACTTGGGTGTCTAAAGTTAATTTTCCCATTGCCAAGGGTTTTGCCAGGTCTTTAAAGTATAGAATGCCACGAATATCGTCTAATGATTCTCCAATCACTGGGTAGCAAGAGTGAGAGGTGGTTGCCATTTCTTGAAGAAAAGTCTCCAAAGAGGAGGTTATTGGTAATGCTATAATGCCGGTGCGAGGGACCATGACGGCTTCCACTGTGACGTCCCCAAACTCAAAAATATTTTGTAGTAATTCTCGTTCTCCTGCCTGAAACCCGGTGGATTCGTGTTCTCTAGAAATAATAAGCTGCAATTCTTCAGGAGTTACAGGTGGTCTCCAGCTTTGGCCTGTGTACTGAATACCAAATATTTGCAACAGCCAGCGAGTTGATTGGTTAAGAATCCAGATGAATGGGCTGAAAAATCGGACATTTGCTTTTACTGATGGTCCCAAAAATCGCGCTAGTTGTTCCGAATACAGCATGGCGATTGATTTGGGAACTAGTTCCCCCAAAACGATTTGAAGATAGGCAATCAAAAAAAAGGTGATTGGAATTGATAGAGAATGAGCCATGAAGTTGTTGATTCTATCAGGCAAGGGCCAAGACCTCAGCCCCGCATTTACCAACACGACAATCGTCCCTTCTCCAATCCACCCAAGTGCCAAGCTAGAAAGAGTAATACCCAGCTGGGTTGTAGATAGTAATCGGTCAATACTATGTTGCAGAACCTCGACTGCGATCGCTTGAACATCACCAGCTTCGACTAACTGATGGATGCGTGATCGCCGCACTGTCACCATCGAAAATTCTGCAGTCACAAAAAATGCATTGATTGCAATCAGCAATATTACTGACAACAATCTCAAAGCCACATCTGTCAAACTTAAGTCGGGATTACCACTCACTGCAAAAGCTTGTATAAAGGGCATAGGGCATGGGGCATGGGGCATAGGGCATGAGAAATTATTTCAATTCCCCATTTCCTTGTCTCCCCCGTCCTCCCTGTCCCGTTGTCTCCCCTGTCCTCCTTGCCTCATCTTCCCTACTCCCCACTCCCTACTTGCCTACAGGAATATTCGATACTTCCAACCGCAGTTTTTGAGCGGGATAATCAGTCAAGGCAAGTGATATACGCTTAACATCATCAAGCAAAGCTGTAGGAATACTCACTGTGCCAGAAAACGTTGGTCCATTTGCAGGTAATTCTGCAGGTAAGCCATCTGCACTAGCACTTAGTGTTCTCCCTTTGTCATCAGTAACATCTAAAAAACTATACAAGAAGCGCACTGAATCAGACCCTTTATTCTGCATTTTAACTTTCAATAGCAAGGCACCACCTGAGTATCGAGCTGATTGCACTGAAAAGGTAACTCCTCCATTCTCAGAAGAAATGGGAAATCCTGGTTGGGGTTTTTCTTCAGTTATTTCCTGCGTTTTTTTGGGTTCTGGGGTTTTCTGACTGCTACTGATGTCTTCGTCATCCTCTGACTTTTTTGACTTAGAGGCTTTCGTTTTGCCGTCAATCCGTGACTTGACAACTTTAAGAATCTCTTCCTCTTTTAATAATGTCAGTTCTCCATGCTGTTGGCTATTTGCCTTACTGCTGGCGAATTTAGTTGTAGGACGGGCATCTGGTGCTGTAACACCTTTAAGTGCTTTGCTACCAATATCAAATCCCAAAAACGCACTCACCGAACCTGCTCCCAACATCAGGGTGAGTAAACTCAACGTCAGAAGTACAGTGGAATTAAATCTCATTGCTGACAAGCGGTCTTCCGAAGAATGCTAGTTTATTTAAAATCATTCAGCTATTTGCTTCAATATTTGACGGCACTTAATCAATATTAGTCTGCTCTATATCAATTATGTCGTGTAAAAATTTGGTAAAATTTTGTTGAGAGTATACATACGTTACACTCTTGCGCTACAATTGGTATTCGACCAGGGTTGGCCGAGCGGTTGAGGCAGCGAACTCATAATTCGCCCTAGGCAGGTTCAACTCCTGCACCCTGGATTTTTAACGAGACGGTACGGTCTCAAATCGGTATTCAGTACCAACCTTGAGTTGGTTGGCATTTAAACGTGGAGACATAAGTAGCGATGTATTATAAGGATTCGGTAAATCTGGAGTCCGAATATATGGATCGTTGCTAACTTGTTGATTCAAAATATCGTGATAGAGAGTGTTAACTAACTCAGCGTCTCGCGCAATTTCATGTTCTGGGAAGGAATTCCGAAACAAAGACCCAGGTCCAAATATCCAGTCTATTTGCCGCTTAGGAGTTTGATTCCCGTAGAAATTAGGGTCATTTTTAAAAAAGGCTCTTTCAAAGACCTCATTTGGTGTTTCATAACTAGACGTTTCTTTTTGGGCTACTACTCTCGAAGAAAAACTAGCAGTAGCGATAAATACTAATAAACCACTGAAAATTTTGATATTTACACCCATATCCCTAACTCCTCTATTTTTGAGCAAATCTTAACTTATGCTTAAAGTGAGAACTTACACTAAGTTCAACTTTTGGTGTAGCACAAATTTTAATGTTTTATAATGACTCATCAAGCCGAAACCCTTAAACAGTCTAACTTGTGGGCAAATAGTACTGATTTGAATACTGTACGTCAACAGTTACTAGATTTGTTTTGCCAACTAGCATACAAAGAGGGTGATTTTGTCCTCTCTTCAGGACTGCCTAGTTCGTACTACATCAACGGTAAGGAAGTGACACTTCACCCTCAAGGAGCTTTGGCGATCGGTCGCATTGTATTATCTCTACTACCATTAGATACTCAAGCTGTAGCAGGCTTAACACTGGGAGCTGACCCCATTGTCAGTGCTGTGAGTGTGGTTTCTGCTTATGAAAACCGACCGATTCCTGCACTAATTATTCGCAAAGAAGCTAAAGGTTATGGGACAAAAGCATATGTAGAGGGTCCCAGTTTGCCAGAAGATACAAAAGTTGTAGTTTTGGAAGATACTGTCACAACTGGACAATCAGCCATGAAGGCTGTTCAACGGCTACGTGATGCAGGCTATACAGTTAACCAAGTTATATCACTAGTAGATCGGCAGCAAGGCGCAGCAGAATTTTACCAATCTGTAGGGTTGAAGTTTGAAGCAGTGTTTAAGATTTCAGAGATTCAAAAGAGGTATGGGGAATTGGGGAGTGGGGAGTAGGGGCAATGGGGAGTGGGGGAGGACAAGGGGGACAAGGGGGACAAGGGGGACAAGGGGAATACTCTATAGTATGCCCTATGCCCCATTCCTAACTCCTAAGCTTGCGTTACAACTTGTTGATCTTTTGCCAAGAACTTTTCTAACTCTGTCAATGCATCAGCATCGACTTTTGTTTGCATGGGGCAGAATTTGGGACCGCACATGGAGCAAAACTCAGCAGTTTTATAAATATCTGCTGGTAGAGTTTCATCATGATATTCTCTAGCTCGTTCGGGATCGAGTGATAATTCAAACTGACGGTTCCAATCGAAGTTGTAACGAGCATGGGACATTTCATCATCCCGATCTCTTGCGCCTGGACGATGTCTAGCAATGTCCGCAGCGTGAGCAGCTATCTTATAAGCGATTAGACCATTCCGTACATCTTCAGCATTTGGTAATCCCAAATGTTCTTTTGGTGTCACATAACATAGCATTGCTGTGCCATACCAGCCAGCTAATGCTGCTCCAATTGCTGAAGTAATGTGGTCATAACCAGGAGCAATATCTGTGACTAAGGGTCCTAGGACGTAGAAGGGTGCTTCAGAACACTCTTCCATTTGCTTTTTCACGTTGAACTCAATTTGATCCATTGGTACATGTCCGGGACCTTCTACCATTACCTGGACATCATGTTCCCAAGCTTTGCGAGTTAATTGACCAAGGGTTTTGAGTTCAGCCAGTTGTGCAGCATCAGAGGCATCATGGGTACAACCAGGACGCAGAGAATCACCTAAACTAAAGGAAACATCGTATTTCTGGAAAATTGCAACAATGTCTTGGAAATGGGTATAAAGTGGGTTTTGCTTGTGGTGATGCAACATCCACCTTGCTAATATTCCACCACCACGAGACACAATACCAGTAATGCGACCTCTGACTAACGGCAAATGCTCCATCAAAATCCCTGCATGGATTGTCATATAATCAACTCCCTGCTGGGCATGTTTTTCTATGACATGGAGAAAGTCATCTGCTGTAAGCTTTTCAATGGTGCCGTGGACACTTTCTAAAGCTTGATAAACTGGTACTGTCCCGATGGGAACAGGTGAGGCTTTGATGATAGCACTGCGAATTTCATCTAAGTTTCCACCGCCAGTAGATAAATCCATGACAGTATCGGCACCATACTTTACTGCTAGTTGAAGCTTTGCGACTTCTTCCTCCAAATTGGAAGAGTTGGGGGAAGCGCCGATATTGGCATTTACTTTACACTTAGAAGCGATACCAATACACATTGGCTCCAAGTTAGTGTGATTTATATTCGCTGGAATAATCATCCGCCCACGCGCTACTTCTTCTCTAATGAGCTCACTAGGAAGATTTTCTCTTTGAGCAACATAGCTCATTTCTTCGGTAATGATGCCCTGACGAGCGTAGTGCATTTGGGTAACATTCCTCTGTCCACGCCGCTTGGTGACCCATTCTGTACGCATATTTGGTTTCCTCAATAAACAGCTTCCCTCCGCCGGTATTACCCGGATTCAGGTGTTAAGGGTTTAATCTCAGCCCGGTTGTGCAGGCACCCCTAGCATCAGAGATTATTCTACCACTTTTACTCAAGGTCAGCGCATCTTGCTTGGGTGTATGAAGAACAAATGACAGATGACTAAGGACAAATGACAAATGACCAATCACTACAGATACATTATTTTTTACAAACCTTATGGTGTCCTTAGTCAGTTTACTAAAGACACTCCCACACGTAGCACTCTTAAAGACTACATCCAAGTGCCTAATGTGTACCCTGTAGGGCGTTTGGACTGGGATAGTGAAGGATTACTACTGTTGACAAATCATGGGCAATTGCAACATCGCCTCTCTCATCCACAGTTTAAACATGAGCGTACTTACTGGGTGCAGGTAGAGCGAATTCCTGATGCGTTTGCCTTAGCTAAGCTACGAGCAGGTGTAAAAATTCAAGATTACTGCACTCAAACAGCAAAAGTACATCTGTTGCCAAAAGATCCCCCTCTTCCTGAACGTGATCCACCAATTAGATTTCGTAAAAACGTGCCAACTGCATGGTTAGAAATGACCTTGACTGAGGGTAAAAATCGCCAAGTAAGACGAATGACTGCATCTGTGGGCTTTCCGACTTTGCGATTGATTAGAGTAAGTATAGAACATTTACAATTAGAGAGCCTGGAACCTGGGCAGTGGCGTGACCTCAATCCACTTGAACGAAAGCATTTGCATGATTTGGCTTTTTCCAAGAAGTCTTTTTGAGTTAAAAGCAGTATAATATTGTTCTTTTCTTACTCCTTCTAACTCACACCAGCGCTTGGGTGCAAGTTTAAGTTTTATGAGATGTAATGAACAATCTAGCTGGCATCATACTTGCCACAATAGAGATATCATGTCCGCAACTTCTACACGTCTGGAACTTGTGCCTGAAAGAGCCTCTAATTCAGAACTTTGCTTGGAAACCTTGCGTCGTACCCAAGAAGAACTTTTGTGGTATCGCAGAATGTACGAAAATGTTCCTTCTGTGTCTTTTAGTTTAGATATAGCTGGGACGATATTATCGGTCAATCAATTTGGTGCAGATTATCTGGGTTATGCTCCTGAAGAATTGTTACAAAAACCTATTTTTCAATTGTTTGCATCCTTTGATCAGCCAAGGTTATCTGACGCATTGATAGGATTATTAGGGACAACACCTTCAAGCAAAGTTGCAAATGGGGAATTTCGCTTCAATTGTCCTAATAGTAAGATCAAATGGGTCAAAGTATTAGCACGGGTACTACTAGAGCCCGAAAGAAAGCAAAACCCCACAATTATAATGGTTTGCGAAGACATCACTGCTTACAAGCTAGAGGATGGTGTTGTCAGTACCTCTGCGGATTTTAAACAACTGCCTGTTAGCATCTCTCCATCTTTTAAGGAAGACTCCTTCCCTGAACATCAACAATATTTTCATACTCTAACTGATGCAGAGGTTTCTCTTGATGAAAGCCTAAAAGCCGTACAAACACATTTCGGAGAAATGAACTGTCTAAATCGCCTAAAAGAGGAATTTCTCAGTACGGTTTCTCACGAACTACGTACGCCACTAACCAATATGAAAATGGCAATTCAGATGCTGGCAATAGCTCTAGATCAACAGCATAACTTTTTTGCGGACGTGGCTAAGCCACACACAGAGTGCTCTAAGGCAGCTCGTTATTTCCAAATCTTAGTCAATGAATGCGATCGCGAAATTAACCTGATCAACAATTTCCTGGATTTACAGCGTTTAGATACAGATACTAAACACTTTGTCTTGGAAACAATTTCAATACAGGAATTGCTTGTACGAGTCGTTGAACTGTTTAGGACACGTTACCAGAATCGCTATCAGCATGAGATTCATCTCAGTGTAGAGCCTAATCTTCCTCCACTGATTTGCGATCTATTCAGTTTAGAGCGCATCTTGATAGAACTACTTACCAACGCCTGTAAATTTAGTCCTCTAGGGGCAACAATTACCATGACTGCCCAATTAGAATTTAATAACATTCAATTCAAGGTCATCAATTCTGGCGTAGACATTCCAACGACTGAATTACCGCGGATTTTCGACAAATTCTACCGCATTCCTAGCAACGATCCCTGGAAGCAGGGTGGTATGGGTTTAGGGTTAGCACTAGTACAAAAACTTATCAAACATTTAGGAGGAACAATCGTGGCAGAAAGTGAGGCCAAATGCACTTGTTTTACTATTGAATTACCGCTCTCACGTGAGGGACAAGGAGAACAAGGGAAGGGAGACAAGGAGGACAAGGGAGAAAATATATTTTCTATTGATGAATGAGTTTTACAACCTAGTTACTAGCAACTACCGCTTACTTCCTCAATCTCTTACCTTGACTAATCGCTTGCCAATACCAGAAATTTTTAGTTAATATGCGTAAAAATTACGACTGCCATAAAAATTTCCGATTGAAACCATTATCTTTTACAGGTCTACTATATATAAGTGCTTCCTGTTACGGAACTTCGGCTCTAAGTGGCTATAAGCACTTTGGAATGGGAATGAAGGAACTTCCACAATGCTGATTTGCCCTCATTGTAAATTTGAAAACCCCGATGCCAACAAATTTTGTCAAAATTGTGGCACTTCCCTGACCCATAGAGTCTGTCCCAAATGCGCTACAAGTGTAGCTGTGAATACACAATATTGTTACAACTGCGGTGCGGAGTGTGGAACAGTTTGGTGGGCAATTATTTTCAAGGAAGAGATTTTAGAAGCACAGGACGCAGGATTAGTAGAGGAAAGAAAAGTTTCTCGTCTCTCTGTAGGTTCATATCTTGATATACAGCAGCGTTATCAGCTGCTAGAGCCATTACCATCTTTTGAGGATATGCCAAGCAATACTGAGGTGTGTGTCAAGGTTTTAGACTGCCACCCTTATCAAGTATCACCATTGGCAGCAATGTTGTTAGAAAATCAGCAAAAGGAGTGGGCAACATTATCAGTAGATACAAGTAAAATTCCCAACCTTGCTAAACCTTATATTACTCTGCAATCTCATTACTATCTTGGCATACCACCAATTCATGATGCATGGCAGCAAGGAGATATACAAGTGGTTCTTATTGAAGACCGCTCAGGTTGGCGGCATTTACTCGAATTATGGCGCGAAGATACAACCAGTTCGTTACAAATCGTACACTGTTTTTACCAGATGACCCAACTTTGGGTACTTCTAGAAACGGTGAGTTGTCGCCAAAGTCTATTGGAGTGGTCAAATCTTAGATTAGATGAAGACCAAGCAGTTGCACTACAACGTTTATATTTAGAAGTCCCCAAAGAGCAAACAGAGCAAATCGCTTCAACATCTAATGTGTCTACACAAGAAGTAGAACAACAAGCACAAACAAATGGTACGCAAGAGCAGTATTTAACAATTAAAGCTTTGGGGCGAGTTTGGCAAACCCTATTTAAATACTCCCAACGTACTCAATTCGGAGCGATATTGCAATTATTAGGAGATCTGGAATTAGGCAAGATTCAGACACTGACAGAGTTACAATCTTGTTTACAAGTAATTGCGACTGAACTGCAAGGCAACAGTGTGAGTGAGACAGATGCCAATGTACCTGAAGACGGGAGTACTACAGCACCGACTTTTCTACAAGTGGATGAAATAGACGAGAGCGTGTCTAAAAGTGATGATCTACCAACTATTGTTCTGCCGATGCAGTTAATTAGCCTAGAGCATGCAGGTTTGACGGATGTGGGGCGTCAACGAGACCACAACGAAGACTATTTTGGTATTGAGACTCAACTTCATAAGGTAGAATTTCCTAATAACCGTACTGTACACGCCCAAGGTTTATATATTCTTTGTGATGGTATGGGTGGACATGCAGGGGGTGAAATAGCCAGTGCTGCAGCAGTCGATAGTCTCAGGCAATACTTTCAAACGCACTGGGTTGCTCACCAACTGCCAACAGAAGAAGAGATACGCGAGGCAGTACGGCATGCAAACCAAGACATTTATAATATCAATCAACAAGATGCCCGTTCTGGTATCGGGCGTATGGGTACAACCCTAGTTATAGTCTTAATCCAAGATACTCGGGTAGCAGTGGCTCATGTAGGAGATAGCCGCCTCTATCGCTTAACTCGAAAGCGAGAATTGGAACAAATAACAGTAGATCACGAAGTAGGTCAACGGGAAATTTCTCGGGGAGTTGAAAAAAGTGTGGCATACTCCCGTCCCGATGCTTACCAACTTACTCAAGCGCTAGGGCCTCGCGACGAAAACTTTGTTGCTCCTGATGTACAGTTTTTAGAGATTAATGAAGATACTCTCTTCCTCATTGTTTCAGATGGTTTGTCAGATAACGATTTGTTAGAAAATCATTGGCGTACACACTTAGAACCGTTGCTGAATTTTAGTACTAACCTGGAAATTGGTGTTAGCAATTTAATTGACTTAGCAAACAACTACAATGGTCATGACAATATTACTGCTGTAGCCATTAGGGTGAAAGTGCGCCCAAATTTGGAACAACGAATCTAGAGGAGCAGCAATTGGGAGTATGGGAGAGTGGGAGAGAGAAAATGAGAGGAACAGAAAAATAAATAAGTGGGCATTAATTGCTACTAACTAGGTTGTAAAAGTAATTTAATAATATATACTCCTCCTTGTCCTATTCCCTTCCCTTCCCTTGTCCTTCTATCCCTCTCTCCCCTCTCCCGTATGGTCACGCTGACCCTGTTAGAACCGCAAAAAAAAACACCCCTTCAACAATGGTGCTTTGAGAACGAACCCATCATTCGGATTGGGCGTTCAGCAGATAATCACATTGTGTTAAATGATAGCTTGGTTTCGCGACATCATTTGGAACTAAGACAAATCGATTCTGGTCCTAACAGAGGTTCATGGCTTATCGTCAGTCAAGGCACAAATGGCACTTTCCTGAATGGTGTATTAGTAGTCACTCAAAGTTTGGTGCCAGATGATTCCTTGTTGCAACTGGCACAAGGGGGTCCAAGCCTGAAATTCAAAATTCAGCAACCAGAAATAGGGACAAAACACCCACCTTTACCTGCTAGTTGTAATCACCAAGGTAACTCACCCAATAATTTATTTTGTATCCACTGTGGTCAACCTCTGTCAGTGCAACAGACTATTCGCCACTATCAGGTGTTGCGAACATTGGGACAAGGTGGTATGGGTACTACCTATTTGGCGTGGGATAACACAGGAAAGATTGCCGGACACCCACAATTACTAGTGTTGAAGCAGATGAATGCTGATATGGCAAAAATTGCCAAAGCACAAGAATTATTTGAACGGGAAGCTTACACTCTTAAATCTCTTCATCACCCTGGGATTCCTAAATACTACGATTTTTTTATTGAAGGTGGGAAAAAATATTTGGCAATGGAATTAGTCCACGGGCAGGATTTAGAAAAACTTATTTATTTAAAAGGGCCTGTCACGCCAAATCAAGGAATTGCTTGGATGATCCAAACCTGTGATATTTTGGACTACCTCCATAGTCACAATCCACCACTGATCCACCGTGATATTAAACCTGCCAATTTGATGGTGCGAAACTTCGACAATCGCATAGTTGTGCTCGATTTCGGTGCTGTTAAGGAAATTGGTACAACACCTGGTACCCGAATTGGTGCAGAGGGTTACTGTGCCCCTGAACAAGAACGCGGACAACCTTTAACTCAATCGGACTTGTATGCAATTGGACCTACTTTAATTTTTCTCCTCACTGGCGAAAATCCTCTAAGATTCTATCGTCAACGGGGACGAAATTTTAGGTTTGATGTCACTAACATTCCCACCATCACTCCTCAATTACGAGAAGTCATAGACCGGGTTGCAGAACCATTGCCACGCGATCGCTATCAAACGGCAAATGAATTAGCCGCCGCATTAGCAGAGTGTAAGACTTAGAGTATTTGTTAGCCGTTGTTGGTCGTTAGTTGTCAAGAATAACTCCTAACTTCTGCCCTCTAAGGGCACGGGGCATTGTGCCCCTACTGCTAACTCCTAACTTACTCTTCATCCCAAGCTTCAACAGCTAGTAACTCGCTAATTGGGTCTTGCATAGTAAATCCAAAATCTAACAGCTCCTGTTTCCAGTACTGCCATTCATTGCCATAGAGCAATGCGATTTTCCATATACTATCTGTTGGCTTGATGATTTGTGAATCCACGAGTGATTGCACGTTACGCTGCAATTTCACCATTGGGTGAATTACTTGCTGCTGAGTCATAACCTCAAATAAATTCAGATTTTGTTTAGTAAATGCTTGATCAAAACTGCTTTCCCTTGCGGAAGTGTTGCCTATGCGTAGAGACCTATACTTTGGCAAAGCTAGTCTTAACTCCTTAACTATACCACAGGTTACTCTACTTTGTTGCTTTAAATTCGGTTTTGTACGGTAATCACCACAAACAAGGCTTTTGTAGTTTACTTACTATTGTAGACGTTTATGCCAAAAAATGAATCATTTTGTCCTTTCAGTTTGAGCAAGCTAATGAATAGCTTTTCAAAAAAAGAAATAATCTATGTTTTGATGGAACTCATGAAAATTTTAGAAAGTTTTAATAATTTCAGTTGTTTTAAATAAAACCTTAGCAAAGATTACCATCACTACTTTATACAGGACTGACTTTAGCTCGATACAACAGTTTGTTACCTTGATAATAACCAGTGTAACGTACCTTGACAGTTTCCCCTGGCTGTACACTTCCTTCCATAAGTTGATGTAATTTAGGGTCGTATGGTAGCTCTGCACCTACGGGTGCGATCGCCTCCACTCCCCACTCATATAAAAGTTTTTCCAACGGTTTGAGAACTAACGGGACAATATTGATTGCGGGAAGATTTGGGTTTTCTCGTGCTTTTTGCGCTGCGGTCGGAAATTGTAGTAGTAAAGATTCCAGAAGCTGTAAACTTGACTGCTGAAAATCTTGTAGCAATGTCTGTTGCTGCTGTTCTAATTGTAATTGAACTCGCTCATATTCTCTTTTTAAATCTTCTAAGTGTTGTAACAATCCCTGAGTCGATGACTCCTGATCATCTTTTTCTAAATCTACTTGAGAAAAATTTGCGATTAACTCACTCAATGATACCTCTAATGTTTGCGACAACTTCACCAATACGTCAACACGCATTTGCTCAGCACCAAATCGTCGTAAACGCAAAATTTGCCGTTCTGAAACTCCAGTGGCACGACTCAAAGCTTTAAAACTAACGATGCTCACCTGTCGCATCAAGTCTTGTAACTTTTGGGTGAAATCTATGCAATTTTGGGAAACCACCTGATAAGCCTTTCAATTTTTATATAGAATCCAGTATAACTTGTGCTTAACAAATATATTCTTAAAGTTTAGATAATGTATATATTTGCAAATATATAGGAAAATTTAGGCCCTAAAAAGAATATTTTTATTTAAATTAAACCTAGATTTTTAAGAAAATCGCTAGAGTTAATAAATAGCTATAATACTTATCTAATGAAAATTTCAGATGTTTATATTTAAAAATTTTAACTATCGCAATTACCCAAAATTTAGAGCATCATGGTTAATTATTGGGCTGATGATGATAGTAGCGTTTTTGGAGTACTCTACTCCACCTGACTATGTGTTTGGTTATCTTTATATTGGTCCAATACTAATAACAAATGCATGTCTAGGTCGAGCAGCTACACTGCGAGTGACTTTAATCGCTTGTATTCTAACAATTCTAAATGTCTGGATTCCAGGTGTCTATCCTGTGAGGACTCCCACAATTGCTAGTCGATTTATTGCAATCTTGGCACTTGTGGTGACAGGAATTCTCAGCGATCGCAACCGCTTAAATCAACAAGCGCTGTTACAACAAACAGCAAAACTGCAAGCACAAGAAGAGCTAGCCAGTGTGAGAGAAGACTTTGCCTCTACCTTGACTCATGACTTAAAAACTCCACTACTTGGGGCGATTGAAACCTTACAGGCTTTCGAACGCGAAAATTTTGGTTTTGTAGCTCCAGCACAAAAGAAAGTTCTGGCGACGATGATTCGCAGCCATCAGACCAGTTTACAAATGGTGGAAACACTCCTAGATGTCTATCGTAATGATATTGAAGGATTAAAACTTCGGTTAGCACCTGTCGATCTTGTTGCGATCGCAGAGGAAGTTGCCACAACATTAACAGAACTAGCATCAAGTCGTCGCGTCTATATCTCATTCAATTACGGTGACTCAGACTTTCGCAAATTCCTTTGGGTTCATGGAGATGTTTTCCAACTGCAACGAGTCTTTGCCAATCTCTTAACCAATGCCATTAATCACTCTCCACGAGGTGGCAAAGTGGAAGTTGTGTTGGAGTCTGGTTCTTCATATCAAACAGCTAAAATTATGGATTCTGGAGCAGGTATTACACAGGCAGAACTACCCCACTTATTTGAGCGGTTTTATCAGGGAAATAGCGATCGTCAAGCGAAGGGTTCAGGATTGGGGCTGTATTTGACTCGTCAGATTGTGGAAGCCCATGGTGGTAAAATTTGGGTAGAGAATCGAGTTCCTAACGGCGCAATTTTTGCGTTCCGCCTACCTGTTCTACCGTTTCAGTGCTCGGGAGTTGTTTAAAAATGCTGTAGATCTCAATTATGGCTACAATAATACTTATCGAAAGTTTTTACTTTAATCTCTTTAAGGTTAGTTTAGTTGCTGACTTTTGAGATAGTTCTGCTCACAGAGTCTGGGTAGAGAAACAATTCTCTTCCAGAGACACTACGTGCAATACACCCCGTGGCTACTCTTTGAGTTTTGTTGACTACCTGCATGACTCGTTGAAGCCGCTTTTACTTAAGTGATGTCACCTGCAAAGTTACGAATCTTACTGGTTGAAGACGATGAGCTTTTTCGTCTTGGTTTGCGTGTTAGATTGCAACAAGAAGCAGAGCTAGAAATTGTTGCAGAGGCTGAAGATGGTGAAACAGCCTTGGAATTAGCAAATCGGCATTCTGTGGATATTGTTTTATTAGATATAGGGTTGCCGGGAATTGGAGGGATTGAAGCTTGTCGCCAAATTAAGCAGCAACATCCCAAACTTCCAGTTCTAGTCTTAACCTCTCGTTCCCAACAATCCCTGATTGGACGACTCATTGAAGTTGGTGCTCAGGGTTACTGTTTGAAGGGAATTGCAGCAGAAACGTTAGTCTTAGCACTACGCTCTGTTGCAGCCGGTGCTTCTTGGTGGGATCAAACAGCAACAACAGAGATTAGAGCCGCTTTTCATAAAGGCAATGGATCTTCTGAGTTACTAGGAACAGATGATGAACTAACCAGTCCCTTAACACAGCGTGAACAAGAGATTTTGGCTCTGCTAGCATCTGGAAAAACTAATCAAGAAATTGCCGAGATTCTTCATATTGTCTCGGGTACTGTGAGGGTGCATGTTCATACAATTCTGCAAAAGCTAAAGGTGCATGATCGTACTCAAGCTGTAGTTGTAGCAATCAAAAAAAAGTTGATTGCTCCAGATTTTTTAGAGTAACAGTCAAAAATCGCTTAAGCAATGTGCATCTTGAGAACACTCTTAGGTGCTTTACGAACTCTAGCTAAGATGGTTTGTTTGCCTAAACGTTGACAAGCTTCATAGCGATGACATCCGGAAAAACCGTAATATTCCCCATCAACTTCTAAGACATCAATCGGTTCTTGCTGTCCAATCTCCGCTATCGATTCCATCAGGGCTTGTACTTTCTGTGGATCGTTTTGGCGTGGTAAGGGCCGCTTAATTTGATTCAATGGAATTTCTTGGATCTTATTCATAAATTTTGCTAACTATATAATATTCAGTTGCTCTATATAAATCATAGTCGTTATGAGTTTACTTTGCAAGTAGATTCTTGAAACTTTCATGAATGTAAAATACTATTCTCAACAACTATCGGCCTTCCCCAGCCATTACCTAAGCGATTTGAGCGGGCAAATTCAAGCATGCTCTTACTTTACTGTTAACAACCTTAACCGAGACTTTGTGAATACTAAGGGATTTTCCGTAGTGTTTCAGCGCTCAGGAATAGCACAAGTTGAGCAACACTTTCCCTTTTTTACGGCTTACCTAAATCTGGCACTCCAACCAACATGTAATGCTTTTTACCTTAATCCTTTACTATTAAAGGAAGGCTCTCGTGTAGATCCCCATATGGATCGCTCTTTACGTTCGTACTCAAAAACCATCGAACCACCTGTACTCGTCAGTGTCCTATATGTTCAAGTACCAAAGGATATGAAAGGCGGAGAACTGGTACTTCACACCCGTAAACGCCAAGTTGGACAAATTAAGCCGCAAATGAATACTCTGATTTACTTTCAGGGTGATTTAATCCATTCGGTCAATCCCGTGGAAACTCCTGGAAGACGCCTGAGCCTCATTTGTGAACAGTATAGTTTGAGTGAGGTTGAGCTTTTGGAAATCCCGCAATTTACGATCGAGTCAAGAGTAGCTCAACCCATAACCAGGAAAAAAAAGTGAACTAGGACAAAAAATGCTCTTAATAGCTAGCATTACCGTGATTTCTTTCTGCTAAAGTATTTCCACAAAGATTTTTGTCATTTGTGCTGCTTTTTTGGCGTAGTCGTATTTAGAGAGCAAACTAGGCGATTGACAAGCAACATAGCACAAATAAGGGTCGCAATAGGGGAATCTACACCAGTCTGTACAACTTTTAATTGAGGTATGAATAGTTATGGATCAGCAAAAGCCACTTCAAAAACCAAAACCCCTTAAGTTGCAAGACCAAGAACCTAAGCCTTGTCAACACATTCGTATACTGGACTGTGACAAACCAGTCAGTCGCATTTTCTACGAGTGTTACCACTGCTTTCAGGGGTTACTAAGTGAATGTGACAGTTCACAACCTGTCCGAGATGTTGAGGTCGTTTGTCCCACTTGTGGTAAGTCTGCTATCCGGTTGGTAACAAATAAGGTAATTTCAACAACAAGTATCCCTTCACCTTGGGGAGATTAGTCTGAACAATTATCAGTTATCAACTACTCAGATATGATAACTGATAACTTTTTACTGATAGCTGTTTACTGAGCCGTTTCTTCTGGAATAAATTTCAGAGCGACACCATTTATACAGTAGCGTTTACCTGTCGGTGCCGGACCATCATCAAATTCATGACCCAAATGTCCACCACAACGGCTGCAATGAACCTCTGTTCTGGTCATAAAAAAAGACTTATCTATAGATCTACCAATTGCGCCTTCAATTGGGTTAAAGAAGCTGGGCCAGCCTGTACCGCTGTTGAATTTGGTTACTGATGTAAACAGTGGCTGTCCACAAGCAGCACATAGATAAGTTCCTGCAGCATATTGTTTATCAAGTGGGCTAGTACAAGCACGTTCTGTACCATGCTGACGCATCACTTTATACTGTTCTGGCGTCAAAATCTCGCGCCACTCTTCTTCTGTTTTATTAATTTCAAACTCACTCTTTGAAGTTGTCATAGATTCTCGCCTGTTGATTCCACTGTTGCTGCTTTTGTTTTGCTGCTAATGACAAGTCAGTTTAAAAACTCAATCTAGATAGGAAATACGGAAGTATAACTATTATTTAGTATAGCAATCTTCTTTGTGCTAGATTTATGCCCATTGGCAAACAGCATAACCCTCAATGGCAGTGTGTGATACGCTATCAGCATTTAAGGAGTGATGGAGGACTGGAAAATGAGGAAACTGCGCGTAGGTTTACTATTTGGTGGTTGTTCGGGAGAGCATGAAGTTTCGATAAATTCCGCACGGGCGATCGCACAAGCTTTGAGTGCAGAGCAAAATGCCGAGAAATATGAAATACTACCTTTCTATATTCAAAAAGATGGACGTTGGTTAGCAGGGGAAATACCTCAAAATGTTTTGGGTTCCGGTATCCCTCTTTTAGAAACTCAACACTCAACGCCTGAAAATCAACAGATCCTATCTCACCCCCAAAGCCAAACTCTCAGCCGTTGGCAATCTCCTTCTCAAGTTGCTGAAGTAGATGTTTGGTTCCCAATACTCCATGGACCCAATGGTGAAGACGGTACAATTCAGGGCATGCTCACTTTAATGCAAGTTCCCTTTGTCGGTTCTGGAGTTTTAGGCTCGGCATTAGGTATGGATAAAATTGCCATGAAAATGGCATTTGCCCAAGCCGGACTACCACAAGTCAAATACGTAGCAGTCAACCGCTCCCAAATTTGGTCAAATCCTTGTGTTTTTCCCAAACTATGTGATGAAATTGAGGCTACCTTGGGTTATCCCTGTTTTATTAAGCCTGCTAACTTAGGTTCATCGGTTGGTATTGCCAAAGCGCGATCGCGGCACGAATTAGAAACTGGATTAGACAATGCTGCCAGTTATGACCGCAGGATTATTGTTGAAGCTGGCGTAGTCGCAAGAGAATTGGAATGTGCCGTTTTAGGGAATGATCAGCCCATAGCTTCTGTGGTAGGTGAGATAACTTATAATAGCGATTTTTATGATTATGAAACTAAATATACAGAAGGCAGAGCAGATTTACTAATTCCTGCAGCAATACCAGAGAACGTATCAAGTAAAATTCAGGACATGGCTTTGCAAGCCTTTGCAGCCGTAGACGCAGCTGGGTTAGCAAGGGTAGATTTTTTCTACATTGAAGCTACACAAGAGGTGCTGATTAACGAGGTTAATACTTTACCAGGTTTCACCGCAACGAGTATGTATCCCCTACTCTGGAACCACAGTGGGATACCTTTTCCGGAACTTGTTGATCAGTTAATTCAATTAGCACTACAAAGACATTCTGAGAATGTAGCAAATCGTGCGGGATTTTAGAGCATTTTGTATTCTTCTTGTTACGTAGAATAAATGTTTGATTTTTGTCCATGTATAAAAATGTTAATACGGATACGCGCTCATGACCCCTAGAGTACAATCAAGGATCTTGAGGAGTACAAATCTGAAAAATAATCATGGAAAATGGTCAGAGTGTACAGCAGCCATCCCAAGTAGAAGCGACGACATCAAAATCAGAAAATACTAAACCGCAACAAACAAGCAGTAAGAGTATTGTATTATATCTCCTTAGACATTATCCTTGGGTGTTTTTGATTGGGTTGTCAGTGATTTTTCTCTGTATTGCTGCTCTTGCCTTCCATAGCTTGAGTTCTGTTGGGTCTGTGGAACAGACCCAACTTGAAGATCAAGAAAAACAACCAGAAGTACTCCCCACTAAAGTTGAACAGCCAACAAAGACACAGTCTGACACAGATGAGCTTGTTGAAGTTGAACAGCCAACAAATACAGAGTCTGAAACTGCCAATCCCATCTCTTTATGGATGGTAGTGGCGATCGCTCTTAGTTGTGCTGGTGGATGTTTGATAGTTCTTCGTTGCCTGAACCAACCAGCAAGAATAGTCCACAAACCGAAAAACCGCTACCAAGCGCGTCTAGCACAACGGTACCAGCAACAATCGGAATCGCTACCGTCCAAAAACACAGCAATTCTTTTACCCCCATCACAAACACCTATAGCAGTAAACTCCCCTGAAACAAAACCTGTAGCAACCGTACTACCTCCAAAACCCTGATGTTGCTTCCCACTGTTGCCTGTTCCCTACCCCAAAGGGGTTTGGTCACTATGTTGTTGAAACAGTGTGGTCTTAGATGGGTACCCTTGTAGCATCGGTTGAAATAGGAGAATGTTTTTGAGATCTCAAAAAAAGAAGATATCAACAGGAATTGGGTGTAAGCATCAACTTTACTCCAGATGCCCTATTTGTTGTATTGTCCCACCTCATATACTCGAACAGATTGCCCAAAATGGTCAACAATATCAGCGCGATTGGGCTTTTCACACATTGAATGTTTCAGCACAATTTCGCGGACGGCGGGAGGTCGTGGGGAGTCTAACGTTTATGCCTCAACCTGGTCAGAAGCGTCGTACCATCTACAATGCTAAAAATACCGAAAATCTTCCAGGTGAATTGTTGCGTGCCGAAGGTGATCCTCCCTGTGCTGATGAGGCTGCTAATGAAGCATACGACAGTGCAGGAATAACCTATGATTTCTATGATCGTGTGTTTCAGCGCAATTCCATTGATGATGAGGGTTTGCGTTTAGACTCTACCGTACATTACGGTGTGAAGTATGATAATGCCTTTTGGAACGGCAGTCAGATGGTTTATGGTGATGGGGATGGAGAAATTTTTCAACGCTTCACCAAGTCTACTGATGTTATTGCCCATGAACTCACTCATGGTGTAACTCAGTACGAAGCTGGTTTATTGTATGCCGATGAAGCTGGGGCTTTAAATGAGTCTTTTTCTGATATTTTTGGTTCTTTAGTGAAACAGTATCAAAACAATCAAACTGTGGATCAAGCAGATTGGATCATTGGGCAGGGTCTATTTACTGAGAAAATTCATGGTATGGGTATTCGCACATTGAAAGCACCAGGAACTGCGTATGATGACTCAGTTTTGGGGAAAGATCCACAACCAGCACATGTTAAAAATTTCTACACTGGTGCTAAGGATAACGGTGGAGTACACATAAATTCAGGTATCCCTAACTATGCTTTTTACCTAGCAGCAAAGGAGATTGGCGGTCATGCTTGGGAGCAAGCTGGCAAAATCTGGTATACAACTTTGTGCGGTCGTCTACGCCCAAAAACGAATTTTAAAGAGGCTGCTAACTTGACTATCAAAGTTGCTGGAGAACTCTATGGTGAAGGATGCCATGAGCAAAAAGCGGTGCAAAATGCCTGGCAAAAGGTAGGAGTTTTGTAGATGCTAAGTTGCAGATTGTGACTAGAATCACTGACACTCAATTGATGAACTATATAGTATCTTCCTGATAAAAATCACCATAGACGCTGTTCCTGGGACCTACTGGTCCCTTTCTCACATGTTTTGATGTAGTTAAGAGGGAACAGGGAACAGGAAAATTTCCATGTACCCTTATATATTCAACTTAAAAAAGAGAAAATAATTAAAGTATCCTTAGCATGATTTTTTAGTTGGAGTTAGAGGTCTAATGGACGCGTTAGAGTTTTTTCAGCTAAGTGCTGGTAGGTGGCTGTCTTCTCGCACAACTCATCATTTGGCGTTTAAACGTTCTGAGGTGGGAGAGTCTGAGATTAATGTGGAAACTCTATCGGCAGATCACCCAGAAATTATTGCATTGTGTGAGTTGCATTCCATTGACCCTAGTTTGTCGATAGGCGGTTCCCGTGTGAACTGGCTAGGTTCCATGGCTTGGGACAAAGAGGGTGAGGAGAACCATGAGGGCAAAACAGTGTTTGCGATCGTCCCTGATGCTGGTAACCCCAGACAAGGTAAGTTACTTCGTGAAAGAGGCTACGCGGAAATTATGCCTGTGGTTGGTCTTTATCACCTGGATGATGAAGATGGGCTGGTGTTAACCACCGAATATGAAACAATGAGTTCTATTGAGCGATTCTGGTTTGCTAATCCAGATCTCCGACTACGAACCAGTACTGTAAAACGATTTGGTGGTTTCAGCACTGCTTCGTTTTGTACGGAAGCTCGTGTGATTCAAGATACCGATGGTTTAAACACACTAGCGGTGACCCCTCAGCAAACACAGAATGTTTTGGAGACAAGAGAGTTTTATTCGATTTTGGGTTGGTGAATTATCCTGCTAAGAGTGATGCTTTTACTCGTGGCTGCAACTATCTACGGATGGTACAACGCTTTGCCATAGAACCAAAAATGGTGGATGTGATGGATAATTTACGCGATCGCATCCCCATTTGTAATTTTATTGGTAACAATATTGACACCATCAACACACAGCTAGGTGTCTATCTTGATGCCTGTCATGAATGCTTTCATCCCCAAAAACGTAAGCATATCAGGATTCTTGCAACTCCTCTAGCACAGTCATTAGGAATTGATGGTGTGTGTAACATTTTTACGACCCCTGTCACGATTTTTGTTGATGTTGGTCGAGTTGTTCCACAAAATTGGCTACATATAGTCGCTCATGAATATGCCCATGCTCATTTAGGTGAGTCTGGTCATAGCCAAAAGTTTGCTACCATATTGTCTCATGTGTGTTTAGGATTGGGATTAGAACCACCCTACCAACAGCCTGGAATGGAAGCGTATTTGCGTAGTTGGCCTTATTGTCAATCAACTCGAGATCCCCTGTCATTTTGGATAGGTTCACATGAAATTTAGGCACGGAGATTTTGCACCAAACTATGATAGGGACGGGGATAGAGACGAGTCCTACGTTAAATTTCGTAAAATTCTATCAGAATCTTGGAGTTTTGCTCATGCTACTCCCTTAAGATGTGATTTGAAGTTGTTAAATTTCATTAACATCACGGAGGTTTAATAATGACACTTCCTCTGTTAACATACGCTCCTTCCAGCCAAAATCAGCGCGTAGCAGGATATGAAGTCGGAGGTGACCAACAGCCTTGGATTTACTCCACGGATAACCTACTCTCCCCTTCAGATTTAGATGACCTAATTGAAGCAGCATATCGTCAGATATTTTTTCATGCCTTTGCAGTAGATCGCCAACGCAATCTTGAATCCCAGCTCCGCAATGGACAAATTACAGTGCGGGACTTTATTCGTGGATTAGTACTTTCTGAGACCTTTAAGAAAAGCTTTTACGATCTCAACAGCAACTATCGCTTTGTAGAACATGTTGTAGAGCGGGTTCTAGGGCGTTCTGTTTACAGTGAGCGTGAAAAAATAGCTTGGTCAATAGTCGTTGCTACCAAGGGTATCAAAGGCTTTATTGATGATCTGCTCAATAGTGAAGAGTACCTATCCAACTTTGGTGACTCTACCGTTCCCTATCAGCGACGTCGGGTACTACCTAGCCAAGCTGTGGAAACAGAAACCACCAACCTCAGATTGCCACGCTATGACGGCTATTACCGTGCTAAGCTCGGCTTCCCACAAATCATTTGGCAAACAGAGGTACGTCGCTATACCCCACAAGACAAGCAGCCCAAGGCTGGCGATCCAGCCAATTTCTTGGCTTTAGCACGCAGTATCGATCCTCAAGGTAACCTCCCACAAAGAGTTTCACCATACAACATCGATATTGAGAAGTCTGTACCTTATCGTAAACTTGCAGGGGTTAAGTAACAATTTTCCTCTACTGCTAATTTGTTGGTCTGATTGACTATTTGGTGCGCATAAATTTTGGGTGATGTAGAAGTTTCATTGAGGTAGCCTTAGTGAAACACACTCTATCCCATAGTTTGTGCGCACCATGTTGTTACATGGCAGTCCTTTCAGCAGATTGGAAATTGCCTTATGCGGTTATGGAACAGGAATTTTTTATAAATGATTTAGGATTTCAATATCCTTTTTGCTGAGGAATTCTTTGCCTTAACACCTCTAATAACTTTGTAAACTCCATAGGGGGTGTAGCTGTGACTTCAATCCAATTCTCCGTCACTGGGTGTTGCAGTTTCAGTCTCCATGCATGGAGTGCTTGACCAGACAAATTCACCCCCACCGAACGACCAGAACTATAAACGGGGTCACCAACAATGGGATGACCCATTTGAGCACTGTGGACACGGATTTGATGAGTACGTCCAGTTTCTAGTTGAAAGTGTATGAGCGTGTAGTTACCCAATCGTTCTTTGACTTGCCAGTGAGTTACTGCAGGTCGTCCGCCTTTTTCTACAGGGACAACTGCCATTTTCTTGCGATCAACTGGATGACGACCAATAGGCAAGTCAATTGTACCGTTTTCTGTTTTGGGAGCCCCGTAAACAACTCCAAGGTATTCTCGCTGTGCAGTTTTTGCTTTAAGTTGTTTTTGTAGATTTTGATGGGCTATTTCGGTTTTGGCGATCGCGATTGCTCCTGTTGTATCCTTATCCAGTCGATGAACAATTCCCGGACGTTGAACTCCTCCAATTCCTGGTAAATTGGGGCAGTGAGCTAAAATAGCATTTACCAGTGTGCCATCTGGATGACCTGGTGCAGGATGGACAACTAACCCAGCAGGTTTGTTGAGAATGAGCAGAGAGTCATCTTCATAAAGGATGTCTAGGGGAAGATCTTCTGGCTGTAGTTCCAGAGGTTCGGCAACTGGTATTTCCAAGATGATGCGATCACCTACTTTAACAGTTGTCTTTTTAGATGTGCAGATTTTGTCATTTAGTTTTACGTAACTCTGTTCAATTAACTGTTGAATGCGCGATCGCGATAGCTCATTGAGGTGTTGGGAAAGGTAAAGATCTAGTCGAACCTCTTTTGGATGAGTCAGACTTGCACTATTGTTTTCTACTTGTAGAGTGATCAAGGCCATATAACAGTCCTGTTTGATTCGAGGACAAAGAGGATAAATGTATTAGATTTATAGTGAAACGGTATAAGCGCTGTTAGTTGGATTTTCGTCGCCTAT
This sequence comes from Nostocales cyanobacterium Centralia_MAG_434, assembly GCA_021324415.1. Taxonomy (GTDB): domain Bacteria; phylum Cyanobacteriota; class Cyanobacteriia; order Cyanobacteriales; family Nostocaceae; genus JAJPJF01. Next base: position 24,038 of record JAJPJF010000141.1, read on the forward strand.
TCAACGTTGAATATTCATATAGTTTGGGAGTAATAAGTTTATTACATTTGAAATAGCTTCACATTCTCTGCCTTACTATACAGGAGCATTGCAGATCATGTTCCAAAATTTTGATCCTCAAAATCCTACAGAACCCCTTAGTTTAGGTAACGTAGTGAAAGCCGGATTACGGCTTTATCGGTCTCATCTCAAATCCTACTTTTTACTAGCTTTAACAGCCTCTTTCTGGTCATTCTTACCTTTTTTATTTATTGTCTCTGGTAGGCTGCTCATCTATGCGTCTCATGCTACTGACTTACCGCTAGCTTGGTTTTTTTTATTTGTTATTGGACTAACTTTGTATTTCTATGCTTTAGGTAAATCCTTAGTTAATGCGAGTATGATCTCACGATTAGCATTTGCCGAATTGATCAATCAACCAGAAACCGTGGCTTTTGCCCGTAGTCAAGTTCAACCTAGGCTGTGGAGGTTTGTAAGAACATCACTCCTGCTGTTTATCATTTTGTTTGGTCTGTGCCTACTTTTAGGTATTTTTCTGATTATCCCACTGTTAAATTTGCTAGCATTCTTTCCTGTTATAGCTACTTTTCTCTGGTTTATTGCACGATTTTTGCTTATTGATGCAATTTTGGCGATTGAAGAAAATAGAAGCGCCATTGACACAGTAAGCCGTAGTTGGGAGTTAACACGAGGAAATGCGTGGCGGATTGTTCTAATCTTCTTGGTGGTGTTACTAATTACGTTACCTCTACAAATACTTGTGCAGCTTATAGATAGAGGTATTTTACTAGTAGTGATCAAACCAATTCAATCAGATGTTCCTTATGACTCAACCAGAGCAGTTTCGTTAGTTATTGTACTTTCCTTAATAGGAATTGTCATATCACTTTTGCTTCGTTCATTAATTATACCATTTTGGCAGGCAATCAAAGGTGTCATTTATTACGACTTGCGAAATCGTCAAGAAGAATTAGGCTTACAGTTACACGAACATCCCACAAATGAGCCAAGCTAACACGAACTTTAACAACTATAGCAATCCTAAATCATTCATGAAAAATGAGAAACCCAGTTTCTCTAAAGAAACCGGGTTTCGGAGACTTTTGACTTTTTCAACTCATCTAGGACTGCCATAGTTAAGAAAAAGTCATATGCAACTTTTATCAGTGGCTATTTTGCTAAGAGTTAGGAACTTATTCCTAACTGCTAAACGCCAGTTGCTACAAGTCTGGGAACCCGCCCAACGCACTGGCTCCTCCTAACTCTAAAATCGGCCAGTCTGGTTCACGATAATAGTTAGTCATATCATCAAACTTTCGCAATTCGGCACGGCGAATGACAATTTCTGAGGACCTCAACACCCACTGCTGATTCAACTTTTCAAGCATACTCAACAAGTGATCGCGATCAAGAGTGGGGGAAACTTCCCCAAAATAGGCTAGTGTAATGTGACCTGTGAAGTGATAATGTTGTTCAATTCCTAAGGCAATTAATTTAGGATTTTGATAAATTGCTCGACGTAGATTAACAATTTGTTCATAACATTCCTGATTTTGAGGTACTAAACAAACGCCTATGGCTCTTGGCATGACTATTAATCCCAGAATTTGCCAGATAATGGGACGAGTTCTAGCTGCCATTGATTTTTGATACTGCTCAAAGATTTCAGTGAAGCAAGTACGTAACTGTTTATCAAAATCTGGATTTTTTACACAGACGTCACGGTACGTATCTTCCCAAATTAAGTCTGCTAACGTGAAATGAAAGCTAGCAGGAGGAACTGGTACGATTAAATCACAGTTGAGAGGCAACTGTAAAAGTTCCTGTTGAAAATTCTGCAATTGGGCGTAAAAGCTTGAGTTTTCTAACTTGTCTTCCTCACCGGGTGGAGTGATGACTGTATATCCTGGAAAAGATACTGCTTGTCTTCCTCCGCCTGGTGTTAGGCGAAACTTAGAAGATTCTTGGATATGCTGAATTTGGGACTTATAAGCTTCTGGCAAAGTCATCCGCGCCAACCGATTTAAGTAAGTTTGATAGTTGTCGTCCAACTTTCGATCTCCTCCGGTCTCACTTAAATAGATTTTAAGCATGTTTGTTAGTCTAACTCGGCTATTTAAAGAGTTTTGCAAATTTTGAAATGGTGAGGAGAGGAAGAACCAGGGAGATGGAACAGGTGCAGCCAGCGAGTGTTTCTTTCTGCTGAAACTAAGTGGAGGTTATTTATGCCAATCTACTTTTACTGGGGTGAAGATGATTTTGCGATGGAAAAGGCGATCGCAGTGGTACGCGATCGCGTGCTTGATCCTCAATGGTCTAGCTTTAACTACACTGTACTCTCCCCAGATCAAACAGATGCTGTAATCCAAGGGTTAAATCAAGTGATGACACCACCGTTTGGATCTGGTGGACGCCTGGTTTGGTTAGTCAATAGCAACATCTGTCAGCAATGTCCTGAGAATGTACTAGCAGAATTACAGCGAACCCTACCAGTCATTCCCGAGAACTCGTTTTTATTAATCACCACCAATCACAAACCTGACGAACGACTTAAATCGACAAAACTATTAAAAAAATCTGCAGAATTTCGGGAATTTTCCCTCATTCCTCCTTGGAAAACGGAATTACTGGTGCAACATGTTAACCAAGCAGCTCAAACTGTAGGTGTGAAATTGACTGCTCCCACAGTAGATATCTTAGTAGAGGCTGTAGGTAACGATACACGTCTGCTTTATAATGAGCTAGAGAAATTACGGCTTTATGCTGAAGGTCAAAAGGAACCTTTGGATGTCAATGCCGTGTCTAAGTTGGTAAAAAATACAACTCAGAATAGTTTACAATTAGCAGCAGCAATTAAAACAGGGGATACAGCAAAGGCTTTGGCAATCTTAGCCGATCTTCTTGCTGCTTATGAACCATCTTTGAGGATAGTTACTACACTGATTGGTCAATTTCGCACTTGGTTATGGGTAAAGATAATGATAGAAAGTGGAGAGCGAAATCAACAAGCGATCGCCCAAGCTGCTGAGATAGGTAACCCTAATCGCATTTACTATCTACAGAAAGAAGTCCACTCTCTTGCTGTACAGCAACTGATCAAGAGCTTACCTCTTCTACTAGATTTAGAAGTTAGTCTCAAGCAAGGAACATCAGAAACAATAGCGCTTCAAACCAAAATCATAGAGCTTTGTCAAGTATTCCAAAAAGGCAGACCATAAAGATCAACAGCTGATAGAGACTCTTACGGAACTTCTTCCTCCTAAAACAATTCAGAATGAGTAACATTATACCCACTTTAGTTATTTCTCCAAGATAAAATGAAGAGATTTGACACTCACTTATGCCGACCTAGCTTAACAGGGATATTTCCCCAATCATTATTTCTGGGAGCTTGTGCTACTGTCGGGTTATTTATCAGCACTTTAACCTTTAGTTTAAAAATTGGTGCTCAAACTCCAACACCAGTTGACAACACAGAACTTCTTAGTTACTCTAGGGCTTTATTAAAGATGGAGCCAGCACGTCAACAGGCTTTTGAGGAAATAAAAAAAATTATTGGCAATAGAGAAGTTCCTCAAATTGTTTGTAATGATTCCAATAGCCTAAATGGTCTTCCAGATAAAGCCAAAGATATTGCCGTCAATTACTGTCATCATTCTCAAAAAATAGTTGAGGAAAATGGTTTTACTATTGATCGTTTTAACAAGATTACTGTAGAAGTCCAGAATAATAATACATTGAAACGGCAAATTTATAATACGTTACTCCGTTTGCAAAAAAATCCTAACTCTCCCTAGTACAACGATACTCTAAATAATTTACACCATATTTGGTTAACTATTTCAATATCGTTCAAAGTTATTTTTTATTTTTAAGGAAGATCTGCTGTTTAATATGAATATTTTTTATGTGCTTCTTTACCGTGTTTATAGAAATAAAAAAATATGAAGCAATTTCTCTATAGCTGTACTTAGCTCGGTGCAGACACCAAACTTCTGCTTCTCTTTGGCTGAGATTATATTTTATGGCTTCAGTAAGCGCAATATTTTTTATAGATTCATATCTGTTTTCCAATGTTACTAGAAGGAAAGGATTACTGAACTGATTTACATCTAGCTTCCTTACTCGAATCAGAAAAATATTTGACTTATCAATAATAACTTCATCAGATAGAACAATGTTTTTTTCTGTTAGGAATTTTTGAGTCTTCAATAAGAATTCACAAAGGTTCCAAATAGCAAGCAACAATACACTTACTTCAGAATTATCTTGATTCAACTCACGAAAAATATTATCAGCAGAGGCATTGGCATGTATGACGTCACCTGTCTCGCTTAAAATTAATATCCCATATTGTAAATTTTCCAGGACTTCTTGTGGCAAGAAAGAATTTAAAGGATTAGTGTCTTCAATTTGATTGAACTGTTGAGCTTTATCGACAACATCTACTAAATCATCTGTTACTATTAACATAATATGTGCTGTATTTATATAATACTACTCATGAATTAGTTGCATCTAAATTCGACATATGCAACCTTCACTATCAAACCAGTACATTCAATGCGTTAAAAGTTGATACAGTTCTGAAATGACTTATTTCGGATATAGCTGTGAGCCTGTAGCAATTTATTGCATCTCACTTAGATGGGTTTACGTACGGGTAATCAAATGAGCAAGCTTGTTGATGTTACGACCTGGTATCTAGAGATGCTCAATCCTGGGCAGTTGTGCACTGCTCTTTTAGACCATCCTGAGCTAGTAGTGGCGCAATCTGAGATTCCTTCTCCTGAATTCAGTCGATTTCTCTACACGAGCGTAGGTGGCGACTGGTACTGGATACAGCGCTTAGACTGGACGTATAGTCATTGGTTAGACTACTTGAAGCGCAAAGAAGTGCAAACGTGGGTTGCTTATATTTGTGGCACACCAGCAGGCTACATAGAACTAGAAGCACAGCAAGGCAACAACGTAGAGATTGCCTACTTTGGGATTTTAGGACAGTTTAGAGGACAGAGGATTGGGGCACACCTGTTGAGTATTGGTGTTCAGCAAGCATGGAAGATGGATGCGCAGCGAGTTTGGGTACATACTTGCAGTCTAGATGGACCATACGCAATGGCTAATTACCTGGCAAGGGGTTTTCAACTCTATAAAGAGGAGACACACATCCAAGAATTGCCAGATAACCCCATCGGTCCCTGGCTAGGCGCACATAACTGATAACTGACTAAGTTCGTCCCGCTAAACTAGCCACGACTGTAGCTAACTCAACTGGCTCAATAGGTTTAGGCAAATGTAGCTGAAAACCTTCCTTGATAGCTCGCATTCGATCCTCTGCTCTGGCATAAGCTGTCAACGCGGCTGCAGGAATTTTTCGCTTTTGATCTTGTGACAGTGTGTTATGTGTTACACGTTCGAGTTCTCGTACTTTGCGGATCAACGAGTAGCCATCTTCGTGTGGCATTCCAATATCGCTCACCAAAACATCTGGTTTCCACTCTTGGATTGCATTTAGAGCTTCTTGTGCTGATGCTACTGCCATAACTTCGGCTTGACACTGTTTAAGTACTGTGGTGAGATAATCACGAGTATCAGCTTCATCGTCTACAATCAGCACTTTTATACCTTCAAGAGAAGGAGACACAAGGGGAGGAAGAGAAAGAGAAAGGGAAACAGGTTCTTGAGCATCTGTCATTGTTTGTTCGTCTTCTTGTCCTTCTGTTACTTTTAACAGTGGCAGTATGAGTGTAAAAGTTGAACCTTTTCCCTCTCCTTGGCTGTTGACGTAGACATTACCACCATGCAGTTCTACTAAATGGCGCACAATTGCTAATCCTAGCCCTAGTCCACCATGCATCCGTGTACTAGAACTATCAGCTTGACGAAAGCGATCAAAAACGTAGGGGAGAAACTCAGAATTTATACCAATACCTGTATCACTTACCTTGATTCGAGCATAGGAACTATTGGGAGTAGAAGTCTCTTCGTCCACCCATTCCAGCTTAATTTCTACCCGTCCACCAGAGGGAGTAAATTTGATCGCATTGGATAGCAAATTCCAAATGACCTGTTGTAAACGCTCTGCATCTCCAGAAACTAGGAATTTGGGATGTAGGACTTGGCAGTTAGTATCTTGGTGTAACCTTGAGGTCAAAAGATCATTTTGTTCATTAGGGTTGATAAATACCGGATTTTCACAAAATTCTCCTAGTAGAGAATCAAAAATTAAAAATTTAACATCAATTTTTTTTGCTTCTGCGGCTAAGCGCACAGTTTCAATTGCCGCTTCAACAATGGGAACCAAATCACAAATACAGACATTGAGGCGCAACTTGCCTCTAATCATACGTGAGATATCCAACAAATCTTCTATGAGTTGCTTTTGTGCTCTGGCATTGCGCTCAATTGTCTCTAATGCTTGAACCATTTTATATTCATTCAACTTACGAGAACGTAAAAGCTGTGCCCAACCAAGTATGGCGTTAAGAGGCGATCGCAACTCGTGGGACAATATGGCGAGAAACTCATCTTTCATTCGGTTAGCTTCTCTTAACTGGTTCGTTTGCTGCTGCAGAAAAGTAATTAAGCCAGCACGTTCCATTGCGATCGCAATCTGATCACAAACAGCTTGCATCATCCCTATTTCATTAGCAGAAAACTTCAACCTACTGTGGCTACCAAAAGAAAGAGTGCCTAAAAGCCGTCCCCGCGCTATCAATGGGTAACAATAATAAGCTGTTAGACCAAAAGAGCGAATAGTCTCTGTTAAGGAGTTAGTTGATTGCTGGACATTTTCTATTGCAATGGGACGACGCTCGAGTGCTACAGTACCACACACTGCTTGACCAAACTCTATCCACTCAATCTCTTTGGCATATTCCTCTGTAATGCCCCTATAGGATGCCAACTGCATTGTTTGAGTGTTTTCTTTCACCAAATAGTTGAAGTAAACATCTAAACCAATCTGCTCTTTGAGTTTTTGAAATACACTATCTACAAGTGCTACAGGATGCTGGCTTGAGAGGAGATCGTTAGCAGTGTTAAATAGTAACTGGAGCCTTGTGTAACCCAATGACAAAGCTTTTTCCACCTGCTTAAGATTGGTGATGTCTTGAAATGTCAATACACATGTTGTTTCATGACCGTGCATTGCTGGTAGAGTATCTGCAAATATCAGTAACGAACGTGTACCATTTGGCGTATGCCAGTCAAGTTCGAATCCCTCAATACGTTCGCCTTGCGCGACCCGTATGCCAGGTTGTTGCTCATTTGGGATAGGGTTTCCCGCTGCATCGGTAGAGTAATAAACCGTGGGATAATCTTGAATAGATTGCGCCTTGGGAAATTTTCCTCCAGCCACTTCATCAGCAGCTTTATTTGCGAAAATCACCCTAGCTGTTCCGGGTTCAATAAACAGCAAAGGAGTAGGCATGAGGTTCAACACCTCTTCTAGCCATTTTTGTTGATTGCTAAGCGCTGCCTCTGCTTGCTTACGAACTGTGATATCATCAGCAAATCCTAAAATCTGGTGAATTTCACCATTCTCACCACAAATCGGTACATACTTAATAGATGTCGTGATATTGCGATCACTAGGTAAATTTATCGTTGTTTCTGTAGTTTGTAAAGTGCCTGTCTCTTGGGCTTTAATCAGAGTCTCAAGATACGTTTCATAGACTTCAGTTGGCCATATTTCTTCGTCAGTATGTCCCAGAACTTCTTCTTTTGACTTTTGCAAACGTGCTAGAGCTGTCGCATTCATAAATTGTATCCGCCGCTGCGCATCGTAGATGAAAAAGGAATCAGGGATGTTATTAACTGCTAATCGGAATCGTTCTTCACTTTGACGTAGTGCTTCTAGAGTCTGCTTGCGATCGCTCAAGTCTAAAATGAAAGCCACTGACTCTTCTGTTTGTTCCCCTACCAATGCATAACCGATCAGAACTGGAACACGGCTACCATCTTGACGAATGTATTCTTTCTCATATGGCGTGCAAGCACCATTCACTTTTGCTTCGGTAATGCCTTTTTCATCTAGTGGTCGATACTCTGGCGGTGTCATATCAATCCAGCTAATCCTGTTTGCTTCGAGATCTTCTCGCGTATAACCAACCATTCGCAAAAATTCGTCATTTGCCTGTTGAACACCGCCATGAACATCAGCAAATATAATGCCGATAAGGTTAGCATCTACAAAACTCTTCAGTTTTTCGTCTTTGACTCTCAGTGCTTGCTTGGCGCGATCTCGTTCCTTACTTAAACCTTCTACTAAAGCTGCATTATGCCAAATCAGAACACAAAAACTGATAATTAGCACTACTACAAGTAATGATATTGCCAATGCTGGATCGTATAATCCCAACCTTTGCCCTTGTAAAATTAACCATCCTATAACAAAAGGTATAGTAACCGCAGCAACCAACAAACGACTCGCTAACAAACCACTGTAGGTATTGGTTGCAACTACCCTGACTAACCCCTGATCTATCCGTGCTGCTAGAATACCTAAACACAACACTGCAAAAGCTCCTGCTGTGTGTAAGGCCATTACTTTTGTATGAGAGGGGAATTGGTAGAAAGATTCCACTTTATAGGCATACCCCATCAAAGCAAGTCCAGAAAAGGCACTAGCTAATAAGGCAAGAATTTGTGCATACCAATAGCTACGGTAGGTTTTCGGGTACACCAGAAGCTCAATTGCTCTACCAACTAGAATAAAATTCAGTGCTGTATTCAACGCCATTCGCTCTGGGTGAATTGCCATTCTCAGGATAGGTAAATCCTTGAATAGCATCTCGTCAATCCCAAAATTCCCGCTAAAGAGATATTGACTTAGAGTAATCCAACCTATGACCTGAACCACTAATGTGAAAATTCTAGCTACGAGGAAAATGACGGATTTAGAAGACACTTCTGTGGTGAGGTTAGGGTCTTCAAGTGAAGTGTCTGTCCTTGCTTCCGTCGTTGAAGGTGGTGAAGATGTTGTCTTCTTCCCTCTTTGTTCCTCTATGCCTTTCTTTCCCTTCTCTTCTCCCTCTTTTTGTACAGTAAGTAACAGCGCTATGCCACATAAAATTAAGCATATGGCTGTGTTTGCCTTCATCGATACACTACTCAAAAAGAAAAAGCTTTTGAGAAATTCGAGGTTGAGCAACCAGCCTAGCAATACTAAGCTGCTTATCACAATTGTGATTAAACTGGCAGCTTGCGTAACCAGGGAGCTTGAAGAGATTGAATTGAGCTTGTGTTGGCTTGAGCGGTTGACTTCTAACATTGAAAATTTAGTAACCGCATCTATAATTGCGTAGTAAAGTTTGTTATTTTTTTTAAGTTTAGTAAGGATTAACTCCTGCTTATTTGAGATTAAACTGCAAAAACTTAGGTTGAAATCTACCTTTATGTATATTTATGTGCTGTTTTTTCCATATATGGAGAATGAGAATTAACTGATACCTGTAACTTGTACTTTTTCCCTTTGGGTCATTTGTCCTTTATCATTAGTTACACATGACCAATGACTAATGACTCTATGAAAATAATTTAAATCGACTCAGCTGAGTTTCAATCACTTGGGGTAAGATTTTAGTGAGTTCTGTACTATCTTGAAAGAGTAGAATTTGTTTTTGTGGAAAGTCGAGAGGAATTTGCCCAGGCAAATCTGCCCGCTGTTTCTGTGCTAGTATAATCTGCTCGGAGCGTTTACTTTGAATGGCATAACCAAGTTCAACACAAACATTTGGGCTAGGAAGTAATTGAGATGTTTCTTTATCAGAAGTGCTAGCAATAGGTGTCGTATCAGCAATAAAAAGTAAACTCTTGCGAATTTTTCTTATAATAGTTCCACCTAGCCGCAGGGAACCATCCTTTGGACGATAGGATTCTACTAATTTTAGCGGCATGCGCGATCGCAAGTTGAGCTTTTCCAAACTTTGCTTTAATCCTTCTCGGAGAGCATCACTTGCTGTGGCATACTCGGTTTGATGACAGAGAAAAATAGTTGGTTCAAGCTGAGCTAATAATGACTGTTTAGTAAAATAAATCTCATGACTGATCAAGTCAATGTTAGCGACAAAATACCCACCGCTACCTTCTATATAAAACTCAACATTTTCTCCTTCTAGATAGCGACCAAACCAATCAGACTTTTTAACTTCCTCACTATCTTCCAGAAAGTCAGCTCTTAATGCTGACTTCAGCAAGCTTTTTTTACTGAGGCGAATATCTGGCGGACGCTTTTCCACTTCTAGAATCGGCTCATAGTTCTCAATGTACCATGCTCTCAGAGCAATAATGGACATAATACTCAGTTATCAGTTATCAGTTATCAGTTATCAGTTGTCTTTGGAATAGCTTAGACACTCCACTCCCCACTCCTCGCTTCCCATTCCTAACTACTAACTCTTAACTATATATAAGTGACAAGCATTATCGCGTAAAATTGCCAAAGCGATCGCATCAGCTTGAGTGCTGGTGAGATCAGAATCTCTAATTGCCTCCTCTAGAACTTCTGCTAGAATTTGACGACCCCACTTTGATCCCAAGTAATACAACTCTGGAATAGAGTGAGCATCAGATGAGTACATCAATTTGCTAGTAGGAGTCAACTCCAACAATTGCCCGATTGCCGCCCGCATTCCCGAGACACTTAAAAAGGGGATTGCCAACCCAAAATCTAAATAGACTTGTGGGTAGACAGAAGCCAAATATCCAGCTTCTCTCATATAGGGGTAGGAGGCATGGAGTAGAACAAGGCGAACATTACGATATTGGGGTGATTCTAATAGAGGACGCAGGTAAACAGGATTTGCCAATCGCAAATCTAGATCAGGATCGCCAAAGCCAGTATGCAATTGTACTGGTAGTTGGTATTTCGATGCAATTAACAATGCATGTTGCAGAAGAAAATCAATCAGTGGTTTGTTAGCTAGGCGTAGAGATTGATTGTGAAGCTGTTGTTTGAGTAGGTAAAAGTTAGCAGCAGCATCATTAAAAGCAACAGGTTGAATATCCAAACCTGTACGATAGCAAGCAATACTCTTGAAGGCAACAACATCAGAGGGAGGCGGATCAATTTCGCTGGTGAACCTTTCTAAGAATGTTCCAAAATCCTCTATATAAGGAATAAGTTGTTCAGCCAGTACCTCTAATCGCAGAATCCTTTTGACGGGGATCAATTGAGCATGCCATGATAACGGTAGGATAGAGTCTGGCGACAATCCGTCATCCAAGTAAAGAGCTTCTAAGTTAGCTGCTTTCAAACACAGTTGTGTAAGCTGTTCGATCCCCAAACTTTCCCTACGTTCCAAAATCGCTTCTTCCTGTGCTTCACAGTTCAAAAGAGTTGCAATTTCCCTGATACTGCGCCGATAGAATAATGTATGACGGGCATGGTAGTTGACTATTTCTGAATCATAACCCTCTGTGAAAGCACTGGCATATGGATAACGCCTTGCTACTTCTTGTCGTAGAATGTTATGGGCGTGTTGGTCAATAGCGAGAATATCAGAGAGATTCATAATGAGGCATGGGGCATGGACAATAAGTGATTTATAAATAAGCAAAAATAGCGATGAGCTAGAATGTCAGACAAATGAACTTTTTGGCCCTATTCCCCATTCCTTACTCCCCACTCCCTGTATCAATATCTCTCTAACAAAAGTTTCACCTCTTCTGCCAATTCCCAATCTTTCATGGCTTCCCACTCGGCTTGACGCACTGCTAAGAAGGCTTGGGATAACTGGGGATTAAGGGTATTTAAGAGGGTTGTGTCTTGTTTAAGATGGACGATCGCATCTCCAAGGTTTGCTGGTAAGCGGTCAATACCTTTGAGATTACGTTCTTCTATGGGCAGGTGTCCAGGATCAAGGGCAATTGGATCTCCTGGTTGCAGTCCCTGTTTTACGCCATCAAGTCCAGCTGCTATCACTGCACCTAAAGCTAAGTACGGATTGGCTGAGGCATCGACTGTTTTAAATTCAAAGTGGGTCGGATTGGAAACTGGATCGCTTGGGACTCTCACGGCTGCTTCACGATTGTCTAGTCCCCAACAACGGAAAGCACCACTCCAAGAATGAGGCTGAAGGCGGCGGTAAGAATTGACACTGGGGGTGGTTAATGCCATCAGTGCTGGTAAGTGATACAGGATACCTCCAATAAATGCTATTGCTATCTGGGAAAGACCACAGACACCTTGGGGGTCGGGGAGAAGATTTTGCCCATCTCGCCAGAGACTCATGTGAATGTGACAACCGTTACCAGCAGTCTCGGGGAAGATTTTGGGGAGGAATGAGGCTGTGAGGTTGTGACGATGAGCGATCGCCCTCACGGTTTCTCTAAACACAATCTGCCGATCTGCACACAGCAAAGCATCTGCATAGCGCACAGAAATTTCATGCTGACCGGGGCCAGACTCTGGGTAATATTGCTCTACGGGTATATTTTGAGCAATGAGTGCATCAGCGATTGCATCAATGACTTCGCGATTGAAATCCATTCCTTGGGTGGAGGCGAAGACTGTTGAGTCTGTGGGTACAACTCCTTCGGGTATTTTTCGTAGCAGGTAAAACTCATTCTCAAATGCGCCTTGAATTTCCAACCCCTCACTTTGTGCTGCCTCAATCATCCGCAGTAGAAAACTCCGAGGACACAGCGCCCAAGGTTCTCCAGCAAGAGCCATGTTTCCCATGACACGGGCGTGACCCGGAGAATACGGCAAAGGTGTGAGACTAGACCAATCTGGAACCAATCGGATTTCGCCAACAGGACCCAGTCCCGTTTCCGGAACGACAGCATCATACATTACTGGAATGCCTTGTTGTCCAGCGGATATCCCTACACCATGCTCAAAGTAGTGAGACAACATCCCTACATGCACAGCTTTTCCACGAATGATGTTGGCATTGTCACACCAGAGGATACGGACAAAGTTGATATTGGTATCTTTTAAAGACTTTTTGACTGTTTTATCAATATGTTTTTCAGCCATCGCCAGAAAGTGGGCAAGTGAGAGATGAAGAGTTCATATAGCAATCCTAAGTCATTCTCGCGAATAATTTAGGATTGCTAGGTAATGCAAAGTTTTTATGAAGTTGCTGACTTTGTTACGAATGTTTGCTTAAATATGTTGCGGGAACTGTTGAAAGGCAAACAGCCGTCATAGACGAGAGCAAAAGCCGGGACGAATCATGTTCTCTTGCACCTCCCTTCCTTTACTCACTCATCCTCTCCCCCTCTTCCCATTCCAGGGTTGCGTAGTTGACAATGGGTTGAATGTGTTTCAAATAATTCAACGTTATGCCCAGAACTCCAAATGAATACGCAGTTCATCTCCTCATGGAAAGTGGTCACCGGGAAGAAGTACGTTTTCCGACAATTCAAGATTTTCAGAAGTGGTATAGTGGCGAACTCACGCCAAAATCAACTTCTGATGACTTCATTAACGTGCCAATTAAGAACATTCAGGGTGAGTATATGGTGGTTCGTCCTTCTCGGATTGTGGCAATCCGCGTAGAACCTGTTTTTAATTCAAGTGTAGAAAGATTTACATAAATTTATGAGAAAAACGCTTGCTTTGGTTTCATTGAGTTTAGGAATGACCTTTGTAAACCCAGTCTGCTCAGTTTTTGCTCAGGTTTCAAGCTTACCACCTTTACCATTACCGATTGAACCTGAAATTTCGCCACAGCCACAGCAAGTACCAATCCAGCCTTACAGACCACCATTGCTAGTACCAGTTAATGTGGGAGACTGTAACTCTACATACAATTGCTTGGGTTGGGATGATCAAATTTGGGGTGAGAACGGTCAACCAGGTGATCGCGAGGCGCTGCTAGCATCGATAGATAATAGTCTGCATTACTTGACTACTGACAAGGCACTGATAACGTATCAGAATTATCCTGTGAGAGATATTACTCTTGAGCGCGTCCGTCGTAGTTTACTACGTTTTCGAGAACTAGTGAGTGAAGCCAAATCACCAGCGGAATTGGAAGCTGCTGTGCATCAGGAATTCGTTTTTTACAAGTCAGTCGGTAATGATGGCAGGGGTACAGTTAAGTTTACTGCCTATTACGATCCTGTGTATACGGCTAGTCGTGTTCGCACACCAATCTATAAGTATCCTATCTACCGACTGCCACCAAATTTTGAGCAATGGGCTAAACCCCACCCAACACGGTTGGAGTTGGAAGGGAAAGATGGTTTATTGGGTAACAAAAGTCACCTGCACGGGTTGGAGATTTTTTGGTTCCGTGATCGTCTAGAAGCATACATGGTACAAATCCAAGGTTCTGCCCAACTCCATCTCACTGATGGGACGACAACAGCTGTTGGCTACGCCGGTGGCACAGATTACCCTTGGACTAGCATAGGGCGCGAGTTGGCCAAAGATGGCAAACTTCCCTTAAAAGGTCTAACACTACCAAATGTGGTTCATTATTTCCAACAACATCCTAAGGAAATGAATAATTATTTCCCACGTTGGAAACGGTTTGTCTTTTTCAAGGAAACCAAAGGCGGACTGGCTATGGGAAGTATTCGTGTACCGGTTACACCAGAGCGTTCGATAGCTACAGATAAGTCTCTCATGCCTCCGGGAGCACTAGCGTTAGTAAATACAAGCTTGCCCTATCCTACAGAAAGCGGAAGGCTGCAATATCGTACAGTTAACCGTTTTGTGCTTGATCAGGATGCAGGAAGCGCTATCAAAGGACCAGGTCGAGTAGACTACTATATGGGAACAGGTAAATTAGCTGGTGAGAGGGCTGGCGTCGCAGGTGGCGATGGCGAACTATATTATTTATTGCTGAGGGAATAAAAGATGAAATTCAGCGAAATTTTACAAAGACTTGGTGACGCCGCCGCATCTAATAGTCTTACTGCTAACAAAGAATATGACCCAGAAATTACAGGTCTAGCTGCAGTTGAGCAAGCGACAAGTGGGACTCTCAGCTATATAGAAGGAGCCAAGTTTGCCAGTTTGGTTGGTAAGACCAATGCGAGTGCCTTGATTATCCCTCAAGACAAAGCATTACAAGCACAAGCACAAGAGCGTGGTATCGTTTGGATAGCCACATCAGAACCACGACTGTTATTTGCCAAAGCAATCACACTGTTCTACCAACCTTGGCGTCCGCTTCCAGAAATTCATCCCACTGCAGTTATTCATCCTACTGCTAAAGTGGGTAATGGAGTATACATCGGTCCACATGTTGTGATTCAGCAAGGGGTAGAAATTGGCAATGGAGTATGCATCCATCCCAATGTAGTGATTTATCCAGAAGTTAAGATAGGCGATCGCACCACCTTACATGCTAACTGTACTATCCATGAACGCACTCATATCGGTGCTGATTGTGTTATCCATAGTGGTGCTGTTATTGGTTCTGAAGGCTTTGGTTTTGTTCCTACCTCAACTGGCTGGGTAAAAATTGAACAATCTGGCTACACTGTTCTAGAGGATGGTGTAGAAGTCGGTTGCAATAGCGCCGTTGACCGACCCACTGTAGGAGAAACACGGGTAGGACGATATACTAAAATCGATAACTTAGTACAAATAGGTCACGGTTCTCAAATAGGTGCAGGCTGTGCATTAGCAGGTCAGTCTGGCATGGCAGGAGGCGTAAAACTTGGAAATGGCGTCATTTTAGCTGGACAAGCTGGAATTGCGAATCAAGTTAAGATGGGGGATAGAGCGATCGCCTCTGCTCAAGCAGGAGTTCATAGTGATGTTGCATCAGGAGAAATTGTCTCTGGATCTCCCGCCATACCCTACAAAACATACTTAAAAGTATCAGCTTTGCTTCAGCGTTTACCAGAAATGTATGAATCTTTCAAGAAATTGAGAAGGACTTCATAAAACCTCGCAGGCTGCGGAAGAGAGTCTTTAGACCTGAGAGTGTCAACTTCTCATCCCAAAGATAAATTTGCTTTCTTGTGACTCATACTGACCCCTATACAAACGCGATTTATCAATCGTGTTTGTACTTTTATGATGTATATTTCATACATTTGAAAATTACCACAAATTCAGAATTTACCTCATTGAAGAAATTTCAGCTTTAGTTCAAGATAAAAACTAAGTGAGCTAGTACAAATCAACAACTCGTCAGAGTTGTCATTAAACATTGGTTACAAAAAACCCATGACTAACGAATGCGAGTTGTGACAAGCTAAGAAACCTTCCTGCGGGGTAGGCTTTTCAATACACTGGCTTTTAATGATAAAGGACATTCAACGTTATAACCTGATACGAAGGAGTATAAATAGTTATGCCGTTGATACGTTAGCGACCGTTGTAAAAATAGACTTGGCCAATAATAACAAGCAACTACCAGGCACTGTATCAGCTGAGATTGTAGATGTTCCTGTTCAAAAAGCCTAATTAGTCATTAATCACTATGATTGTATAAAGATAACTCAGCAGAAACATAAAATTTGTGTTTTTAAGCTATTTTCGGAGAAAATAGAAAACAAAGGGAGGAAATGCCTACCTTTGTTTTTTTGCGCTATGCTTAGTGGTGTCCAATTTAGAGTATTTACAATTCTAAAAATACATGTAAACTTCATATTCATGAATAACAATAGTACCAAGGTAAATCAGGAAAAGCTAACTTAAATCTGGAGAAAAATATATGCCAGACAGTGTTCTCACAGCGAAGATCAGGAACGAATTTATTGATCAATTGGCTGTTGGGAATTACATAGTTAAGGTTGGATCTAGTCATGGGGCTGTAGTAAATGCCGCAACAGAGGAAAACCAAACCACTGTGCACTCGCGCTCCACTCCCATCCTAATGCTTCCGCATCCTTGTCAGAAATTAGTAAATCGTCAGGAAACAATTAAAGCCGCGATCGCTACTTTACAGTCTGGACAATCAGTAGAATTTCATGGTCCAGCAGGTTATGGGAAAAGTTCTTTGATACGTTATTTAGCCCATAGTCATCAACTTAGGTCGTCTTTCCCTGATGGTGTAATCAGCTTATCTCCTCTTCACCCATATGTTGATGATATCCTCCAAACTATGTGGGAAGCATTTTATGAAGCTGATAATCCTTATAAACAAGTCAGTCAACAAATTTATCAACAACTAAAGGATAAACAGGCTCTGGTTGTTCTAGATGAAGATAAACTCATCAAGCAGGAGCTAGAAGAGTTGATGCACACTGCCAGTAAATGTACCTTCCTCGTAGCTTCTTCAACCAGTCGTATTCGGCAGGGGGGAGTCTCTATAATGTTAAGTGGGCTTTCCAGCAGTGATGCACTCACTTTTGTCGAAGGAGAACTACAACGCTCTCTTACCCCAGAGGAACTGCCATCTGCACAATTACTATGCACCGTCCTTTCAGGACATCCAATGCATATACAGCTTGTGATTGCAAGTATATTGGCAAATGGGAAATCTATTACCGAAGTCGTTGGTCAATTGCCAACCTCTGCACCTAGAGATTATCTTATCCAACAAATTGGACTATCGCTATCACAACCACAAAGAAACATTCTGACCCTATTAGTTGTCATGAATGGCGTTGGACTCCAAAGCGAACAGATCATAGCGATCGCGCAACAACCCGATGCCCTCACTATACTTGAAGAATTACAGAGGCGTCGTCTTGTACAGTTTAATGGAACTCATTACAGTGTTAGTAAAGCCATAGTTGAAGTTTTACCATCAGAATGGAAGGCAACAAAACTTGAAGAGCAAGTGATCGCCTACTTCACAAAGTGGGCTGAACGTTATAGTCAGCAATCCAAAAGTTTGTTGTTAGAAATTGATGTGATCGTACAGATCATAGATCTTGCTCTAAAAAGCAATCGTTGGCAAGATGTCTTACGTCTTGTACAAGCCATCGAAGGCGCAATAGCTTTGAGTAGGCGATGGATTTTGTGGGAGCGGGTCTTGCTAAGAGGACTGCAAGCATCTCATTTAGAACAAGATCAAGCTGCAGAAGCTTGGGCATTGCATCAACTAGGAACTTGTGCCCTATGTTTGGAAGACAATGCTAGAGCAACCCATTACCTTACCAAAGCATTACAACTACGGGAATCCCTAGATGACGAGATAGGACTTTCCGTCACCCGCCACAATTTTAACTTGCTGAACATTTCTCCTGTGGATCAAACAAAGTCACATTTAGTCGTAGATACTGTTACGCAATTAAATACTGTGACACAAATAGACCAACCTCAGCACTCCAGCAATCCTCAGACAGAGCCTGTGACACAAATAGACCAACCTCAGCACTCCAGCAATCCTCAGACAGAGCCTGTGACA
>JAJPJF010000054.1 GCA_021324415.1 Nostocales cyanobacterium Centralia_MAG_434
ATTAAAAGGCTTGGATATGGGTTTCGTAATTTTAGCAATTTTAGATTACGCAGTTTATTAAACTGGCATTTTACTATTAATACTCCATAAAATTAGCCGAAGAACCGCAAAGTTTAAATATATTGTAGGTAATATCCCAATGCAAGTTTTGTTTTTCACACCTTATATCGGTTCCAATTATGGCGGAATTCCCAAAGCAGTAGAAGAACTGGCATCAGCAATTGGTAATTTTGGTATTCATTTAGATTTAATTACAACAAATGCAAATAACTCAGATAAAATTGCAGTACCACTCAACAAATGGATAGATAAAAAAGATTACAGGATCAGATATTTCCCATGTTGGCATCGTCAAGATTTTGTTGTTAGCCTGCCTCTCATGACTTGGTTAATTCAAAATATTACTAATTACGATATAGTCCATACCAATACTCTTTTTGCACCAATTGTTTCATTTGTTCACTGGCTATGCCAACTACACCATATTCCTTATATAGTAACGCCTCATGGAATGTTAGAACCTTGGGCTTTATCATATAAAGCTTGGAAAAAACGATTTTACTACAATCTAATTGAGCAGCCAGCCCTCCAAAAAGCTAGTATAGTCCAGGTCATCGCAAATGTAGAAGCACATAATGTCAAATCTTTAGGATTAGAGCATCTTGTTACTATTCCTAATGGAATTCGACGTCAAGAATTTGAAACTCTACCCGAACCAGAAATCTTCTATCAAAAATTTCCTGCTACACGTAATAATACTCTGATTCTCTTTCTTGGTCGGATTGATCCTAAAAAAGGTCTAGACTTACTGGCTCCTGCATTTGCCAAGGTTTATGACAAATTTCCTCAAACACATTTAGTTGTGGCAGGACCCGATAATATTGGGTTCATGCCTACAGTTCAAAGCTATTTTCAACAAGTAGGCTGCTTAGATGCTGTTACTTTTACAGGAATGTTGACAGGAAAATTGAAATATGCATCTCTGGCTGCAGCTAATTTATATGTTGCTCCTTCATACTCGGAAGGCTTTAGTATGTCTGTCCTAGAAGGTATGGCATCCGGGTTACCATGTGTAATTACAACTGGTTGCAATTTCCCTGAAGCTGCAATAGCAAAAGCTGCAAACGTTGTTGATATCAATGTTGATGCTATTACTGATGCCTTAATCCAGTGTTTGAATCATCCTCAGCAGGCAAAAGCAATGGGCAATCATGCTCGTGACTTTATTTTTCAAAACTATACTTGGGAACGATCAGCTGAAAAGTTATTACAAGTTTATACAGCCATAATTTACAAAAAACCTTTGTCAGAATATATAGAGACAATAGAGGCATCAGATTTCTGTAAAAATTTACTGTGACGGCAACAGCAGTAAATTTAATCCAATAAACTAAAGTAAACACCTGGGATACAGCTTGCACCAATAGACTTTGACAATCAAGCAGTAAAGTCATTCCTGCAATTTTCTGTACTCTACAGCATGATTCAGTTGGGCAATCCTGATACTTAATACAATCGACAACTTAATCCCTCGTCAAAGGAAACTACTGTTTTTGCTTGTTTATGCGAAAAAAGCCAGGTTGTTTTCTTTGTCACAAAACAATAAGTCACATATCGGGTTAATCAACTATGAATCGAAGGCTGCGTTTATTAAGTCGTTTAGCAATGACTGTAATCTTGCTCATTGTTGTTATGCAAGTGCGCCCAACATCAATTACAGCACAAACTACAACCTCATTTGCATCAATTCCCCCTGCATTTCTCTCTAGGCTCCCACCCAATAATGCAAACTTGAGTCAGGCATACGGTTTATGGCAACCAACTCAATTTGATACATGTCCACAATGGTTACATGATACTTACTGGGTCTATGGACCAGACGGAAAAGTGTATCCAACTTGGCACCCTCCTACCGATATTGATCCCACTACCAATAAACCATGCACTTATGGACATGAGCACGGCAGAAATCCCGGAGAATCAAAGCTAGGTTCATGGGGATTGCCGTTTGGATATGTGAACGAGCAGCTGGCGGAAAGTGATCCCGCACATCCCCGTTTAGAGGATCATGTTGGCCATAAAGTTGAGTGGAAAAATAATGTACGAGTTAATTTACCCGACGGTGGAAGTGGTCCTATCTGCCACATACTTACCAAACTTCATCAGGGAACCCATTCGGCAGATGCTTTTACCAATAATATGCATGAACTGTTCTACTACGTGAGCTGTGAGAATGATGTTACAATTCGATGGAGAGGAATGCATTTGTTTGGTCCAGCTGGTGCATTTACTGGTGCATGTGGAGGAGATAAGAATCTCGGGACCTTCACTCCAACTACATCGCCTACTTTACCAAACCAAAGCGGACGAACCATCCCCGACAAGGAATGTCTGAAAAACCTCCTTGAAAGAATCAAGCAACCAGGAGATTCATCGCCAGAGTATTACGCAAATTACTTTGAAGACTGGACCTCGGGATTTGTTCATGGACTTTACCAAAATGGCGATCAATATCTAGATAATTGGGGACAAGCAGGATTTAACCGCAATTATCCCACCTTGTTTGAGATATCTGCGGGTACTTATTTTAAGGTATCAGCACCAAGTCGTTACTTTGACCCGACACAACCAAATAATCTTGGAAGGCGCATTGACATGTGTTTCATTGATGGGCTGAAATATTTACAGGCTGATTGTGCAAAGGTTAACGATTTACTCAAGGCAGGTGAGCAAGTCACGTGGGATGATCCACAATCTCCTTTTAAGGGTACTCATCGCACCACACACTTTGACTGGGTTAGAGTCTACAATAATACAGATATAGAGAAATGGTACAGTAATGCTATAGGAACTATTATTAGACCTCAACCTGATCCTTCTAAGGGAATCGTTGTAGAACAAATTATTTCCAAAACACCTCAGGTGATGTATGGCTTTGGCGATGGGGAAGGCTATTTTGATGATGTGGGTGTGCATGCTCCTAATTAAATAAAGGATGTTGCTGAATGGGGGTTGGGTGCATTGTCGATAAGCAGAGGAATAAGTTAATTCAGTGAAACAGATTTCTCACTTAATCAAAAAATATTGGATTTTGGCTATTGCAGGTTTTCTTCTCACCCTAGTGCTCATCATTCCCCTACGTTTAACAGTAGCCAGAATCCAAGCCCCCCTACCACAAGCTTTTTTTATCTTGGGTGGCGATCCTGCTAGGGAAAATTTCACGGCTGAAATTGCTCGATGGTATCCATCTTTGGAAATCTGGGTATCTTCTCCTCCGGAACCCGATAAAACACGGAAAGTCTTTCAAGCAGCAGACATCGTTGATAAACGGCTACATATCAATATCTGTGCTGTTGATACTGTCACAAACTTTACTACCCTTATCCCAGATTTTAATAAACACAAAATTCAACATCTGTTCCTGATCACTTCCGATTTTCACATGCCCAGAGCCAAGGCGATCGCCACCCTTATCCTTGGTAGTCAGGGTATTGCTTTTACTCCACTTTCTGTACCATCAAATCGACCCAAAGAATCTACCCTCCATATTCTGCGTGATATAGCTCGCGCTATGCTTTGGATTGTTACAGGTCGTACAGGAGCCAGCTTACAACATTCTATTGCTAGCTCATATGCGTTTAGATAACTACACTCTCGGGACTTATAGTCCTGCTGCACCTTTCTGGAAGCAACTTTTGTGGTACTTCATTGGGTTCCCCTTGGTCAAAAGTTATTGGCTTCCCATGTCAGCCTTAAAAGTTTGGGTACTCAAGGCTTTTGGAGCACAAATTGGTCAAAATGTCCGTATTAAACCTGGAGTACAGGTGAAGTTTCCTTGGCGATTAACTGTAGGTGATTATGTATGGATTGGGGAAGACGCTTGGATCGATAACCTTGCCCCAGTGATCATCGAAAGCCATGTATGCCTGTCTCAAGGAGTGTATCTCTGCACTGGCAATCATGACTGGAGCCATCCTGATTTTAAACTGATTACCGCTCCCATTTACATTCAAGAAAGTAGTTGGATTGCGGCCAAGGCAGTCATTGGTCCTGGTGTTACCGTTGGTAGAGGGGCAGTTCTTAGTTTAGGAGGAGTGAGTGGGCGCTCCTTGGAACCCATGACTATTTATGCGGGTAATCCGGCTCAAGCCATTAAGAAAAGAAAGTTATAGTGTTTTCCTTTTCTTAGAGTTTACTTGGAAAAGATAACAAACTCCAAAAAAATGGGAAATAGTGCTAGCTATTTCCCACTACATTTATGATGTATGGCATAAAAATCAACTACTTGCTTGACCTGTTAATACAGGATTCTCTGTGACAAAGTGAGCATCTAGAATAGGCTTGCGGTTTTGTAAATCAAATTTATATCCATGGGGTAGAATATGAAGCCTTGCTCCACAAATTGCTAAAGGCTCATCCTTCAAAATATTGTCAACGTTGCTATGTATAGCCTCGGATTCATCAACAACGGTAATGCTGCCTTCTCCAATCACTTCAAATTGGTGATCAGTCACTACCATTGCGGTATTCTCATCAATACCAAATCCTAAAACAGCAGGTTGCTGCGCCAAAGCTGAAATGAGGCGTCCTAAGCGACCACGCTGCGAGAAGTGTTGATCGATGACAACCCCTGGAAGAAAAGCCATACCAGGACCCATCTCTACAATTTCTATCCGAGGGTTTGTCTCAGAATCACCTTCTACAATCATTACATCTGGCATCACCGCGGCCCCAGCACTCGTACCTCCAACCACTGCACCTTCAGCATAACGTCTGTGTATAGCTCTATCAATTTCTGTATCTTTGAGGATGTCGGTAATACGAGCTTGATCTCCACCAGTGAAAAATATGCCAGTGGCTTTGCCAATAGCTTCTAAAGCTGTCGATGAAGACCCGTCTTCACGGGTTTCAGTATCAATTATCCGAGCCTCTTCAGCACCTAAGCGCTCAAACACTCTAATATAATTATCTCCTACTTCTCTTGGCAGTTCTGTCGCCGCTGTTATGATCACAATTCTTGCCTTTGTACCTCCTGCACGTCGAACAAACTCTCGCAGAATTTGACAATCGCCTTCCTTGTCTTCTGCGCCTCCAATAATCACCAACTGCCGTTTAATTTCACTCTCTGCCATAAGGCCTCCAAGAAAAGTTAGCCTATTTTAATAAAACATGACATTTAAAATTTCAAAACCGCCATTTGGCAGATGTCAACACAACAATTAATGACTGAATGTAGTAGAAAAACTAGCTTAACTCTGTTAACGAATCATACTTATTGAATATTCAGGCGTTGCTGAATTGTTCATAAATTATGTTTGTAGACATTTTTTTAGTTAGAACCCATTGGCATTAAAAAACTCCCGCCTACTAAAGTAGAGCAAGAGTAGCCCATCAACTTGCCAGGAAAGCACCTATAGCCCTGTTAGTTCTTTGAGTTAAAGCAAAAAATCACCAAACGATTCTTTTATACTTTGTGAACCGCACCTTCACAAAGCAACTCATTCAAAAAGGAATATGCATCTTCTAGAAGGAAGTGTCTGGGTTTACCTTGAAATACAATTTGATACTCGTTGCTGTTTGGGCCATCTCCATATCCAGAGATCAGCTTTTGGTGAAAAGCTTGCTCAGCAAGATGTCGAATTTCGCTTCTGAGAACAGCTTTTGCGCTATTCATAACTTGGCTGTCTCCTTAAACTTCATTTCAATATTAGCTAATTATAAAGGAACTTTGTATCTAATTGCACCTTATCAAAGGTAAGATATTTTAAGATGTTATCCACATGTTTCTTTTATTTTAAACTTTCTTTGGGAAAATTAGTTAATAGTCAACAATTTGATACGATAGGTGGGAATAAACGATTATTTGTGAAGGTTGGGCATAGGTCATAGGATATACGGCATAGGGCATAGGGTATAAGGTAGAAAAATAGGCGATTTATATTACTTAACAGAGTTAGCTTTATTTTCCGTACTTACTGACAAGCTCAAGCACAACTTGAATAATTATCATTAGTTACAAAGAACAAACGACAAAGAACTGACTCTATCCTTAGATAGCTGAAAATCTTGAGCAATTACGTTAATATTCCTATGTTATAGGCGTTAGGTTTGATACTCAGGCTAAAGTAGAAACGCTTTGTAGAGCTTGAGTTTAAGCGATCGCCCCCCAAAAAATACGGGAATCAGAAATTCATAAATTTCGGTAAAGATATATAAAGTGTCCCGATTCCAGGGTGTTTAGCTAGGGGTATATAGTTAATGGTTCAGGAAAAATTCACTGATGCAGTCCGCGTAAATGCCAGAAAGACTGATGCATTCGATATTTTCAACTTCAAGCATTACAATGGACCAAATCCTTATTTGGAGACAGGAGCGCTAGTCTTTAACTTTACTCTGACTAATTACACCAAGCCTCTGCCCATAGAGGATTATGTCTCAATTATTAGCGATCGCTATCCACACCTGAGTCAACAGACGTACGAATCCTATGCTCATTTATTTGCCCGCACAGTGTCGGAAGTGGCAAAGCTTGATATGGATTTGCACCTTGATCGTTGGAGCATTCAACCACATGAGGATCATTCTGCAAAAATTAGTGTACAGTCACTACACGAACGCACGACCCGCGCTGTAGTTTATTTAGTTTGGGATTGGTTCGAATCCATTACACAAGATGAGGACTTAGCCTTTGAAGAGCAGTTGACAAATCTTCAAAGTAGATTCCGTCAATCTGTGTATGGTGGTCCTACAGTATATGCTCTATTGCGAACAGCTGACAACAAAGGTATTCCCACCTTTTATCTATGGGATGAAGGACTGATGCAATATGGCTACGGAAAAAAACAAGTTCGGGGTGTCGCGACAACCTTTGACCGTGATAGCCATGTGGATTCTGACTTCACCACTCGTAAAGATGACTGCAAGGCATTTTTAAATAACTTGGGTTTTCCAGTCCCCAAAGGTGATATTGTCACCACAGAAAGAGGAGCCTTTGGCGTAGCACGAGAGATTGGTTACCCAGTAGCAGTTAAGCCTGTCGTTGGTCATAAAGGAATTGGGGTAACAGCAGAAGTTCGAGATGCAGATGAGCTGGAGTCTGCTTATCAGAGAGCACTTGATGCGATTCCAGAAAATGAGTCAACGCGAATTATTGTTGAGAAAAGCATCACTGGGGCAGATTTTCGCTTACTATGCGTCAATGGTAGATTTGTTGCTGCTACTGAACGCCGTCCTGCATGGGTAGTCGGTGATGGATACTCCACTATAGACGAGTTAATTCGCAAAGAAAACCGAAAACCTGGACGCTGGGATACACCCACCTCACCAATGGCCAAGATCCAGTGTGATGAAGCGATGGAACAGTTTCTTGAACAACAGCACCTATCATTAGATAGTGTTCTTGAGAAAGACCGCACTGTTTATCTTCGTAAAGTCGCTAACCTTTCGGCTGGGGGTGTGAGTATTGACGCAACTCGTACGGTTCACCCCGATAATATTATCTTAGCGCAAGACATTGCTCAGCATTTCCATCTAACTTGCCTTGGTATTGATGTCATAGCTTCTAGTCTGGCAGAATCTTGGAAATTAGGCAATTTTGCTATCTTAGAAATCAATGCAGCACCAGGAATTTTGATGCATCTTAACCCAGCGATTGGTGAAAGTGTTGATGTCCCTTCAAGTATTCTAGAAACCTTCTTCAAATCGGGTACAGATGCGAGGATTCCAATTATTACCTTCAACCGCATCTTAGTTCAACAACTGCAAGAGATGATTGACCATATTCTTTTACAACACCCCGACTGGACAATAGGTGCTGTCTGTCGAGATGCAATTTTTGTCAATCGTGCAGAAAAAGTTTTACATAAGGATTACAACAGTAACCTCCTGACTCTACTGCGCAACCCCAAAATTGATTTACTCATTGCGGAGTATGAGGAAGAAATCTTAGAAAATGATGGAATGTTTTACTACGGCAGCAATATAGTCGTTCTGGATAATCCAACAGAAACGGAAATGACTTTAGCAAGAGACACTTTCGATGACTCTACTGTTGTGATTAAAAAAGGAGACAACAATATTTTGATTAAACGCCAGGGTTTAATTGAAGAGTACTCCTTGGGAGAAGATGAGCCATTTACACGAGTGTATTTAAAAGAAATCGGCACAATTTTGTAACCAGTGACTGTAGAGACGTAGCACTGCTACGTCTCTATTTATTATTTGCACAATCGATCATATTCAAAAATTCGCGTATGGTTGGGCTAGTTGAACTACACAGGTGAAAGCTGCTTTGATTGTTCTGGTGTCTGAAGTAAGCTAGCTAATTCACCAAGCTTTAGCTCTGATGCTAAGTCAAGATTTCTATCACTCAGCACTGGCATGACCTGCCAACAATGGCGACAGAACCAGTAAACTTCATGACCGGATACATGACGTAAAAGGCGAGAGGAACAGCACGGGCACGTCTTCATTTTTTTCACCTCTCTAAAATGTGACTAATCAAACTTTTTGATTTAAGGAGGGTGGCTTCATCTTGGATAGATGACAGTACACTACCCCTATGCTTTAAGATTAAAATGAAAATATGAGAAACTTGTGAAAAAACTTAATTCCTTTCAAAAAAGTAATATTTGTTAAAGCTCGTTAAAACATTTTTATAGCTATGAACCCGAATAGGTAAAATATCTCCATTAAGTAGCCTCACGAGTTCCTCAAATTGCATTCCTAAAATAAAAAGTATGAGTTAAAAGAAGCATTTATTGTCTTAATATAAGGATACATGACTATGTTTCACAAAATTTTGGTTGCTGTTGATGATACTGAAATGGATCGGCATGTTTTTGATGAAGCTGTATCCATAGCAGAGGTGATGAATGCGCGCTTGATGTTGCTGCATGTCCTAGTTCTTTTTGATGAGCAATTTCTTAACCCTTTGTTTGTTGAACCATATCTTGTCTATCCCACTTTCCACACTGATGCGAAAAATCAATACATGACGCAATGGGAGGAAATTAAACAAAAGGGAGTCGAGTTCTTAAAGTCGCTGTGTGATCAAGCAAATGCTGCTGGTGTGGCAACAGAAGTGAGCCAGAATACTGGTGATCCAGGTCAATTGATTTGTCAAGTTGCTCGTAGTTGGGAAGCTGATTTAGTGGTTGTGGGTCGTCGCGGCTATAAAGGACTCAGTGAGTTTTTCTTAGGTAGTGTGAGCAATTATGTGCTGCATCATGCTCCTTGCTCTGTTCTTACAGTACAAGGACCAATTCATGCCACTGTTGAGGATACTCCTCAAGCCCAAGTAGTCTGAGCATGATCTTGCCTGTTGTTCCCTGTAAGTAATATAAATTGCTATTGCAGTGATTTTATTCAGGGGAAGAAAAACATGGCAGAAAGAAAGTTTACACTTCTCCATCGTTATCGCTCCCTTTTCAAAAGGCAGAAACAGCAGCGAAAAAGGGAATATACTTATGCTACCGTTTTGCCAATTTTTCGCTTTTTTACCCTGGCATTCATTACGGCACTGCTATGTATTAGTACGCTACCAGCTTTAGCAAATTTTTCTGACAATAACTTTTTGAATCCACAATCACTAATATCTTCTTCCTCTGCTCCAAAAACCTCACTGTTACAGCAAGGTAAAATACTATACAACTCAGGTAAATTTGCCGAATCCGTACAAGTCTTACAACAAGCAGTTCAAGAATATCAACAGCAAGGAGATACTCTTAGGCTTGCTGTAAGTTTGAGTGATCTTTCTCTTGCAAATCAGCAACTTGGTGCATGGACTGAGGCAAAGCAAGCGATCGCGCAAAGTTTAATTCTGCTTGGCTATCAACAGCATGACAAAGAGGGAACTCGATATGTCCAGTTCTTTCGCAAGTGGAGAAAGCTGAGTGCAAATACTCATGACAAAATTCTCCTTCTAAGAGTTCTCGGCCAATCCCTTGAGATTCAAGGTCGTCTGCAATTATTGACAGGAAAAGCAGAAGAAGCTTTGAGCACTTGGCAGGAGACGGCAGATATTTACAATAGAGCACAAGATAAAAATGGTATAGCGCGATCGCTTATAAATCAAGCACAGGCATTGCTTTCCAGTGGATTTTATCGCCGTGCCAAAGCCGTACTTGAGGATGTAAATCAAATCCTGCGATCGCAGTCTGACTCTATAGAAAAGGCAACTGCATTGCGATCCCTTGGAAATGTTCTCCAGCACATGGGTGAATTGGAACACGCTGGCAATGTTCTACAGCAAAGTCTTGAAATTAGCCAACGTCTCCAATCGCCAATAGATATAAGTGCAACTCTTTTCAGTTTGGGTAATAATGCTCGTAGCCAACAGAAAACACAACAAGCAATTACCTTTTATCAACAAACAGTTAAAGTATCTCCCTCACTATTGTTGAAAGTCCAAGCACAACTCAATCATCTTAGTTTACTGATTGAGGAGCAACAATGGGCAGATGCTCAAACTTTATTACCTTCGATTCAATCTCAACTCGATCAACTCCCTCCCAGCCACGCTGGTGTTTATGCCAGAATTAACTTTGCACAAAGCCTGTTAAAAAAAGTGAGGAATGAGGAGTTAGGAATTGGAAATGGGGAAATTTCTTCTACACCCCTGATCTCGCCTGCGCGTATTCTTGCTACTGCAGTGGAACAAGCCCGCAGTTTAGGTGATAAGCGCGCTGAGGCTTACGCGTTAGGGAGTTTGGGTAGTGTTTACGAACAAAGTGGACAGTTGTCGGAGGCAAAAAATCTTACCGAACAGGCATTAAGCTTAGCACAAGTAAGCAATGCAACAGACATTGCTTACTTATGGCAGTGGCAATTAGGAAGGTTACTCAAGGCACAAAAGGATTTTAAGGGAGCGATCGCCGCTTACGATATTGCTATTGACAATCTCCAGTCTCTGCGCAGTGACTTAGTTGCGATCAACCAAGACGTGCAATTTACTTTCCGAGATAGTGTAGAACCAATCTACCGACAATCTGTGGAGTTATTGCTGCAAGGACAACCCGATGCAAAAACCTTAGAGAAAGCACGGCAGCGAATAGAATCACTGCAACTGGCGGAACTAGAAAACTTCTTACAGCAACCTTGTCTGCAAGACAATAGAGTGCTGCTAGATCAAGTGGTAGACCGAGATAACCCTACCACTGCTATTCTTTACCCGATTATTCTTCCTAATGAGCTTCAGGTTATTGTTAAGATTTTTAAACGGCCTTTGTTCAACTACACCACAAAAATTCCTCAAGCACAAGTTGAGGAAACCGTTATCCAGTTACGGCAAAATCTGACCAAACCATATGCAATTAATATTCTCAAAACCCAATCCCAACAAATCTACAACTGGCTCATCAAGCCAGTTGAGTCCCAATTACAGGCAAGTAAAGTAAAGACATTAGTGTTTATCTTGGATGGTGTATTAAAAGATTTACCTCCTTCAGCCTTGTATGATGGTCGGCAATACTTAGTGGAAAAATATGCGATCGCTTTGAGTGTAGGACTGCGAATTTTCGACCCCAAACCACTCGAAAAACAGCAACTAAGAGCTTTAACTGCAGGATTAACTCAACCGCCACTACAGTTTTCCTACTTAACACCCCTAAGAGCTATCAAGACTGAATTAAATCTGATTGCTAAAGCTGGAATACCGACAACGAGCCTCCTAGATCAGCAATTTACAAAATCGGCTTTAGAGAAGAAAGTTCAAGCTGTTTCCTTCAACATCTTGCATCTAGCAACTCACGGGGAGTTCAGTTCTAAAGCCAAAGGTACTTTTATTTTGGCTGCTGATGGTCCTATATATGTTTCCGATTTCGACAAGATTCTTCGCAGTCAGGATGAAACCAGATCACAAGCAGTGCAACTGTTAGTTTTAAGTGCTTGCCAAACGGCTGCTGGAGACAACCATGCAATCCTGGGTCTAGCTGGAGCTGCAGTACGAGCAGGCGCACGTAGTACAGTAGCATCTCTCTGGGAAATCGACGATGAAGCTACTGCAATATTTGTTGGTGCTTTCTATCGCTCATTAAAGGTAGCCAATACTTCCAAAGCTGAAGCTCTCCGCTACGCCCAACGACAACTATTAAAACATCCCAACTATAACGCACCGAACTATTGGTCTACTTATGTACTGATCGGCAATTGGTTTTAACTATAACTATCCTAGGCGATCATAATTCTGTGTTATCTAGCCGATTTTTGCTTCATTATATTAATCTTCGTCAAGAGATATAACTATTGATAGACACTTATATCTATCAGAAGGGGCAGAAGATACTTTCTTGAGAAATATAATATGTACCTACTATAGTCAAGCTAAAAAAAGATACAAATTCTTGATTTGTTCTGCGAAAGTCCATCTAACATGACACAAGAATGTCCTTTAGTTTCTGTTATTGTGCCAGCTTACAATGCTGAAAACTTTATTGAACGAACGTTAAATTCTATACTCAATCAAACTTACAAAAATCTTGAAGTGTTAGTCGTTGATGATGGTTCCCAAGACAGAACTGCTGAAATTGTAAAATCTTTTGTAGAGAAAGACAGTCGTGTAATTCTATTGAACCAGAAAAATGCAGGGGTAGCGGCTGCTCGCAACTTAGCAATTGAAAAGTCTAGGGGTGAATATATTGCACCAATTGATGCTGATGATATTTGGTATCCCCAAAAAATAGAAAAGCAAGTTCAATGCATGTTAGAAGCAGACCAATCTGTAGGCTTAGTCTATGCCTGGTCATTGGATATTGATGAAGATGATGTCATTATTGAAACAAGAGATATTGAATATTTTCAGGATTTTTGTAGTGTAGAGGGAACTGTTTACCCAGTTCTGGTATACATCAACTTTATACGCAATGCTAGTGTACCTCTGATACGACGATCTTGTTTTGAACAAATTGGTGTTTACAACTGCAAACTTAAAGCAAATCATGCTCAAGGTTGTGAAGATTGGGATATTACCCTGCGAATTGCTGAACATTATAAGTTTCGGGTAGTGCGAGAATTTTTGATTGGTTACCGCCAGCTAAGAGGAAGTATGTCTCGTAGCTATAGGTCAATGGAAAGATCTTACAATCTGTTTATGGGAGAGTTTCGACAAAGACATCCAGAGATTCCTACTTATATCTACAATGTGTCTGCTAGTAGTTTTTACTTCTACTTATTAGGACTTAGTCATACTTGTGGAGATTATGGGAGTGCCTTAGTTTTTTTACAGAAAGCCATAAAATTAGATTATGTTCAAATTTTAAAATTATTTATGACTCTATTTGTAATTAAATTGCTTTTAAAAGCTGCTCTTAAGCCAGTTATGTCTTTGATGGGGTTAGAACATGACTATTGGTATCAGTACCTCAAGAAAAGACATAAAACTTCGCTTAATAATTCAGATATTAATAGTGTGAGTAAGATTTCAAAAAATCGGACACAAATTAACATTTTTCAAAAATATATAAAGAAACGATATGACGAAATTCAATGGCAAAGATGGTTTCAAGTTCTGCAGTTTTCAAAAACGGTTAAATTATGGCAATTTCAATCATTTTTACACATGAATTAAACCAGTGTTTAAAGAAACCAGGTTCGGTAAAAATGACCAAATTGTTACTCAAATGTAATTGCTATTTCAAATCAAATGCTAAAAAATACTTCTTTTAAAGAAAATTGATCAAAAAAAGCCAAATAGAAGAATTTAAAGTAATTAAGAAGCTATTGCCTTTTATAAAGCTTTACCCTAGGGCAATGCTGATAATTGTCATTTTAGGGATAGTATCTTCTTTTTTCGAAGGTCTGGGAATCAGCTTATTTATTCCCTTGTTGCAAAGTGTAATTCAGAGAAGCTCATCAGTTACAAGCAATAATTTTTTAGTAAATTTCCTAAATCAAATATTTATTAATGTTTCAGCCAATAACCGTTTTGTCATTATTAGTCTCTGCATTTTAGTCAGTATTTTTTTCAAAAGCTGCTTATCGTATGGTAACTCGATATTATTGGCTTCGTTAAATGCACGGATTGGACACAAACTGCGCTCAGGTATTTTCCAACAATTTTTGAATGTCAGCTATAGCTTCTTAGAGAAGAATGAATCAGGCAAGTTGATGAACACATTGGCAAGTGAAACCTGGCGAACCTGTCAGGCTTTATCTAGCCTAATTGGACTAGCCATCACTTATTGTACAGTTACTATTTATACCATTCTATTGCTACTGATTTCATGGCAACTCACTTTGTTAGTGTTTGTCTTAATCATGTTGGTTTCTCTTGGCATCAGGTTAGTAACACGTCAGGTCAAACATTTAGGAGAACAAGCCGTTGAAGCTAATTCTGCTTTAGCTAAGCAGATGTGGGAAGGGTATGCAGGAATGAAAGTTATCAGAGCTTTTGGGCGTGAAGCTTATGAGCAAGAGCTTTTTGATGCTGCGTCAAACAAAGTCGCCAAGACTTTTTTGAAACTTGATATTGTATCGGGAGCAGTGCAACCTATATCTGAGACATTGGCAGCAATTATACTTATGTTAATTCTGGTGATTGCACTGTTGCAAGACCAGAACTCATTACCTAAGTTATTAACTTTTATATTTATTCTCTATCGTCTCCAACCTCGGGTACAGCAGTTAGATAGCGCTCGGATAAATTTACTGGCTTTGACAGGTGCGGTAGATGATGTGATATCCCTTTTAGACTCCTCTGATAAACCTTATATTCTCTCTGGTCATATTCCTTTCGAAAGCTTGACACAAGGCATTTATTTTGACTCTGTTAGCTTTCGCTACAATGCTGAGGACAAACTTGCCATTCAGGATGTTTCAATTTGTATTCCCAGAGGGA
The DNA here is from genome assembly GCA_021324415.1 of Nostocales cyanobacterium Centralia_MAG_434. GTDB lineage: Bacteria > Cyanobacteriota > Cyanobacteriia > Cyanobacteriales > Nostocaceae > JAJPJF01. The sequence goes on from JAJPJF010000054.1 coordinate 14,834, forward strand.
AAACCACTGCGATCATAGGTCCTTCGGGAGCAGGTAAATCTACAATCATTGGTTTAATATGCCGATTCTATGATCCTAGCTCAGGGGAAATTTATATCGATAGTTGCCCCTTAAAAGAACTCAATTTGGCTGATTGGCGCAATCAAATTGCCATTGTCAGTCAGGATATCTACATGTTTAGTACAGGTGTATTGGAGAACATTGCCTATGGTCGGTTAGAAGCGACAAAAAAGGAAATTATCGCAGCGGCAAAACTTGCCAATGCCCATGAATTTATTAGTCAACTCCCTCAAGGTTACCAGACTAAGGTAGGCGATCGCGGCGTTCGCCTCTCAGGAGGGCAAAGACAGCGCATTGCCCTAGCGCGTGCTATTGTCCGCAACCCAGAGATACTCATTTTAGATGAAGCGACGAATGCTCTCGATAGTATTGCTGAAAACTTAATCCAGGAAGCTCTTAACACCCTCAGTCAGAATCGTACCGTTATTGTCATCGCTCATCGCCTATCTACTATTAAAAAAGCTGATCAGATCATTGTGCTGGGAGAGGGAAGGGTGATCGAACAGGGTAATTTTCAACAGTTACTTGAATTCAACGGACTATTTGCTCAGCTTTATCACTTGCAATACCGCAGCGATCGCCACCTTTGAAAACGAGTTTAGTTTTGTTATGTCCTACCGCATCATCGAGATTGAAGTCACAGAACCTTTACCTACCATATCCCTCTCAAACAAAGATACAGGTATGGCTCTCATTTTGAGACGCAAACATCGACCCATCGGTTTTTTGATGGAACCACTATCAGCAAACAGTCAAATCACCCCAGAAAATCTAGCTCAACTGATTGCAAAAGAGGCAGGAGCTAAGATGCTTCAGGAGACTATACGGGAAGAATTGACAGCTTTAGAGCATCAACAAGAAGATGCAAAGACGTGGAGGGACGCTTTCCCTTCGTTAACCGTGGCAATTTGTACCAAAGACCGCCCAGAAAATTTAGCCAGGTGCTTGCAATCTTTACTAAATTTACAAGTATCTGCCTTGAAATGGGAAATATTGGTAATTGATAATGCTCCTAGTGATGAACGCACCAAAGAGCTAGTCGCTTCCTACCCTCAAGTCCGTTATGTTCTTGAACCAAAACCCGGTTTAAACTTTGCCCGAAATTGTGCTTTGTATTCAGCAAATGGAGAGCTTTTAGCTTACCTAGATGATGATGTGGTTGTAGACCGAAAATGGCTAGAAGGTTTGATGGAAGCATGGGCTGAAAATCCCGATGCTGCTGCTTTCACTGGACTGGTGTTGCCTTACGAATTAGTGACAGACGCTCAAATTCTGTTTGAAGCAAGAGGTGGTTTTCGTCGTGGTTTTGAAAAGATTCGCTACGGTCAAATTTTACCAGGTAATCCTCTACATCCTTGTGGAGCAGGAATTTTCGGCGCTGGTTGCAATATGAGTTTACGCCGAGATTTTCTAGTGAAAATTGGAGGCTTTGATGAGGCTTTAGATACAGGAGCAACTTTGCCTGGTGGCGGAGATTTGGATATTTTTTATCGGGTGATTCGAGCAGGCTATCCCCTAGTATACGAACCTAAATATTTAGTGTTTCACCAGCACCGTCGTGAATATGCCCAACTACGTCGCCAATATTGGACATGGGGACTAGGATTCATGGCTTTTGTGACTAAATCTCACCAAAGTGATCCTCCCCAACGCGTCCAATTGCGCCGTCTTGTCTGGTGGTGGTTCAAGGATCAATTGAAGCAATTAAAAAATAGTTTTGGGAACCATCATGTCCTACCCCCAAACATGATTTTGGCTGAGTTGTGGGGTGGAATCATAGGAATTTTAGGAGAATATCCCCGCTCTTTAAAACGTGTTGAAAAGATTCGGAGTCAATTTTCATGAGTGCTTTTGTTCCCTGGAAAATTCTGCACATTGATTTGAGTACAGGTATCCCCACACTTATGGCTGAACCAAAATATCAGGCAATCTATGCAGTATTTTGGTGGTATGGCATTCCCCTCGGTCATCAGGAGATTTTTGCAGCACAACTGCCAATGCCAGCTACACAATTAGCCAATTTGGCGCTACAAGCAATTGTGCCAGCCGTTGGCGATCGCTTATTCGCACAAGGTTTCAAACAACCTTTGCCAGTCATTTCTCCAAACCCTGCACGGGATACACATGTTGACTTTCAGACACTGATGGCATTGAAAGAACCCCTCAAACAACTTCAAGAACGTTGTTCCCAGCCTGTCAATGGTTCAATTTCTGTAATTGTGTGTACACGGAACCGCCCAGAGGAGTTGGCAATATGTTTGCGATCGCTGCAAAATTTATCTCCACCTCCCCAACAAATTATAGTTGTAGATAATGCCCCAAATTCCGATGTGACACAGCAGCTCGTCGCTCAATTTCTCAGTATTCAATACATCTTAGAACAACGTCCGGGGCTAAGTGTAGCGCGCAATACTGGCATTTGCCATAGCAAGGGTGACATAATTGCCTTTACTGATGATGATGTAGTGGTTCATCCCAATTGGATGGCACGACTACAGCAAGGCTTTCAAGATCCAAGAGTCATGGCAGTTACCGGGTTAATGCTACCCGCAGAACTGGAAACAGAGGCACAATTGATCTTCCATAGAGGTATTGGGGGTCCAGGTTGGGGATACCGTAGAATGACCTTTGATCCTCAGTTCTTTGCAGATATGAAATCTCGAGGTGTCCCCGTTTGGCGTATTGGTGCGGGAGCCAACATGGCATTTCGGCGCAAGGTTTTTGATCTAGTAGGGTACTTTGACGAACGCCTAGGAGCAGGTGCTTCAGGATGTAGTGAAGATTCGGAATTCTGGTACAGGATTCTTGCAGAAGGTTGGTGTTGTTGCTATGAACCCAGCGCTGTTATTTATCACTACCATCGCCGAGACATGGACAGCTTAAAACATCAAGCATACCAGTACATGCGCGGTCATGTCGCAGCACTTTTAGTACAGTTTGCTAAATACAAACACTGGGGCAATATCCGCCGTCTCCTGATAGCTTTGCCTAGGTACTATCAACAACGGTTTTTACAAGAACTAAAAACAGGCTTCCAACCTAAGCAAAGTTCCCTATTACGAGAAATTGCTGGATGTTTAGCCGGAGTTAAATATTACATAAATAACCGTAGAGTTATGCCTTTTCAATCTGTGCCTAGTAGGCCTCATATTACCGAAAAAACGGGTGTAGGTGGTAGGGTGCGGGGTGTAGGGGTAAAAAGAAATTCTTGCAGAAAATGAACACCCTACTCTACACCGAAGCTGGTTGAAAACCCCTAAATTCATTGATGGAGAAAACAAAAAATTTATTCATAAATGAAATCCCCTCAATTCATTGATGGGGATACCCTACACCCTACACCCTACACCCCACACCCTTCTTAATATAGCCAGAAAATAAACGAAATTAAGAACAAAATTAAGTTAGAAAAATATCTATGTCAAACTTATCACATGTGCAAACAAGTAATAATGTATCTATAGATTTGGTGATTTGTACGTATAATAATGCGGCACTATTAGATCGAGCTTTAACAGCAATTTCTCAGCAGCAAGTTCAACAGACTGTTAAGTGGACTGTCTTAGTAGTCAACAACAACTGTACTGATAAAACCACACAAGTTGTAGACAAGCATATTAAATCTAAGAAAATACCAAACTTGTCTATGATCTTAGAACCAAAACAAGGATTAAACTATGCCCGTCTTTGCGGTATTAATAACACCAGTGGAACGTGGATTGCTTTTGTGGATGATGATTGTATGTTAAAGGAGGATTGGGTAGACCAAGCAGCCAAATTTGCACAGTTACACCCTGAGTGCGGTGCATTTGGGGGACAGGTCATTTTAGATTGGGAGACACCACCACCAGCCTTTGTCTTGAAGTACGGCTACTCATTTGCTCAACAGGAGCATGGCATAAATATCAGTCAACCTAATTGTTTGGTAGGTGCAGGATTAGTTATTAGTAGAAAGGCAATTTTAGATACCAATTGGATATACAAGCAGTTTTTAAATGATCGCGTAGGTAAGCAACTAATTTCTGGTGGTGATGTGGAAATCGTCCTGCGTATTAAAGGTGCTGGCTATGATATTTGGTACAATCCTGCTTGTAAATTGATGCACTATATTCCAGCAAAACGCACAGAACAAAAATACCTGGTTAATATCAATTATGCTTTAGGAAAATGCCAGCTAATAAGTGACAGTATGGTCTGGTCAAGTTCTTATTTAACCTATTTTTTTGAGTCTATTTTTTCTACTTTATATTCTTCTGTAGGTGTGCTCAAGCAAGCTTTAAAATTTGCACTTGGTCGTGGCCATCTAGAATATGCAGATATCGCCATAACCTGGGCTTTTGTGCGTGGAAAATGGGCAGGAATAGCTCAAATGCTCCGCATGGAAGTTCAAGAGCGGCAAGATCTGTTAGGCTGTGCAAAATTATCTTACACAAAGAATTAAAAATATCATATATTAATAGCTAACTCTAACTATGCTAACTTTATCACCCAAACAAAATACAGCGTACAAAGCCCCTTTAGACAAGTTTCTCGCCCAGAACCCTTTCCCGGAACCACTCACACTGGGCTTTTTTTATCGGGAAAAAATGAGTGCTATTCATAACATTGCTCCTAACCAACCACTGCAGGCAATTCTTGAAGTCGGTGGTGGACAAAGTGGTTTAACGGCTTTGTTATACCCCCAAGCACAAATTACTAACATAGACTTAAATCCCGAATATGCTCAAGCACCGTGCAATCTACAAGAACGGGTATGCTTTGTCCATGGGGATGCAACTGCTTTACCTTTTGAAAATAATTCCTTTGATGCTGTAACGATGTTCGACCTTTTAGAACACATACCAGAACACCAAAAAGCAGTAACAGAGGCTTTGCGAGTCCTAAGACCAGGTGGTTTTCTCTTGATGAGTACTCCCAATGAAAATTGGCGGTTTCCCTACTACAAATTTATGAAATCCATCTGTCCTAGTGAGGCAGAAATTATGGCAGAATGGGGTCATGTCCGGCGTGGCTACACTTTGGCAGAACTTCAGGTCCTGATAGGTTTACCCTGTCAGGAGTATGCCACGTTTATCAATCCTCTCACAGTGTTTGGTCATGATATTGCATTTTCACGCTTATCTCACCGCAAGCGTCGGCTTTTGTGTAAGGTGCTTAGTCCTCTGACATGGCTAAGTTATTATCTGCACCAGCCACATTCAAAAGGCACAGAAACCGCATCGGTTTGGCAAAAGGTATGAACCAGTTACAACCAATCATCGCTTTGCTACACTGGGGCGATTTAATTGAAGACTTTTTAGACACTATCGGGGTTTCGTTTGAGGCTTTTTGCAACGAGATGACAGGTGGCTGGATGTTTGGTTATATCAGTGCGTTGAAACTGGCTAGTGTACGGACAGTGCTGTTCTGTGTTTCTGCTCGTGTTGCTGAGCCTATGCGCTACACTCACAAACCTACTGGTGCCACTATCCGTGTGTTGCCTACTCCCAAAATCTATCATGCTGCTCGGCGTCAGATACTCAACCCTTATGCTTGGAATCTTAATGAAGCAATTGGAGAGATTCGCGTGTCCGCCGCATTTTCCTAGCAATTCTCAAAGATACATTACCTTACTTAGCAACACCTCTGGTAGGACTTGCACGCGAACTGCGGCGTGAGGGTTGTCAAGCAATTCTCTGTCAAGAGTACGAATATGCTCGTTTTGACGTCTGCGTACTGTTAGGACAGTTGATGAGTTTGCCTGTATTTGCCACTTTCCAAGGAGGAGACTTTCAACTATCACGATGGGAACGTCCTTTACGCCCTCTGACTATGAGGCTTTGTGCTGGTTTGATTGTGGCTACTCAAACTGAGGTGCAGCGGGTACAATCCTGCTACAGCATCCCGTCTGCAAAGCTGGCAAGGATTTTTAACCCAATGGATGTGGCGAACTGGCAGGCAATAGATCGTGCTGTAGCGAGGGCAGTGCTAAATATCCCCCTTGATGCTCAGGTGGTGGTGTGTCATGGGCGTATTGATATATACCGCAAAGGGCTAGATATTCTGTTGGATGCGTGGAAACGAGTCTTGAGCGATCGCCCTGGAAGAGACTTGCGGTTATTGCTTGTAGGGACAGGCAGTGATGCCAACAAGTTACATCAAATGATTGCCCAGATGCAACTACAGGGGGTGATGTGGGTAGATGAATATATCCGCGATCGCTCTGCAATTCAACGTTACCTGTCAGCTGCTGACGTTTATACTCTCCCCTCAAGACACGAGGGTTTTCCGGTTGCTCCCATTGAAGCTATGTCCTGTAGCTTACCTGTGGTAACGGCTGACGCTCCCGGAGTGCCAGATATCCTAGAAGGAGGTGAGGCATCGGGTGGACTAGTTGTACCGCGTGGCGATGCTATGGCACTGGCTTTAGCTCTCGGTCGTATTTTAGATAACCAAGCTTGGGGGCGGGAATTAGGTAAGCGTGCTCGATGTCGGGTAATGGAGTGCTTTTCTTTGGAGGCAATTGGTAAGGAATTGCGTGACTTTTTGTGCAAACGACCAACGTGAATTTTCTTTATTGAAAGATTACTACTTACCTAAGTAATGTGAGGTAAACTACTAGGGTTTCAGAAAAAGGGGAGTTTAAGCATCATGGGATATGAATATGACAATGCAAATATCCGCTCCATTCTTTGTGGCTTGGGATATTTAGGAAAAGATTGTGCGTTACGTGGCGGAGACCCTGAAGATGCTAGTGACTTTCCAGTGATCTACAACAACTCTTCCTTGGACCCTTTTTGTATAAAAGACGCAATCCAACAATTTCAACAATATTTTGGCATTAACCCAGCTAATGGTGATTGGACAGAGCAGACCAATAATGTAGCTACTGAAGAGATGAAAACTCTTCACAAAGAACTCAATATTATTCTTGGTACAAGATTAAATCCAAGTGTACCACTTTATAATATAGAGACTGTTGATGCCATAAAAGAATTTCAACGTCGAATTGGCACACATCAAAATGGTGTTGCTAACTTGCAGTTGCGCCAGGAACTTCACCGAGAAGCCCAAGCCAGGTAATTAAGTCTTTGTGCAGCAAGTCCCTTTAAGCTAAAAGATCATAGCGGCGCACATCTAGTGGACCAGCTATCACATTTTCCAGTTTGCTGACTGCTGTTTTAAGGTGGGCTGAGTTTCCATGAGCTTTAAGAGTTTCATCTGAAGCCCATTCCTCTACAATAGTAAACTCTGTTGGATCAGATTGATTTTGCAAAAGCTCATATTTGATACAACCAGTTTCTTGCCGAGTTGGCTCGATTAGCTCCAGCAGGATGGTTTTCACCAATTCTACTTTGTCAGGCAAAGCAATAGTACGAGCAATGAGGTGAATTGTATTAGACATTTGTTAATTGTTTAGTTGTTGCTTAGTAAATGGCTATTTGCTCCTACTCACCAATCCCAAGCTGTCGTGCTGCAACCATGTAGCGGAAAATGTATTCCACTAACTCAATGTAGTTACGAGCTGCTTCAGGGGAAGGTGCCCAAACTGTTACTCCATGGTTACGAATCAGTAGAGCGGGTATTCGTGGGGAAGCAACATGGAAACGCTGTTTGATCGCGGTGGCAATACGAGATACTTGTGCATAATTGATGAATATAGGTATATCACAATGTGGGTTTTCTTCCCATACTCCCAGTCCTTTTAACATCTCTAATGGTGGTAAGGGTAGATTGTCTTTTTGCACAAAGCGAGAAACCAAATTTGCTTCAACTGAGTGGACGTGGTAACAGCTCATTGCCCCTGGAAAGAGGTCATAAAGAACTTGATGAATAGCAGTTTCAGCCGAAGGCTTCGTTTCTACAGATAACTGCTCAGTTCTACCATCTGGATAAATGCGAACAAAGTCATTGGGTGCTAGTTCTCCTTTATGACGACCACTAGCAGTTATCCAGAAGCTACCATCAGGGAGACGCACGGAGAGATTTCCCGCTGTTCCTACCATCCAACCAAGTTTGTAAAAGTGACGGGCTGCTGTGATGAGTTCAAGACGGGGATCGTCTATCATGATATGAGTTTTAAAATACTAAAGCTAATAAATAGCAGGTTGACGTAAACGAATCTCCTTATTTGTATACTGGGGTACCCATCCTTCCGTGCCAATGAAGTATCGCACTGCTTTAATTCGCTGCAACTTTGTCAGATAAAACCAGTGTTCAGTTCCAGCAGGTACGTTGATATACTCTTCTTTCTGTACTGTAAGCTCTACTTGACTCCCATCAGGTCTCTCGAAGCCAAAGACTCCTTCTCCATCAATGATGTAGCGTACTTCGTCATCCGCATGGGTATGAATTTGGTCAAATTTTGCCATGAGTCCATCAAGATTGGGGACCCCCGGATGCAAAACAATAAGATCGCGCGAATGATAGCCGACGGTTTGTTTGAGTTCCTCGAAATAGTTATCTAGGGCTTTGAGAACCTGTTCTTTTTCATCCTCATTGAGACTATCCTGTGCTAACAGCCTTTGTAACTGAGGATCGTCTCCTACAGACCAGTGATTAATTTGAATGTTGAGAGGTGCTAGTTCATGGGCAATTTCTTTAAGGTCAGTGAGCAGCATTCCATCTTCTAGTTTTAGAATTGCCATAATTTACTACTCCGTGACTATAATCTGTTGACATACTCACCGACCTGAAGGTGCGGTGATTCTTGACGGCTCACAGCAACTAGCTACCGAAGTAGTCTTATGGTTGCTCCCCGTCCGTTTAAGGTCGTGCCGATGCCCCATGCCGACCATTTTTATATTTTGGGATGCGTTCTCATCTCTGTCGTGCTGAGTGTTGCAGTTTAAGCACAACA
>JAJPJF010000069.1 GCA_021324415.1 Nostocales cyanobacterium Centralia_MAG_434
ATTAAAAGGCTTGGATATGGGTTTCGTAATTTTAGCAATTTTAGATTACGCAGTTTATTAAACTGGCATTTTACTATTAATACTCCATAAAATTAGCCGAAGAACCGAGATTCTAAACACATCCTTTGAAGAGTGGGAGCTTTTGGATTTGAAATTTGATGCCGTTTTAGCGGCGACTTCTTTTCATTGGATATCACCAGAAATAGGCTATCCCAAAGCAGCAAATGCCCTACAAGAAAATGGCTACCTAATTTTATTGTGGAACAAAGAACTTCAGCCTTCCTACGAAATTTACCAAAGCTTACAAGAGGTCTATCAATTATATGCTCCCTCTCTGAATCGATATGAAAATAGAGAAACTCAAGAGGAGATATTGAGAGGATTAGGAAAGACAGTCATCAATTCGGGGCAATTTAAAAATTTAAGAACTGGACAAGTGATATCTGAAGTCACCTATACTGTCGATGAATATTTAATGCTTTTAAATACTTACTCGCCATATTTAAAGTTAGAGTCACAAAACAAGAATGCTTTATTTGCGGGATTGAGAGAAAGGATAGAACATGACTTTGAAGGTAGTCTTCAGCTTTCATATATCTCCGCTTTTCACATTGCCCAAAAAAATAGCGGGTGTTCCTAAGAAGAACTAACGAGAAATTCGCCAAATTTTGAGAGTGTTGCCAGCAGTGCCACCGCTGGCAAGAGTCTGTCCATCAGGGCTGATGGCAACAGAATAAACATAGCCAGAATCCCCTTTAAGGGTGCGAATTTCCTCTCCAGTAGTCAAATTCCACAACTTAATCGTGTTGTCATTACTACCACTAGCAAGTATTTTTCCACTTAGGTTGTTACTGAAACCTGTCGTGGGTACAAAAGCGACGGAATTGACTTTGTCAGAATGCTGCTTCAGGGTGCGAGTAGCTGTACCTGTGATCAGATTCCAAAGTTTGATTGTTTTGTCCTTACTACCAGTGGCAAGAGTCATACCCTCAGGACTAAAGGCTACGGAAACAACTGCATCAGAATGTCCCTTTAAAGTGCGAATATCTTTACCGTCTGCCAAATTCCAAAGTTTGATTGTTTTGTCCCAACTGCCACTGGCAAGGGTTTTGCCATCAGGACTAAAAGCAACAGATGCGACTGCTTGAGAATGCCCTTTAAGAGTGCGAATTTCTTTTCCTGTTGACAAATTCCACAGTTTGATCGTTTTATCTAAACTGCCACTAGCAAGAGTCTTGCCATCAGGACTAAAAGCAACAGATGCAACTCCGTCAGAATGCCCCACTAAAGTCTGAATAACATTTCCACTCGAGACATCCCACAGTGTAATTGTCTTATCTGCGCCTGCACTGGCAAGAGTTTTACCATCAGGACTAAAAGCAACAGTCCAAATCCATTTAGAGTGTCCTTGAAGAGTACGTATCTCTTTTTTTGTCGTTAGATTCCATAGTTTGATCGTCTTATCATCACTGCCACTAGCAAGAGTTTTGCCATCAGGACTAAAGACAACAGAATTCACATCGCTGGAGTGACCCTTCAGGATGCTGACTAAATCGGGATTTTGCGAGGTGGTGCTTATTGGCTGCTTGGGGTTAGAGGTATTTTTAATTGCCAAAGGTTGAAATTGTAAGAACCAAAGACTTCCTAATATCAGTAGCACAACACCCGCACCAATCAGCAATTTAGATTTCAGCTTGTCATCTGGTTGTAGTGACAAAAGCGTGTAGAGTTGTGAAGGGTTTCCTGTAATTATGGTTGCTGGTGCTGGTGTTGGTGTTGGTGCGGGTGTTGGTGGTGAAAGATGTGCCAGGTCCGCAAGCACTTGGTCTGCTGATTGATAACGCTTTTCGATTTCTGTTTTCAAAAGCTTATCTACAACTTTCTCGAGCTTTAAACGTCGATGAATTCCCACCGTACCCGGACTATTCAAATATCGTCGCCAAAAGGCTACCCACCCAAAGCCATATTGTATCCACAGTTTAGATGGGGCAATCCCAGACAATAGATGAAAGCAAGTCGCCCCCAAACTGAATAAATCACTAGATGGATAAGCCCTTCCATCTTGCATCTGTTCAATTGGGGTGTAACCATGTGAGCCAATGGCTGTCCCAGTTGTTGTCTGTACTGTTGCTGTCAGTTGCTTCGAGGCTCCAAAATCTATAAGTACTAATCGCCCATCACTATAACGACGAATAATATTTTGCGGCTTAATATCTCGGTGAATTACTCCCCTTTGGTGAATAAATTGAAGGACAGGCAGTAAATCCAGTAAAAGTTCTCGAATTTGATTTTCGCTGTATACACCCTCTTTTTGAAATTCCTCAAGCAGGTTTTGTCCATCAATATATTGCTGTACTAAAAACAAGTAATTATCCTGCTCAAAATAAGCTAACAGTGTGGGAATCTGATCGTGTTCTCCCAATTGTTGTAGTCGTTTCGCCTCTTCTCTAAACAATTCAACTGCTTTTTTCAAAGCAGACGTTCCCTGAACTTTCGGTGCCAATTGCTTAACTACACACCGTTCGTTCAACTTATCGACATCTTCTGCGAGATAGGTTCTGCCAAATCCGCCTTCATCGGAAAGCACTTTGACAACGCGATAGTGCCCCCTCAGCAGTGGTGTTAGCAGTGTATTGCAATTCTGGCAATACTTGGTATCGGCAGGATTTACAGGATCTAGGCAATCGGGATTCAGGCAGCAAAGCATACTGGGAACCCATTCGCAGCTTGAGTACATCTTAAGTCATGTCGTATAATCTTGCTATCTTTGTTCCAAACAATAAATAGCACATCAATTGCACATAAATCTTCAACCAATAAGTTGAATTACGAGAGGTTGAAGGTAATGAGTTCTGGGCTATGAAGTACGACACACTCAAGTTCATACACTCAACAAAAAAATCAAAATCAATTCTTCTATCTAAAGAAGTAGAATTCTTTAAATAAAGAAAAAACACCAACCATGCTAGGCGTAATATTTTTTAGGGAACAATTTACAACAATTTATGACTCCACTCTAGTGACATAAATTAAGTTTAAGAAGCACACAACCAATTCAGTTACCTAGTTCATTAAATCTGATAAGATGTGAAACTTCCTTGATACTGGAAGATTTTAATTAACAATGAGGAGTGTAAATATGGGAGTAAAAAGCAACATTGTCATTTGTTGCATGAGCACTGGTGTGATGATAACGAGCTCTATCCTACCTATGAGTGCTTTGGCCAATTCTCTACATGGACAATTCATTATTGCCAAACCACCAGACGAAAGAGAACCAGAAGTAGTACAACAAGCTATTGAGCAAATCCCCACGTCTCAAGCACCTGTAGCGCGCACGAGTACTCCGCGTGTTGAATCTCCAATACCACCTACCAAAACATCGAGTGGATCTACAAACACCAATTCAACTTCCCAGCCTTCAAATAGTGGCGCGACTTCTACACCTTCTACACCTGTAAACACCAATTCAACTTCCCAGCCTTCAGGTCGTCGTTATACCCCCAGAGAATCTGCACCTGCAAATAACAACTCAACTTCTCAGCCTTCAGGTCGTCGTTATACCCCCAGAGAATCTGCACCTGCAAATAACAACTCAACTTCTCAGCCTTCACGTGGGAATTACACTCCCAGAGAGTCTACTCCTGTAAATTCCACACCCCAACCTTCGGGTCGCCGTTCTCTGCCTCCACGCCAGGGAGGTCACAAGCCAATTACGGATGATTCCACTTTGTCCCGATCTAAACAACCTGTCTACAGGCAGATCAACTTTGTAGATATTGCATTTGGTGTTCTAGCTCCAGGTGATTTTCAATCTCAAGGTAGATATTTTCATTTCTATCAGTTTGAGGGTAGAGAAAACCAACTGATCCAAATTCGGCTGAGTGGTAGTGCTGACCAACGTAGTTCAAACAACTTGAGTTTGAATCCCTTAATGTTTCTCCTAGATCCCGATAAAAGGGTCCTTGTCACCAGAAGTAGTTCAGGCACAGCTAACGGAGTTAGGGATGCATTTGTTTTTGTGAGACTACCTGTGAAAGGTACTTATACAATCGCAGTCACTAGCAAAAACCCCAGGGAGAAAGGTCGCTATAGTTTAGCTCTTAGGGATGATCGAGCTAGCTACACCCTAGACGAAACCGAAGACTTGAGTGATAATAGCCAAATCTTGAGAAAAAATCACAGTCCTTACAAGCTGGCCAAGTTTTTTGGGAAAAAGGATCAGCTGATTAGTATCCGTGTAGATAGCGTCTTTGAAGAGTTTTCTCCCTACATAGTCTTACTAGATTCTCAAGGAAAAATCATTGCTTCAGATAATGAAAAAGATGGTAAATACAGTGCACTAATTGATCGAGCACGACTACCTGAAGATGGTACTTACTATGTAGCAGTCATTTCCGCTATTCCGCGGGAACATGGTACATATCGATTGACTATCTTTTAAGCTGGGCTAAATCCTCAATTTATTTCAAAGATAGCCGCCAAATCTTGATAGTTTTATCAAAACTGCCACTAGCAAGGGTTTTGCCATCGGGAGCAAAAGCAACAGACCAAACTCGGTCAGCATGTCCTCTAAGTGTTCTAATTTCCTCTTTTGTTGTCAAATCCCATAATTTGATGGTATTGTCCCAACTGCTACTGGCTAGCATTTTTCCATCTCGGCTAATAGCAATAGCTTCAATCTTATTTGTATGACCTACAAGCGTGTAGGTTTCCTCTCCTTTTGCCCAGTTCCACAGTTTAATAGTTTTGTCCCAACTGCCACTGGCAATAGTCTCGCCATCTGGGCTAAAAGCAAGAGCGTAAATACCATGAGCATGACCCCTTAGAGCACGTATTTGCTTTCCTGTTGCTACATCCCACACTTGAATTGAACTATCAAAATAATCACCACTGGCTAGTGTCTTACCATTAGGACTGAAGGCAACAGCGTTGATCAAATCGTAATCTCCTTTGAGAGTACGTGTTACCACTCCTGTCGTCCAATTCCATAGTTTGATACTCTCGTCCCAGCTGCCACTAGCAAGAGTGATACCATCAGGACTGAAGGCTATGGACTGAACTGAGGCAGCATGTCCTTTGAGTGTGCGGATTTCTTGTCCTGTCGCTACATCCCACAGCTTAATAGTTTTGTCACTACTGCCACTGGCTAGCGTCTTACCATCGGGACTAAAAGCAACAGAATTGACCCAATCCGAATGTCCTATAAGAGTAGAGAGTTCCTGTCCTGTCTGTAGATTCCATAGTTTAATGGTCTTGTCACCGCTGACACTAGCAAGTATCTTGCCGTCTGGACTAATTGCAACAGCCAAAACTGAGTTGGAGTGTCCTTTTAAGGTAAGGGCAACAGAAAAATTTCCAATATCTATCTGTGGAGAATGATCAGAAGAAGAAAACACGCTGATTGCTGCTGGAGAAGATTGCCAATACCAAATAACTCCACATCCCAAAAGCGCAAGCGCTATACCCGTGATAACTGTTCTCATTCGAATAAAATATTGACGCAGTCCTCATAGGACAGTGTATAGTCTATTAACATTTTTCAGGCTTGTACAGGAATAATTCGTAACTCATAATTTGTAATTTGATTAATACTTTCAAATGACAATTAACTGTTACAAATTTCCGTTCAGTGCTTCTGTATTCACCCTGATTTATCAATAGTCTGATAGTAGAATAATATTCTTTTCATATTGCACTCATATTATCTTGCTACTTCGACAGAACAAAAACATCTTACTTTTGTAAGAATAAACTTATCTACCTATCGTCATATAGATAATCCGGATTCTTTAACTAATTATCACAAACAAATAACCGAGCTTTATTGGTATAGTGCTGTTCAATTAAAACGGTTCTTCAGTACTTACTATGCCAAAAAAATAGTTAAATACGTAAATAAGGATGAAGAAAATGTGTCAAAAAATAACAAAACCCTGATAAGACTTGACATACGAGAC
>JAJPJF010000160.1 GCA_021324415.1 Nostocales cyanobacterium Centralia_MAG_434
ATTAAAAGGCTTGGATATGGGTTTCGCAATTTTAGCAATTTTAGATTACGCAGTTTATTAAACTGGCATTTTACTATTAATACTCCATAAAATTAGCCGAAGAACCACTAATACTAAACTTTCTAACAGGATAGTCTTAAATTTCATGTAATCTAGAGAAATATCATCATCCAGATCAGGCTTTTTAAACTTGGTCTCAAAAAATTTATAAGCTTCATAGATTTGTCCTTCCTTTTTTATATCCTTAGGTTGCTTGCTTTGAATAATGCTCTTGTAAACCTCACGGTCTTCCTGAGTCGGTAAAACCTTATAAATATCATCATTCTTTTTAAACTTATTTATCAAATATAACTCCTCGACTTCTTGTGCCATATCGCGGTCAGTCTTTTTAAGGTAGTTACGTAGTGCTGCTAAAATAATAGTTAGGGTTGATAAACGCTGTTGACCATCTATAACAATAAATGGAGATATTCCGTCGGCTGTTCCTTTCCCTGCTTGGGTTACGATAGGACCGAGAAAATAAGAACCTTTTACTTCATCATTGTAAAGACTCATTAAGTCTTGCCAAAGAGTCTCCCAATTTTCCTTTTTCCATGAGTACGGTCTTTGAAAAAGCGGTATTTGAAATTGTTTGCTACCTTCTAGTAAATTGCGGAGAGTCGTTTCGGATGCCTTCATTCTTACTTTTCATCTACTGTGCTGTTATATACAATGATAGCCCGCATGTGACAGCATTAGAGACTAACTAAAGGTAGTTTTGGGATTTGTCAAGGTAGGTTCCAACTACTGGTATTGATCTCCTTTTTGATTCAATGGGATAATGATCGCAAATTCTGTACCCTTTCCAGGAGAGGAAATACACTCTAGTTTTCCTTGATGTTTTTGTGTGATTATTTGATAGCTAATGGATAACCCTAAACCTGTACCTTTACCTACAGGCTTTGTGGTGAAGAAGGGATCAAACAAACGTTTTTTCAGTCTTTCTGGAATGCCTTGACCATTATCTACAAACCGCATTATCACCTGTTTATTTTCTGTGAGTGTGGTATGAATGCGAATTTGAGGAGTCGGGAATTGACCCTTTGTCATTTCCCATATTTGATTTTCTACTCCTTCATCTAAAGCATCAATTGCATTTGCCAAAATATTCATAAACACCTGATTAAGCTGTCCAGCGTAGCATTCCACCAGCGGAAGATCCCCATACTCTCTAATCACCTTGATCGCTGGACGAATTGATGTAGCCTTGAGGCGATTTTGCAGAATCATTAGCGTGCTATCGATTCCCTCGTGAATATTAACGGCTTTCATTTCTGCCTCATCTAGGCGGGAGAAATTTCTAAGGGAAAGTACGATTTTTGTAATTCTGTCAGAACCAACGGACATTGATTGCATTAACTTCAACAGATCGCTTATTAAAAAATCAACGTCCATTGCTTCTATTTCTGCTTGAATTTCTGGTACTGGCTCAGGATAATATTCTTGGTAAAGTTGTACTAAATTGATTAGGTCTCGGATATATTCATGTGCCGGAGCAAGGTTACCATGAATAAAATTTAGCGGGTTATTGATTTCATGTGCTACTCCAGCAACCATCTGACCCAAACTGGACATTTTTTCGCTTTGTACTAATTGTGTTGCTAGTTGCTGTGACTTCTCCCGTAACTGCGCTTCAGACTCTCGCAATATCTCCTCTGCCCGTTTACGCTTGGTAACATCATGCAGGATCACGACATATTCTTGAAACTCTTGGTGAGGTATATCTGACACGGAAACCTCAAAAGTTCTTATTTGGTTGCCATAGTCTAAAATTTGTTCACTGCGCTTTTCCCAATGCTGAGGATAGCCAATTAATCCTGGTAGCCATTTACTCAGAGGATATCCTCGCATCTGTAATGAGTTGGCACCAAACAAAACCTGAGTCGCTGGATTCGTCTGTTGAATAGCACCCATCTCATCCACAACAACGATCGCATCTTGAGCAACCATAAACAAGTGTTCAGCAGCTTCTCGCGCTTCTGCGATCGCCACCACCTGGGGTAACGTTGTCCAACAGGCGATCGCTACCCCCACAAATGCCACAATAATCACCAGAACAAGAAATAAACTTTCACTTTGTGCATTGTCCACATTGCCATTGCTGAGTTTGACACCAAGTAACCACCCCACCCCAACAGCACCACAAAGCAAAATAATCAGGATACTGACTTGAAGCGTTAATGAGTCTGTGATCACGAACAACCGACGCGAACGATAATACTGCATCCACCAACGGGGACGAAACACAGGAAAATTAACGCGACGAATTGTGTTATCAATCCCCATAATGCCAATGGGAATCAACAACCCAATGAGAAAATCACTCAAACCCCAAGCAAGTCCACCTACCAACAACACCAAAACTTCCATGAACAAAATGGCAAGGGAAACACGGGGAAATAAGACCTCTGGTTGAGAACGCTGTAACCAAAGTCCCAGATGCACTGCCATGATGGAGATAAACCAACTGGTATTACCAACCACCAGAATCTGGGGTACATTTCCCCAAATTAGGCAAGCAAGACTCAGTACCAACGTCAAAGTTAGCGCTGATCCAAATACACCCCGTCGTGATACCACAGCAAATACAGGGGATACGTGCTTATCTTGTGCCAGTTGATATATAATTCGGGGGCAATTACTAACAACTGTTGCACATGCTAATAGACAAGAAACTGTCACTAAAAAGGTAACAATAAGAACAGCGGATCGTCCCCAGAAAGGCTTAGAAGCTGCTAGCAAGTTTAAGAAGGTGCTGTCTTTGAGATCGGCATCGGTAGCCAAACGCATAACAACCCAAGATGCACCCAAGTAAATAGGTACCATTAACCACGCAGCAATCCCTAGAAAGTTGAGCGTCTTTTCGGGACGACGACTATCAGCAACAAATGCAGCAGATGTTTCACAGGCGTAGGTTGCGAAGGTAACGTAAAGAAACCACTTTGCCCAATCTATGAAGCTAAGGGGTAGCAAATGATGCGGAAAAAAACCAGGACTAGCAGGAGATAAAGCTAACCAGCAAAGCCCTTGTCCAGAAAAAACGAGCAACAAACCAAACGCCGGTATGACAAAAAATAGGTGGAGAATACTAAGTGTACGTGTACCGCTAAAAGCTAATATAAACGGCAGCAATGTAAAGCCAATTTCTAGAACTTGTTTCGGACAAGCTAGACCCAATGCCTCTATATTCACCCGAATCAAGTCTGTCAGCATAATTGCATTGATTGGTAGTACCGAAACCCAACTGAAAAAATATCCAAGTGCCGCATACTGGGCTATCCCTGGATAGCGCTGCAATAGCTTACAAGCATAGTTAGGAGTCCCTCCGGCTACATCTATAAAATACTTTCCCAATCGCTTTACCTGATAATTCAGCAGCATCCCGAAAATGACAGCGGGTATCCAAACAAAGATGGCTTGAGAACCCAACGCTGCGTGAATTGCTGGAATGACTGCTATCCAAAGAATATGACCTGTCAGACCAAAACCCCAAGTTTCAGCAGTACTAAGACTTCTAGTTAAGCGCGAGTATGAGCTTTGGCTCAAAACAGGAGTTTCAGGATTAGACATGATTGGGAATCCTAAAATAATTTAGCGAGTTATCTTACTTAGCGTTCCCCGAACATCCACCCATCGAACTTATATTTTTTCAACAGGATATAAACAGTATATTAACTGCGAAGCTGTTGTTACAATCAGAACTGTATTGATCCCTCACGATCTACCTCAGTAATCTCCGTATACTCAAACTCATTTGGGCTTTGTCTGATCAAAGAATAACGCTCCCCACCCAACTCAATATAATCTTGTTCACAATCAGGCTTAGAAGAATAATAAGTCAGCACATATTCCTTCCCAATTCTGTGTGTCATTTCTTCTTCCACCTCACCACGCCACTGAGTTTTACTCAGCAACACAACCAATTGATTTGCCAATTCAGGTATTGTCTTAGCAATGCGCCGTCGAGAAATTTCATCCAAACTCCCAAAAGGGGAATCCATCACTATCGGGAAGGTGCTACTGTCAGGTAGCAATAGCATTTTTCTTTTCTCACTCCATTCTCCGACCCGATCAATAATGCTGGCGATAAAAGATAAGCTGAGAATTTGATTTTCTCCTGTAGAAGCTGCAACTGGCATCTCTAACCCAGACGTGTTTTCCACCAGCGTTAGTTCATACTTCTCACTAATTTTAGGAATGTATGGTGTAAAGGAAATTTCTCTGAATATCTCTTGGACTCGCTTTTCTAGCTGCACTCGGAACTGCTTCTCTTGAAGATCCTTGACATTCATCAAGCGTTCAATTGCATCTTGAGTTGCAGCAATACGCCGCTGTGCTAGTGTTTGCTTTTCTTCATTCAGTTTTTGCCTAACAATTTGTTTCGCTAAACCTTCTAATTCTGTTTTCAAGTTAATAATTTTTTGCTGATTTGCCCCCTGTTCTAGTGTTAACTGTTTGATTTTTTCTTCTATTTCATCCAAGCGCTTTTGTAAATTGCTAATTTCTTCATTTGCATCTTTCCGCAACCGTTCTTGTATATTATCTAACTCAACTTCAATTTGGGAGATAGTTTGCCTTAACTGATGAATCCGTGCTTGCTCTCTATCAACCTCTTCCCAAAAGCTAGCTGCTTGCTTGTTAATCTCATCAACTTGAGCACTCATCCGAATAGCTGTCTCTTCCACCACCGAAGAACCTGCCTGATCCAACAATTTTCTGACATTCTCGTGTGAATGACTCCCTACACGTAAATCTGTACCACAAATACAGCATTGAGAGTTAAGTAAGTCATTAACAAATTCTCGGGAAATTCCCGAGTTTAACTTACCTCCCTGCTTCAATTCGTTCATAATCGAACGAAAATGTAATGTAGTTTCCGCTAGCAATACTGTATAACCACGTGCAGAAATTGCTTTTTTCAGTGTTTCTCTACTCTCTCTCAAATTTCCTTGGTTTGACGCTTTTTGTTTTTCTAACTCTTGTCGTCTTTCTTCTAATTCCTTGGCCGCACTGAGTTCTCGTAACCGATGACTGGTCTCTTTTTTAAAAGTCTCTTGGTATTCTAGCTCTTGCTTAATTTCTGTTTGGCGATTTGTAATGCGATCAATGTCCTGTTCTATCTTACTCTGCTGTCTTAAAAGTTGTTTGATTTCCGAATCACCAATTGCTTTTAACTCATTTTCTAAACTTTTTTTGGCTTCCTTTAAGTGACTGATGGAACGATTAATAACTTCTACACCTAAAAAAATCTTTGTAGCTTCAGCAATTTCAGCTTTTTTGTCAGAACGGACTATCTCTTCAATACGCTCACCATCAAAGAAGAAATATTGATGTAAGCTAGCAGGTAGAATTTGTCCAATCACTTCTTCTGGTTGCTGAGGTGGAAAATACCAACGACCATCATCCCCAGCTACCTGCATTCGTAATTCTGTTTTGCCAACGCTGAAGTCAGTTTGATTTTTATAACCCCGACACAAACGTTTGACATTGTAACGTTTACCGTCGTGTTCCCATTCTAGTTCTACCCAACATTCCACTGCTTGCCCAATTTTTGCTTCGGCTATAGCACGCTTATTAACCAACTGCTCAGCTGATGCAAACGCTGCACTAAATTTTTCATACAACGCCCAAGTAAAAGCATTCAGCAGGCTAGTTTTTCCCGAACCATTATTCCCATGAATAACCGTTGTGTTGCGAGAATCACCTCCCGCAAGGACTATTTCCGGTGTTTTGCCATAAAAAGAGCGAAAATTGCAAAGCTTAATTGAAGCCAGCTTCATCGCACCGCTTCCTTCACAATTGCCAAAATATCATCGTTGATATGGCTATTAATTTTCCTATCTATTCTGCTTTTTTCTAGTTGCCATACTCGTTCAATAATTTGCCGCACTTCTGGAGGAGCACTGTTAATAGGCTCCTGGACATCATCAATATTGCTTTCTTTGCTCATTTTTACGTGACAAAATTAATTTTTTCACTATTTTACTCTTGTGTCCTCTGGCAATCATCCGTGAAGGCACTAAGCCTTTCATTGTGGATTACCCAGAGTGTGAATAGTCAGCATTTGGGGTGGGGCTGCGTCGGGTGGATACAGAAAATCAACTTCTACTAGACGTCGATCGCCAGGAGGCATTCTTAATTGGATCAAGGGTTCTCCCATTTGCCCATGGTGCTGAACCAAATGCCAATATTTTGTTTGGGGAAGACCTTTTTCGTCATTGTACCGAACGCGAACGGTGCCCCTAAAAAGGATAGGTGTGTCGGGTGGTTGTAAAAAGCGCAGTCCTGGTTTGCTGAGTTTGTCTTCCTTGACGGGTGTTTGAAAGAGCACGTTTACTGTTTGAGGTGCACCCGTATTGTTAATGAGTGGTAG
>JAJPJF010000319.1 GCA_021324415.1 Nostocales cyanobacterium Centralia_MAG_434
TCCTTAAAAATAAAATCCCAGCCTTTGTTGGTTAGTTCGCTACTCGCAGAAAGATATTTGTTGTAATAAGGCGCTTGTTTTTATTTCATGGCAAGTGCCTTAACTTCAAAGCCACGAGTCTCTAAAATTTGAAATAATGGAATCCAATAAACTCCTGTTGATTCCATTGCCACTGTCTCAACTCCACAAAGAGCTAAGCTAATAGGCACTAAAGTTGCATAATAATAAGATGAAGCAGTTTAAAAGCAACTATGCCGCCACCAGCCAAGAACTTTTTAGCAACGGAACAAGTCAGCAAGCTACAGCAAGCTCTAAAAGAAAGTGACCAACCGCACGTTAGAGAGAGAATTCTCATTATTCTGCTACAGAATGATGGAAAACCCCAACACGAAATTGCCAAATTTTTAGGCTGTTCGCATAGAACAGTAGCATATTGGTGTATGCATGGAGATCCAGATAATCTAGAAACATTACATAATAAAAGAGAATACGAACATTACCGAAAAGCTACTCCGGAATATATTGAACTGTTATTAAAAACAGTTGACAAAGAGCCATCAGAATTGGGATATGAATTTGGCAGATGGACGGCAGAAAGATTAGCCACATATTTAAATGAGCAAACTGGAATTGAACTAAGTAGTTCGCAAGTCAGGAGGATATTAAAGCGAAAAAAGTATAGTTATATTTGGAGTAAATATGATTTAGAATCTAAACAAAATCCAGTAGAGAGAGCAAAATTTCAAGAGAAACTTGCTCAATATTTATCAATAGCAAGAGAACAGCCAGAGAATTTACAGGTATGGTTTTGGGATGAGAGTGGCTTCAGTTTACGTGTGATTAGACGCAAGAATTGGGGTAGAAGAGGAAAACGCAAAAATGTTCCAGGACAACGGCGACATGGACGTGTAAATATTATGGGAGCAATCAGAGAGTCAGATCGCAAGCGGGTCTGTTTTTTTATAAAAAAAGGTAATGCAGATGTTTTTTATGAGCAATTGCAACAATTAAATAATTTAATCAAACAAGAGTGGGTAAACAAAGGAAACAGACCTGAAGATTTTTCCCGGCTTGGTCCGAAGATTATTTTAATTCTAGATAATGCTAGTTATCATAAACGTCAAGATGTTCTTGCTAAAATCTCTCAGGAATTCCCTAATTTTGTTTTAGAGTTTTTACCGCCTTACAGCCCTGATTACAACATTATTGAATTAGTTTGGCATTCATGTAAAGAATATATCGCTCATCGTTTATTTAAGTCAGTAGATGAATTGCAATCTTTACTAGATAAGTTATTAAATCAAGGTGAGTTAGTGATTAAGTGGCATCGGCGAATCAAAAATAAGGGAAATATGAATTATGTTGCAGCTTGAATGACGATTAGCTTAACCAATCAGCAATGGCGTATAGGTCAGCAGTATAGCAACCGAAACGCCGAACGCATTCGTTAGCTGTTCCTGAAGGTACACACATCCAATGATGTTGGGCACCAATATCAATACCCGCCGCATTTGGATGAATCGGATTAAGTTTAGATGCCTTGGCTACAGATTGACGATTTGGAACTGAAGACTTCTGTTTTTTCTTCATTTTAGTTCCCCTAGTCTCAAGCAGTATCAAAGTTGAAAGTGTGCCTTGACCCAGGTTGACGGAATTATACAGTCTTCGCGCACGGGATGGGATAACGTGTACACGCTTCACCAATGTCATCGCCGTCACAACAAGCGAACCACGCTTTTGTACAGGCGAAGATGTACCATTGAGGGAACGGTCAAAACTTTCAAGACACAATGCGAGTATAAACTCTTTCCGTACTTTTTATTCCGTTTCTTTCATCCATCGCGGACATATCGTCCATCAACCGCTTTTGTTACTACGAGGAGAGAAAAATACTGCCTCAACTCTGAATGCTAAACAAAATAATGAATTGTGTGATCGCATCCCAATTTTGTCATTTAAATCTCCTTGTTGAAAAGAGACGTTAAAATAGGGGTTTGAAATTATTCTCTGCCGAAGGTAACAAAAGAGGGATTAGATAATGATATACATAGTGTATCCAAAAAAGGAGTAGTGACGACCGAAGAAATAGAAATGATGTTGAAAGATGCATCTAGAGAATTATCTAAAAAGCAACAATACAATTATTCATTGGTTTGAAGAAATAATTGCTTACTTTGATAATGGGACAACTAATGGTGTGGTTGAAGGAATTAACAACAAACTCAAACTGATTAAACGTTCTAGTTATGGATTCAGAAATTTTGATAATTTCTGAATTAGATGTTTACTAAATTGGCATTTTAATTGTTAGTTTGGCATACTAAGTACTAAATAACCTTAAATTCAACATGTACCATTAAATTTCTAACGTAAATTGGGTGAGTATACCTTCGTTTTTCTTAGAGTAAAATGCACGAAACGGACATTCGCTATCTATAAAAAATCTATTTTTATAGCTACATTAGTATGACTGTCGTGATAAATTCTTATTTATTACATAATAAGAGCGCATTCTGCATTTTTAATGCATTTGAACCCATTCAATTAATGAATCATTGTAGTTGCTGTCTTGTTAAAACGACAGATGATACAATGCAATACACTTGTGTGTATTATACATGAATGAATATCACAGATCTCATTCTGTTTATCGATGTAATGAGGCATGGTAGCTTTGCTGCTGTTGCTCGCGATCGCGATATTGACCCTTCGTCTGTCTCACGAGCTATTGCCAATTTGGAGGCTGAATTGGGAGCACGCCTGTTTCAGCGCACAACTCGAAGACTAGCACCAACCGAAGCAGGGCGCATCTATTTTGAGCGGATTGAGCCATTGATAAATGAGCTTGAACGTGCAAAAGATGAAGCAAAAGATGTAAGTGCTCAGCCTGTCGGCACGCTGCGCATGACAACTTCTGTGTCTTTTGGCCAAGCCTGTATTCTGCCACTGCTGCCAGAGCTTTTTCGCCGATATCCGACACTTCAAATCGAACTGTTGCTCACAGATGCCAACCTCGATCTCATTGAGGAGCGAATTGACCTTGCCATCCGGCTCGGTCCCCGCCCCGATGTACTATACATCGGCAAAAAACTGTTCGATACTTACTATTCTGTGGTAGCGAGCCCTAGCTACATCCAACAAATTGGCCCAGTTTTGAAGCCCTCAGACCTTATTGATCACAAATGTCTCCTATTCGCCTTGCCTAATTATCGATCCAAATGGAAATTCAGGGACAAGAAAGGAGTTATTGAGGAGATTCCGGTTAAAGGACATTTGATTATCTCGAACGCCTTGGCGCTTCGCCAAGCTGCACTTGATAGCCTTGGACCTGCGCTGCTGGCCAATTGGTTAATTGATATAGATCTCAAAAACGGAACTCTTGTAAATCTTTTTCCAGACTATTGTATCACAGCTACGGACTTTAATACTGCGGCATGGCTTCTCTACCCAAGCCACTCATACCTTCCCTTAAAGGTTCGTGTGGTCATCAATTTTCTGAGTACAAGCTTTCAATGCCGTTGCTAAATTTGGTTATGAATTTTGTATACATTTCTGTAATTATATCCGAATTCTTGTAGAGACGTAGGGTTACTACGTATTTACACAGTCGTGTATTATAAATGATTATTGTTTTCCGAGAGTGACAAAACAGGGTTATGGCTGCTATTGGAGCTTCTCAATATGATCTGTAGTTGCAGTTGTGAATTTTTTGAATGATGAGTTTGCTCTGCTGAGTGAAAAAACTCATGCTCAGCGTAGTTAACGACAGAAGAGTCAAGAACGTTGAGAACAACAGTGAATCGCACTCCTGTGTCGACTCCTTTTGCATTCGGCTTGGCAATTATTTAAGAGAGTTTAATTGCCAATGGTGGAACAGCTACCAGTTGTCTTTGCCTTTATACCAATTTTATATGAAGCTGCATATAATAGAGAAAACAAACTCGATAAATTAAAAGAACAATGAGCCGCCCTTTTAAGATTGAAATCGCAGAGAGCGAAGAAGAACTTAAAAAACGTCTACAAACAGCTAACTTAGGGAATCAGAAAGAAAAACTACAGATGCTGTGGTGGATAAAAAGCGGGCAGGTTAAAGAGCAGCAAGACATTGGAAAACGCTTGGCAAAAGATACTTCAACGGTCACGAGATGGTTGCAGAAGTATAGAACTGATGGGATATCAGGCTTATTAGAAATCAAAAAGGCACTCTTGTGCAAAACGTAAAATCGATGATGCTGCGATCGCAGCACTTGAGGAGGAGTTAAAAACAGGAAAAGGCTTTAGTAGCTATGGTGCAATAGTTGAGTGGTTAAAAGAAGAACATGGACAACATATAGAGTATGCAACGGTTTATGCCTGGGTTCGATATCGATTAGGGGCAAAACTAAAAGTGCCTCGCACTCATTGCCATAACCAAGACGAGAAATTGGTATCTGAATTTAAAAAAAACTCGGAATCATTCTTAATTGTCTAGAAAAACATCTAGCACCCGGCAAGTATGTTCGCTACCTGTGTCAGGATGAAACTAGGGTTGGACTGAAAACTCTGACAGGAAAAGTGATTACAGCTTCAGGAGTCAAGCCCACGGTTGAGGTGAAATGGCCACGGGAAAACTTTTGGATTTATGGTGCAATTGAACCATTGACTGGAGACCATTTCCTTTACGAGTATCCGAAATTGAATGGCGAGTGTTTTCAACAGTTTTTGGACTGGCTATCTCAACAATTAGGTGGAGATTACGCTATTTTACAGGTTGACCAAGCACCTGCTCATACAAGTTCAGCGATTCGTTGGCCAGAAAATATTATTCCTCTGTTTCAACCACCAAGAGCCCCTGAACTCAATCCCATTGAAAGGCTTTGGCAGATCCTCAAGAAACCACTCAAAAATCAACTTTTCTCTTCTTTACAGACTTTACGCGATACGCCTTTGGCGTCTGCCCTTTGGGCAATCGCATCCAAGAAATATTTGACCAACTTACACTTGAGCAGGTAATATCTGTCTCTTCTTATAACTTTATTTTAGAAGCTCTTTTCTATGCAGCTTCATATTAAATTGGTATTAAGTGTCATGATTTTTTGCCATAAGCTGGATCATTTGTAGGCAATTAGAAGCAATGGCATTTTGTGGGTCAAACTTGAGTGCATGTTGCCAAGATGAGATGGCTTGTTTCCATTCTCCTTGTAATGCCCA
>JAJPJF010000038.1 GCA_021324415.1 Nostocales cyanobacterium Centralia_MAG_434
CGGATTGATTATAGCAGCTACAACCTTAGGCAATGGCGGTAATATCACACTAACACCACAGGATTTATTGCTACTGCGTCACGACAGTCAAATCTCGACGACAGCAGGTGCAACTGGAAATGGCGGTAATATTACGATCAATACTCCTAACGGTTTCGTTGTGGCAGCACCTAATCAAAATAACGATATTACTGCCAATGCATTCAATGGTGCTGGTGGTGTAGTTAAGATCAACGCGCTTGGTATTTATAACTTTAATCAACGTAGTCTAGATGAGTTAGAGACATTACTAGGAACTACAGACCCAAGTAAACTAGACCCGCAAAAGCTACCAACAAACGATATTACAGCAATATCTCTGACGAATCCTACTTTAAGTGGTCAAGTTAATATTACTACACCTGATATTGACCCAACTCGTGGTTTAGCTACCCTACCCACAGTCACTAAACAAGCCTCCAAGCCAATTTCCTCTAGCTGTGGAGCTTTTAATGAAGCTTCTGGAGGTAGTAACTTTACTATCACTGGACGTGGTGGCTTACCTCCTAGCCCTGATGAACCTCTAACAACTGAAACGCTTTGGACTGACACACGTTTACCAGTGAACACAGCAAAACAACATCAAAACAAGACTCATCCTGTTAAACCAAAACATCAACCCATCGCAATTATCCCCGCCACTGGTTGGGCTCTCAACAATAAAGGCGAAGTAACGTTAATTTCCACTGCAACCAACGCCACCTCTGCCAATACTCCTACTAGTTGCCCTACAAGGTGAAAAGCGTTTCAATTGTTCCAAGACTTAAAATTGTTCGATTTTAAGATTAATAAACTCCCTTAATTATTTATTTATACCAAAAATTCTAACTTTGATTGCTGCTATTGTTTCGTCACAGCAATTCTCATTTTGAAACGATTTTGCGCCATTTCAGCGATCCCCAAATTCGTTAAGAATTGTAAAACCCTCTGACTGTAAGGGTTTCAATGTCATGAAACCTTAAAATGAGAATTGCTGGCACGCTAGTGCTCACCTCATGCCTTCACTCATTCATGTTTTATCTTCAGTGTCAAAAGTTGGGAAGAGCCCATCTATTTGCCCATCTATTTTGAGACTCGACATAAATGTTGCGATTTTGTTAAATTGTGTTACATTACTTTATGTAATGGCAGTTACTATAAGGTTAAACGTCTATGTCAAACCCTACAAAAATCTCGTCAATAGATTCTACTGACCGTAACAATTGGGTTTGGGGTTTTACTCCTCAATCTGAAATTTGGAATGGTCGTTTTGCAATGATTGGCTTTATATCTGTTGTTTTAGTTGAAGTATTTTCTGGTCAAGGCTTTTTGCATTATTGGGGAATTTTGTAGGTCTTTCCCTTGACAAAAAAGCAGACCTAACATTGAGTAGAAATGCTCACTCAATGGTCAGCAGATTCTATCTGGAATCATCCTGAGATAATCCTAATTGTCCCTGGAGTAATCCTGATCGCATGATGAGTTCAGGATTATTTCAGGTAAATAACTGACAATTGTGTCAATAAGGACTGAATCAATTTTTATGACTCGACTAATTATCCCTGAAAGAATCCTGATTTCATCCCAAAGTAATCCTGGATATATAGCGGACTGCACTTGTGCGACTGTGTACGGTTGTGACTATCGTCAGTGACCTAATCGGTGCTAAAAGATTTTGGGCTTTTTTGGAAAGCCGATGCCAAGAGAACCCTCGAAGATCTAAAAATTCTTGAAGTGCCCAAAGCGCTCATAACTTGAAGTTATGCGACCCAAGCGTTCGCGTAGCCTCCCGGAGGGAGCTAGCGAGAGCGCAAGAGTGCGATTGGGCAAAGCCCAATCGCACTTTCGGAAAAAAGGGATTTGACTACAAAACCAGTCAGGCTATAGGTTCGGCAAGCTTATCCTTTAAAAACAGCAAACTTTTCCTTTAAGTTCCAGTGTCCGAAGGACTTAGCGTCTCCATCAGGAGAAGGCAATCGCCTACCAGTCAGTTCCGCATCGCTTGTCTTGTCTCATTCTCCGTAATACCACTTCCTTTTTGTTTCAAAAGCTACTCTTTATACTTGCGATTGATTTCCACTCTAAATGTTAATTTATTACACACTCATTCTGGTATTAGTGGTTTTTCCATACAGGTGCAAGATATAAGCCTCTGACTAGCGCCGTTTTGGCGCTAGCAACAGATGAAAGATGCACATTTTTCTTCCATGACCGAAACCATTGCCACATAAGGATTACAAAATGTGCATCTTAGAAGAGTAATGGAAAAGCGCTAATGTCGTGTGCAAAAATCTTCTAATGCTGCATAGCCGTAGCACTGACTCAAGGTTCCTAAAATCACTAACAACAACATCACCCATAGTGGATAACGTTTTCCTCACGCGGCACGATAGTCCTCTATCTCCTGCAATACTGCTATCAAACTACCACTCATTTCACGCTACAACATATTTGTGTTCTGGAGAATTTCTAGTATATATTTTCTCTCTCCACAATGAATTAGCCCTACCCACTTAATTTGGTACTCGACAATATCACAGGTTTTTGATAATGAGAGGTATAACCTGGTAAAACTTTTACTCCCGACTGAGTTAACCTCAATGTTAGAGAAAGTCGTACTTTACCGCTCTGATTACGTATAGAACGATGTACAAGGTTATCAGTAAATAAGACGAATTCTCCAGGACGTAACACTACAGGAATAGCTTTTTCGGTAATTTCATCAGGGATTTCAAAAAAGTGATTACCACTAAAAGGATCGGTTACTTTTGTCTGACAATCTTTTAAGTAAGAATTAGGTATATACTCGAAACCGTTATACTCATTAACTTCTGTCAAAGCTATATAAGCATGGATAGTTTTACCATCTCCTTTAAGCAATTTAGGATAAGAGTCTTGATGCCAAAAAGGAATTAATTGGTGAGCCGGATGATTTAACCACAGTTCTGAACGCCATAATACTAAATTTTCTCCTAAATGTTCAGTGAGTGTTTCTAACAAAATTTTATCCTGACATAATAATTGTAAAATTACAGGTGAATCTAAATGTCTATCCATGTAAAAAGATTTTTTTAAAATTTGAATTAGTATAATAATAAAAGAACCTAAATCAAATTTAATCAATGCTAATAATAGTTGAGTAAATATTACTTTTTTGCTCTTTTTTTGTAAGACTTCATTTAAAATATTTCTGGTAATATCAGCCAGTTCCTTACTGTTTAAATTCAGAGACTTTGGTCCCCAAATATCATCAATTTCATCATAATTAATTTCCCGTAAATTTTGCTGTTGATTGCCGCCAGTCCATAATAGACTACGTTCCCACAATTGTTTCAATATTTCTTGATTTTGTGCTATTTTAGGTAAAGGAATTTCTCGCGTCTGACTATCGAAAAATTTCCCACTAATATTTTGATAATCTGGAGAAGTGGCACAAACTAAAGTACTATATGCTCCAGCTTCCGGGGAAAGACCTAAACCTAAATATTTACTGAGACGATGCCATATAGTAATATTTGATTGTACAAAACCTGGGTGGATTGCGTTAATAGTAACTTGGAAATTATCTAATCTTTGAGAAAATTCTTGGGTTAATAGTAATAAACAGAGCTTAGAAACAGCATAGTATTTTATCACATTTAAACTTGTTCCTTTCACTAATAAATCCCAGTTAATACTACTTGAATATAATGCTAAATCTGATGATAGCATAATAATGCGACTAGGTGCGGATTTTTTCATTTTTTCTATTAATAAATAAGTCAGCAAAAAATGACCTAAATAGTTCGTCCCCCAAATCAGTTCAAACCCTTCTTTTGTTGTACCTCTGCGGTTAAATATACCAGCATTATTGACCAATATATGCAACGCTAAATTTTTGTCATTGAATAGTTTGACACAGTTACGAACTGAATCTAAACAAGCTAGGTCAAGTGGTAGAAATTCCACTCTTTGATTCCCAGTAGTTTGCCGGATATATTCTATAGCTTTTGCTGCTTTAGTTGCCGAACGACATGCAATAAATACATGATTGCCTAATTTTGCTAAACCTACAGCCGTCATTAAACCTACACCAGAGTTACCACCTGTAACTAGACAGACTTGCATAATTGACTATCTCTCAGTATTTACTCTAAACCAGTTTAATGAACAAGTCGTTGATATACCCATACTTCTGACACAAATAGAACGGCGTTGCTGAATCACGATATGAATTGTGCGAGCGCCTTATCCTCACGGGGGCTTCGCTCTCGCACCGGAATACAATGGTTTTTCAGATAATAAACTAACAATCTAATCGAAAGTTCCAGCATTTCTACTGACTTGGAATAACAAAAACTTTATGGTAACAGAGTTCTAATAGTAGTCGTGGGAGTTACGCCCCACCGGGGCAAGCGGGAGAGCCGCTTACTCCGGCGTTGTAGAACAGGTGGATTGATGTTTTTGTCAGGTACGCGTTCCGGCGGATAGCCAATAACAAAGTAAAAATCAAGACACTGGAGAGCGAAGTGATACGGAAACGGTCATGCGTAGTTCGGAGGAGGGTGGTTGGAAAAGTGACAATCTTGGTAACTCGCTGGCTACCTATCCTACTGCACGCCCAGATTTAACAGAGAGGTGCGGGGCATAAGCGCGACTTGAAAGGTCGTTTAGTACGGAGAGCCTACTCTCCTAGAGGTTTCACACCCTCTACCCTCATGTAAAAGACTCAACATAGAG
>JAJPJF010000441.1 GCA_021324415.1 Nostocales cyanobacterium Centralia_MAG_434
CAGAGCATTTATTGAGACTTCTTAGCATTAATCCTCAAACCTTGCTCAACTCACAAGCCTTACTCTGTCTACTTTCCAGTCTTGTTTCTTACGTCGAACTCAGGTTAACTGAAATTCAGTTAGTTGTTGCTATGGTGTCTCAACGTTTCTGCCTGCAATTGGTTCCTGAACACCCAGTTGAGCGAAATCCATTGCTCACTCTGCAGACACGCCATGGCATCCTCATGACATTGGAACAACGCGATCGCCTAAATAACACCAAGCAACTGGATACGCAACAATCATTGTCAACTTATGAACTTGCAATCTAGATATGCAAGTATCATCCAACGCAGAGAGCCTTTTTAGTTATGAATATTGCACACCATCTGGAGCGGGGTCATTTACTATATCCTGATAAAATCGCGCTGATTTTTGAGGAGCAACGTTTCACTTACAAACAACTAGATCAGCTAGCAAATCGCGTGGCTAATGGTTTGCGTGGCTTGGGAATCAAAAAAGGCGATCGCGTAGCCTTGTTTTTGCCCAACATTCCAGAATTTATCATTTCTTATCTTGGCATTCTCAAAATTGGAGCAGTTACAGTCTCTGTCAATGTCATGCTCAAAAGTGCTGAAGTAAGCTATATTCTCAATGATTGTAGCGCTAAAGCAATCATCACAACAGAGTCAGGTAGTTCGCATGTTTTAGAAGCAGATTTACCAGAACTAAAACACATTTTGATTGCAGAAGGTGAAGTTGCAAAAGGCAAAAGTTTAGCCTATCTAATAGAAAATTCTTCTTCTGATGCTCGTGCTGTTGAAATGGATCGCCACGCGCCAGCAAGCATCGTCTACACATCAGGAACCACAGGTTTTCCTAAAGGAGCAACCCTTTCCCACGGAAACGTAATTTCCAATATGTATTCTCACAACCGTTGTTGTGGAATGAGACAAGATGACCGATTGCTACTGTACCTACCGCTATTCCATTGCTTTGGTCAAAACGCGATTCTCAATGCCGGCTTAAATGTTTGTGCCACTATTGTACTGCAACGGCGGTTTGAGCTTGAGCAAACACTTGACACCATCAGCAAAAATAAAATAACAATGTTCTTTGGGGTACCGACAATCTTTATTAGACTGCTAAATACAGATATCTCTTCTTCTTTCGAGAGTGTGCGTTATTACTTTTCAGCAGCGGCACCCATGCCAATTGAAGTTGCACAAAATTGGCAGCAAAGGTATGTAAAAGTCATTCATGAAGGGTATGGTTTAACTGAAACATCACCATGTTCAAGCTATAATCACGACCTAAAATACAAACTTGGTTCAATTGGAGCACCAATTGAAAATGTGGAAATGAAGATTGTCAATGATGATGGTCATCAAGTCCAACCTGGTGAATTGGGTGAGATCATTATCCGTGGACCGAATGTCATGCTTGGTTATTGGAATCGCCCCTTTGAAAGTGCCCAAGTTATGAAAAATGGTTGGTTCCATACAGGAGATATTGGTCGGATGGATGAACAAGGCTTTTTCTACATCGTTGACCGTTTAAAAGACATGATCAATGTCTCTGGATTTAAGGTGTATCCAACAGAAGTAGAAAATGTCATTTATCAACATCCATCAGTTGCTGAGGTAGCTATCTATGGTGTTCCTGATCTGATCAAAGGTGAGATAGTCAAAGCCAATATCATACTCAAACCTGGTCACACAATAGCAGAACAACAAATTATTGATTTCTGCTCAGAAAGAATGGCAACCTATAAAGTTCCTCGTGTCATTCACTTTGTAGATTCACTTCCCAAAAACCCGACTGGTAAAATCCTTAAACGAGTTTTACGAAATAATAAATTCGTCCCAGAACTTAGCACAGCAACACAATAAAAGTTCATTAAATTTGCAATCATGAGTTCCGAATCAATAACAAAAACGACTACTCCTTCTAAACAATTGGGAGTGAACGATTACATCTCAATTGAAACTGCATCTGGCTCGTCTATTTTTTCACCTCCATTGCCTAATGGCAAATTTCTACAAGAATCAAATCAACAAACAGTTGGAGAGGCTGTAGTTCAGATACTGGAAAACCTAGGAGTCCAATATGCATTTGGTATCTCTGGTGGCGGTATTGGACCGCTTTGGGCAGCGCTTAATCGCAGCAAAATTCAACTGCTTCATTTTCGTCATGAATCAGGAGCAGGTTTTGCAGCTACTGAAGCTTACTTTGCAAGTGGTCGTCCGGTTGTGGTGTTTACCACTACAGGTCCTGGTATCACTAACGCTCTGACTGGACTTTTCGCTGCACGAGGCGAAGGGGCAAAGGTGATTCTTTTATCAGCTGCTACCCCAAGTGGAAATCGCGGTCGGTGGGCTTGTCAGGAAACGAGTGCTTACACAATGCCTTTGTCTGATATTTTTACCTCAGGCACGCTATTCAATTATGCTACTCTCTTAGAGACTGGGGATGAACTTCCAGAAGTCTCTCGCAGAATTGCTATAGGCTTGCAACAACCAGGGGGCTTTGTCGCCCATATCAGTATTCCTACTCCTCTTCAGACAACACCACTCAAGGCACAATTACCACAGCCAGCGTTTTCCCAGACTGTGCCAGTTGCTACTAACGACGCGATCGCTGAATGTGCCAAGTTGCTTTCAGAAGAATCCTTTGGTATTTGGGTTGGTTTTGGTGCCCGACACGCTGCTGAGGAGATTCGTCAACTAGCTGAAAAAACAGGGGCAGCAGTGATGACATCACCCCGTGGTAAAGGTATCTTTCCAGAAAACCATCCACAGTTTGTCGGGATCACAGGCATTAGTGGGCATAGTTCTGTTCTGAGATATATGGAACAGCAGGGTCCACAACGTCTACTGGTACTAGGAACACGCCTAGGCGAACCAACTTCATTTTGGAGTCCGGCAATGGTTCCTGCCAATGGATTTGTGCATGTGGATATTGACCCAGAAGTTCCAGGAGTTGCATATCCATCAGTACCAACTGTCTCTATCCATTCAGAAATCAAATTGTTTTTGCAAGCACTTTTAAAAAACTTGCCAGAACGTTTAAGTTGGTTACCAACCTCAATACTGCCCCGTCCAGAAGGCAATACCAATACTCCACGCACAGATGGCTTAGTGCGACCTAATGTGCTGATGAATACAATTCAACAGGTGATTGTTGAAGGTAGCAATGCACTCATCATAGCTGAAGCTGGTAACTCCTTTGCTTGGGCAACACACCATCTGCAATTTACTCAATCAGGCCGTTATCGAATCAGTACTGGTGTTGGGTCTATGGGTCATGCTGTGACTGGAGTCGTGGGTGCAGCGCTTGTACACAACGGTAAAGCTGTTGCCATTGTTGGGGATGGGGCAATGTTGATGAACAATGAAATCAGCACAGCTGTGAGATTTCAAATTCCTTCGGTTTGGATTGTCCTTAATGATGGACGATACAACATGTGTGCCCAAGGAATGGCCTTACAGGGTTTTCAAGGTGTCGATACAGTGATACCAAGTACGGACTTTGCAATGTTTGCCAGATGTATGGGTGCTGAGGGTATCCGTGTTGAGAGAGAGTCAGACTTAGAAGCAGCCCTAGAAAAAGCACTTTCCTCAACTGTTCCATTTGTTGTTGATGTCAGCATTGACTCTACTCAACCCGCGCCCATTGGTGGTCGTATTCAAAGTCTGATTAAACAAGGAGCAATAGAATCTAAAGGAGATGCGTCATGACAATAGATCCAGTTGGTATTCGCGCGATCGCAGTTAGCTTTCCCAGCATCATTCGTAACAATGATTACTATCGAGAAAATTACCCAGAATTGGTGACTCGGGCTGAGCAGAAAACTTTAGCAAAGCTGTTTGTGCCTGATAACGCCTCAGATAACGATGATGAGGAGGACATTTGGTCACAAGAAGTAGCTCCCTACATGTCTGACCCCTTCCGTGGTACTGTTGAACGGCGCATAGTTGGTCCAGATGAAACTTCGTTGTCTCTAGAGTATAGTGCGGCTATCGATGCTCTTGAGGCAGCAAAACTCACACCTGATGATATTGATCTGATGCTTGTCACTTCGCTGTTCCCCGAACAAGTGACACCTGGAAATGCTGCTTTTCTCGCTGGTAAGTTGGGACTACAAGGTGCAGCATGGAATATAGAGTCAACATGTACAAGTGTGTTGGTTTCTTTGCAGAGTGCTTGTGCACTAGTGCAAACTGGACAATATCGCAATGTGCTAGTGGTGGTTTCGACAACTTACTCTCGCTATACTGACGAAAACGATACTCTTACGTTTTTATCAGGTGATGGTGCAGGAGCTTTTGTAGTTGGTGCACTCAAACAGAACCAAGGTATTCTGGGTACCAAAATTGCGAATACCTCTGCAACATGTGGTGCTTTCTTTAATGAATTCACAACCGATAAGCAAGGCAACGTGAAGATGTTCATTCGGGGTGGCAAAGGTGCAAGCAAGATGTTCAACGAGACAACAGTGAAGTTTATTCGTCTATGTTGTCATGGTGCGATCGCTGCTGCAGGTGTCACCTTAGAAGAAATCGACTTTTTTGTTTTCAATACACCCAGTGCCTGGTATTCAAGGGTTTGCACACGCGCATTAGGTATTGATCCAAAGCGCACCATCAACCTTAATCCTCTGTATGCCAACATTGGACCAACATTTCCAGTTGCTAATCTCTACCATGCCGCATATGCCGATAAAATTCGGGAAAACGACTTAGTTCTTGTTTATACAATGGGTTCGTCTTCCAATGCTGGTGCTAGTGTTATGCGGTGGGGAGATGTTGCATTGGGACCTGCACCTGCTCCTGGAATTAGCCTTGCCCAACACGAAGAGCAAATCCTCATCACTCGCTAAATAGGTAGAGGTTAGGGGGGTACTGCTGAATTTGTCAACCCCCTTCTCTCTAGTCTGAGGTTTTTCCCATGCAAGTCATAAGGAAATTTTAACCCAATACTTAAGTGTCCTTAAAGCCTTGTAGATTTTTTTAGACTGTTGATTTTACTGCTCATATCATGCTTTTATTTTAATACATGCTAGATCAAGCAAAAAAACTCAGAAAAATCATGAGGCATTCTTGTTTGTTTGTGGATTGATTTAGAACATCAAATAATTTTTGTGCAGAGATATCTCTTATGAGACTGTTGAAGAAATTATCAATTGCTGTTGCCATCAGTATTGCGGCATTTTTAGAATTAGCCCTCTTTTGTCACTCTAGGCAGAGGAAAAGTAGAAATAAGGGATATTGCAGTTTTGAAAAATTGAACGAGTGAGATTATTGACGAGCATTTGAAGTTTAAAAAATC
>JAJPJF010000098.1 GCA_021324415.1 Nostocales cyanobacterium Centralia_MAG_434
AAGGAGGATGGGGGGGACAAGGAGGACTGGGGGGACAAGGAGAGAAGGTACTTTCTGGTTGGGTTTAGATGAGAATTGTGACTCAAGTTGGTTTATGGAGAACTTGAGTCTATGAGGGTGCGGGAGTGTGGAAATGCGGGAATGCGGGAATGGAGACGCGGGAGGACGCACAAGTGAACTTGTGCATTACAAGGAAAATTACTCCTCGTCCCCCTTGTCCCCCTGTCTCCCTTGTCCCCCTGTCTCCCTTGTCCCCCTGTCTCCCTTGTCCCCCTGTCTCCCTTGTCCCCCTGTCTCTTCCCTCCCTTCGGTCCTAATTTACAGCCGTCGGATAATGGTCAAACCATCTCGCAGGGGTAGCAGGACTTGTTCGACACGAGAGTCATCAGCAACAATGCGGTTGAACTGTGCGATCGCCTCTGCATTTGGAGTTCGCTCGTGTGGGGATAAGTAAACTAGTCCTTGAAGGAGAGTGTTATCCACACAGATGATGCCGTGGGGTGCTAGCAAATTAGAATCTAGTAAAGTATGGAAATATTGCACATATTCCTTCTTATCGGCATCAATGAATACCAAATCGAAGGATTCACTAGCAGCAGCTAGCTTGTCCAGTGTTTCCAATGCTGGTCCTAATTTGACTTGAATTTTTCCTTTGTGAGGAGATGCCTCGAATAGACCTTGTGCTAGCTCAGCTGTGTAAGGATCAACCTCGCAAGCTACCAACTGTCCATCGTGTGGCAATGCTTCTGCCATTGCTAGTGCTGAATATCCAGTAAACATACCAATATCCAACACTCGTTGAGCACGAGTCATGTAGACAAACATCTTCAGAGTTTGTCCTTCGATGTGTCCTGAGAGCATTTCCTGCTCTAAGGGACGCACTGTCATTCCCTCAGTAAACTGCCGACTCCATGCTTCCTCTCGAGTTCTTTTCGCAAGTGCAGCAAGTGCTTCTGACTCTTGAGTGGTGCATTCTTCTAAATAAGGGTCTATCCCAGCCGCCAAACGCCAAGCTTGCTTGACATGAGCAGCTATTGACTCCGGTACATTCTGATCTGCTTCAATCATCAGAATGGCAGATGCCAGATGTTCAACCAAAATCCCTAGAGGTGTAACCGGACGAGCCTGTTGCTGTTGAATGACACTAGACATTGAGGCCACTCCCAACAAGAGTAGGTTGTTGATGAACCTTCACATACTCGTCTATCCCAGCACCACCACGCGGGTAATTGGCACAGATACGTTTGTGCTCATCAAGTGCAGCATCGAGTTCTTCGCGAGTCATGTCGTTGACAAAGAAGCAAGTACCGATAGGACGAGGCATTGCAGCTCTCTGCAAACCGTCTCTTGTTAAAGTGATAGATTCAGTTGCATGCCAAACTAGGTCAGAGTCTAACAGAGGGTGGTCCAGCGCAAGACCAACACGGCTCATCAGACCTAAGATACGTTCGTGGTCGTGAGTGGTAATGTATCCCCGTCTTTGTGCGATTGTTGCTGAAAAAGCCATGTCAATATTTACAGCATGGCCGTGGAGCAATGGTATATGTGGAGCTAGCTCTAGGGTTGGGCTCCAAGTATGTCCGTAAGCAATGACGCGGTCGAGATCTAACTCATGTAAGTTAGGTGTCTCTAACTCCAACATTGTTTTGATTGCTTCGTAATTCACCCGTTGTGCAACTGTCTTGAGGTGCTGATTCTCACTCAGATAGCCAAAGTGAGTATGTAGCAGTTCTTCTCCATACTCAAACAGCAGGTCGAAGACTTCAGAATTGGCAACAACAGCAATTTTTACCAGTTCCGCCATGCCATTGCGGACATGATCTGTAGGAAGAGTGCTTAAGAAGGAAAAGTCGAGAAACACTTTTTTAGGAGCATGGTAAGCACCTAAGCGATTTTTTAGCTTGCCATGATTAACAGCAACCTTAATTGCTACACCCGCATCAACAAGACCGATGAGTGTTGTAGGGACGCGAATGTAGTTGCTACTGCGGCGATAAGCAGCGCAGGCAAAACCTGCAACATCTAAAACTAATCCACCTCCTACAACCAAGACTGGTTCTTTACGAACTAGACCAAAATCAGAGAAAGCATTAACAATAGACACAAATGTATCCATTGTTTTAGCAGGCTCATCAATAGCTATTGGGAAGATATGAAGGTCAATGTTGTAGTACTTAAAATACTTTTGAATTTCAGAGCCATAGAGCCGATTCACATTATGATCAACAACAGCAAGGCAGCGCCCAAAGCTTCTATAGCTCTCTGCTAACTCTGGATTTTTTATATCAAATAGTCGGTTCACAAAGGAAAGACTAAAATCAATCTTTTCATAGCCTTCCACATGAAAGGCTGTTTCAGTCGCATCAAATTTTGCCTGAACGTTCCCCATTGTTTTCGCCTTGATTCAAAAGTTTAGTAGATATTGACACAAGTGTTTTGTTGACTCTAATTTTCGTGAGTCACTTATAGTTACCTTCGCCTTACATGATCAATTGGTAGAGGTTGTTAATCGTGTGCAATTTTTAGAGTAACCGCGAACGGGAGAACGGTTATCTTGTGCTCTAAGAAATAAGATAACAACAAACTAAGCTAATTGTAAACAAATACTATTTTTCTATTTTGTTGATTTTAATATTCCTGCAGATAGATTTTTAATCATTACTTAAATGCTTTTCCCTTAAAAAAGTAGATTTCGGAAAAGTAACTTTAATATGTATGCATTATCAAACAAAAAGTAGGAAAAGTAGGAAAAGTAGGAAAAGTAGGTTTTGTTAATGACTTAAGTACATATAACAGAGTGAGCAACCAACACTCTACTGTGTTGATCAATTTGTTAGTCTGATTGACTACAGCGCAGATACAGCAACTAGACAAAATCAGCAAAAAGTTTGCATCATAGACTCTTTGGATTTTGAATTTTAAACTCCAACACAGAAGTGCTACTCTCTATGCTTCATTAATTATTTATTCAATACTTACAAAAAAATCAAAATTTATTTACTTTTCTTTATTTATGCTGTATTGAGCAGAAATTTAATCAGAACAAAGAAAAAACAATTGCATTTAAAAATTGGTTAATTTGGAGTTCAGTCTTAAGAAAGAGAAAGCTCTAAATAAAATTTATAGAAAGCATCAATGAGCTCTTGGACAAAACTTAGACTTTTCATTTTGTTGGAGCTACCGTTCTTTAAAAAAAACTGAAATTGATCGACTACGAATTTAGGTAGCCGTACTTACGTTATTATTTATACATGGGTATGCTTTGTAAGTGCAGCTGCAGTTGCTGGGGTTAATCGTGCTTTAGGTATAGGCATAAATCAGGATGTGTTTTTCAGGATAGTAGAGTTGTTCGCCTTGCCTGAAATACTGCAACTAAGAACCCTGAGCCTACTCAATAATTTCAAAAAATTGACAAACAAGTCTGCCATTGGAGAGAAATGGAAATCTTCATTCTCAAGAAAGAGCAATTCAAGCTGCATTTTCCGGTATTCTTCTGGTGAGGAGCGTAAGTCAGGCGCGAAATTAATTGGTAAATCTGATTTAAGAACAGGCCAGATGAGCACAGGTGTTAGTGTACTATCACCTTAAAGGCTTTCGTAGGGCGTTTAATCTAATTAGCGAGGAATAATTATGGAATCAGACAACAATGCTACAGAGTCAGTGAAGGAAACAGTGAGCAGTGCTGTAGACTCAGCGAAGAAGACAGTTTCTAGTGCAGTAGATGCTGTAACTCCATCACAGCCTCCAATAAAATCACAAACAGATGTTCATGTAGTAAAGTCCCGTTTAGAATGGGGTGAACCAGCTTTTACAATTCTAGATGTGCGCGATCGCCAGACCTATAACGAAGGTCACATCATGGGTGCGCTTGCAACACCAATTGATCAATTGGTAGACCGAGCAACATCATCCTTATCAAAAGACCGTGATATTTATGTTTACGGTGATAGTGACGAACAAAGTGCTGAAGCAGCACAATCGTTGAGAAATGCTGGATTTGTGCATGTATCTCTACTCAAAGGTGGTCTAGCAGCATGGAAAGCCATTGGTGGACCTACAGAAGGTATTGTCGAAGCGAAGACTCCGGCTGGAGCCGATGATTATAATGTGGTTGCCAGACTACAAAATCACGCAGAAACACAGAAAAAATCGGTTTAGTCAATAATTGGTAGTCAATAGTCAGTAGTGTGTGGCAAGGGTTGGAGCGGTGGCTCGCACCGCTCTAAACTTTAAAGGGTCTCTCTGGTTGTAGACGTAACAGAGGGTGGCTGCCTGCAAAATAGCGACTACCGTTGGGAGCATACCATTTTTGAATAAGTAGTGCGTTCGCGAAGCGTGTGCTTTGCACTCACGTCTCGCTCGCGTGGTGTAGCTAGCGAGCAAGATGCTCACACTACAAAATAAATTTGCCAAATCGGGATGCTCCCCTACCGTTCAATAGTCGATAGTCTAGATTTTGGCTATTGACTATTTGGCTTGAAAGTGAGAGTGTTCAGTGTTCAAATACATCTTTAAATTGCAATAAGTCCAACGAAACAATAGTTGGCAAGCACTCAAAGCATTCTTTGGCAATTTCCAAGCGTTCTTCACGAACTAACATTTCTATTAGTGTCTGCCGTAGATTAAGTAGGTAGCGGACATCATTAGCAGCATAACTCAGTTGTTTTGCAGTTAAATTTGCAGCATTCCCCCAGTCAGAACTCTGTGCACTTTTATCTAGTTCTACTTGTTCTAACTCTTGTACTAAATCTTTAAGTCCGTGACGTTGGGTATAGGTACGAGCTAACTTACTTGCAATTTTAGTACAGAAAACGGGTTGAACTTGAATACCCAGAGAGTAGCGTAACGTAGCAAGATCAAAGCGTGCAAAGTGAAAGACCTTGACAACATTTTTCGCCTCTAAAAGTCTTTTTAAGTTTGGTGCATCAGTTTGTCCTTTAGCAATCTTCAAGGCAGTCACTTTGCCTTCGGGGTTGCACAGTTGGACAAGACACAAGCGATCGCGCTGTGGCAATAATCCCATCGTTTCCGTATCTACAGCTATTGCCTCAGCTTGCAAATACTCGGAAAGAGCAAGGTCGCTAAGGTCGTGATCGCTAACTTGAAAGTCTTCCATGAATCAAATTTAGTCCGGTTTCCGGTTTAATACCCATATTAGCCGATTTTCGTTAATTATGTTACTAGCTGTGTTTATATACAGTTGCGCCATGAGGAATTTCAGTTGTCAACTCACTTGAGCAGACTACAAATCGTTGATAGTTAACTGTGAACAGTTAACTATCAACGACGAATACAAGTTATTATCTAATTAGATGTGTATAAGCTAGCTAAATGACTTTATTTACGATTACGGCTACGAAGAAAAATTTGTGTGAGGTAAACCTCGCCCTTAGTATTGGTAGCAACACCAATTCCAGTTAAATTGTAATTGCCTTTAACGTTTTTAAGATGTCCAGGACTGTTAAGCCAGCCAATGACAGCCTCGCTTGCGGGGTCATCATATCCCTTATTGACAGCAACATTCTCTGCTGCACCTGAATAGCCAATAGGGATAGCATTAACCCGTTGCTTAAATCCCTGATGACTAAATGGTACTTTCCCTTTAGCCATATCCAGACTGTGAATCCTTGCTTGTCTAGAGATGTTTGCATTAAGCGATAGCTTGGGCAAACCGTTGGAAACCCGAAATCGATTGATTTGGTAAAAAACAGACTTTTCTAAGGTATTTGATAATGCAACTCGACGTGGTTGAATAGAAAAGGATTGATTCTGGGTTGGCTTTTGTGTATGAGTGTTACCTCTTACATAGGTACTCGTTGCGATTCCACTGGCAAGGACAAGCGTACTTAAAGCAATGCCAAAAGCAGTTTGTCGGAACATGAATTATTAAATAATGTGTAAAGTTAAAAGACGGATGAACATGGATTTTTGTTTCTTGAGGGATATGCCGACCTTTAAGGGTTCGACACACTCTTAAGGAACTGGGTGCCCACAAGTATAACCATGTTGATTGTCATTTGTCATTGGTCATTGGTAATTTTTGCTTAGCTCCAATGACAAACAACTCCTAATCAGGAAATCTCCTCACATTTGTAACTTTACGTATACTGATCCTCTTGTAGTACACGCAGGACACGGGCAAGATATTCTGCACGCCACTGCTCTCGTTCTGTTGTTACCTCGTTATCTGGTTTATAAGCTTCAATTTCCTCTGTTAACAAGATACCTTGATTCTTTAGCAGACGTTCGATGGTGTCAAGACGTTCGTGTAGTACAGATACTTCACCGATAAGAGCCATCGTGATCCCTAGCAACTTATCTACTTGAGGGTCATCAAAATAAACAGGTCTTTTTCCTTTGGCTGTTTTTGGCATTGCACTGTTCCTAATTATTTGGTTGCAGCAAGCACAAACCAAGTACCTCTTTGGGATGATTCTTTTTCCTGAGAGCTGTGGGTGGTAGTCAATTTTTCTTTCCAGGCACCGTTAGGGATAAACTTCTCAATCACTTGATCGGATGAAAACCCTGCCTCAGTCGCAAGCGCTGTTAAATCGGAATCACGCATTGCACTCCAGAACGGTTCATTGTTGTTAGCAGTCTGCCAATCGTATATAAAAGCAGTGTATGCATCCATATGACGATACAAGGGCGCTTCGGCATGAATCATCATACCCCCTGGTGCTAGCAAACGATAACACTCTTGCATCACTCTACG
Source organism: Nostocales cyanobacterium Centralia_MAG_434 (assembly GCA_021324415.1). Taxonomy (GTDB): domain Bacteria; phylum Cyanobacteriota; class Cyanobacteriia; order Cyanobacteriales; family Nostocaceae; genus JAJPJF01. The sequence continues at coordinate 6,716 of JAJPJF010000098.1, forward strand.
AATAGCTGGCAGAGGAATTTCATGCAGCAGAATATGAGAAACCACAAGGTCAAATGAGCCATCTGCAAATTTTGTGTGTTCAGCATTCTGCTGCGAAAAGTGAACCCGCTTACCCATAGCTTCTGCCCGTGCATGGGCATAACGCAACATTGGCGCTGCCACGTCTATGGCATACACTTCTGCATTGGGGTAAGCATCTACGTATGGCAAAGTGCTATGACCAACAGCACATCCTAGATCAAGAATTTTTCGGGGCTGAAAGTCCGGAAACTCAGTCTGGAGGTAGTTGTGGACTATAGATAGCCCCATATCATCATTGTGTGGTCCTAACCAGCCAATACCATAAACGTAAGTACCCCGATCATAAATTGCACCTGCAGCAAGATCATTCTCTGTGAATTCGCTGTGATATCCACCAGGCATACAGTGAATGTCTACTGCAGTTTGATGAGTGGGAAGTTGGAAATCAGGATCTAGTGTTAGAGTACCTAGTTGGTTACTCTGATCTTTAGCACGCTTGATCAGATCTGGCAGTTGTCTGTCAACACTAATCATGACTGAATCCCACATCATCTCCTGATTGAGTCTTTGGAATGCGCCCCACCAATGGTAGTGAGGTTCTTTCTCCATTGCTGAACGAATTTCATAACGGTTCTCAGGAGAACGCTGATGCTCACGCTCAAACCTTGGCTTGGCAACTTTTTCATAGATCTCCTTATTTCTTGGAGCTATGTTCTTGAAAATATGCATTTTCATGCTTTGCACAAAATTTTGCCGCGCCTGTTCATCGTGCGTAGTTTTTGGCAACATAGCGTGCTGAAATTGGCTTTCCATAATCGCACTTCCTGAGAGTTCTCTACATAATAAATATTTACATAGGATGTAAATATCTGGCTACTGTTTGTACATCCTTGTCACCACGTCCAGAGCAGTTAATCACAATCCGAGGGCTTCCACTCAGTTGTGGACATAGGGTTTCTAGGTAGGCGATCGCATGAGATGTTTCCAAAGCAGGAATGATTCCCTCTAACCGTGAGAGTCGTTCTAAGGCTGATAAAGCATCTTGATCGGTCACACTGTAATATTCAGCACGTCCTGAATCTTTCAAATAACTGTGTTCTGGTCCCACCCCAGGGTAATCTAACCCAGCACTAATCGAATGAGCCTCAACGACTTGCCCATGATCATCTTGTAGTAAGTAGCTCATTGCTCCATGCAATACACCAATGCGACCTTTTGTCAAAGTCGCTGCATGCTTATCAGTATTGACACCTTCTCCAGCCGCCTCCACACCGATCAAGCGAACTGAAGGTTCATGGACAAATTCGTGGAATATGCCCATTGCATTGGAACCCCCACCGACACAAGCCATCAAAATATCTGGCAACCCACCCCATTTTGATATAGCTTGAGCGCGAGTTTCTTGACCGATCAATGCTTGAAAATCACGCACAATCATGGGATAAGGATGAGGCCCTGCTACCGATCCAAGGATGTAGTGAGTCGTCTCTACATTCGTAACCCAATCCCGAATCGCCTCGGAGGTAGCATCTTTGAGTGTACCCGTTCCTGCCGCCACAGGAGAAACTGTCGCCCCCATTAACCGCATTCTAAACACATTCAAGGCTTGGCGTTCCATATCTTGAACGCCCATATAAATGACGCATTCTAGACCAAACCGAGCGCATACAGTAGCTGTTGCTACACCATGCTGTCCAGCCCCTGTTTCCGCAATAATACGCTGCTTGCCCATGCGTTTTGCCAACAATACCTGCCCAAGGGCATTATTGATTTTGTGAGCACCAGTATGATTTAAATCCTCACGTTTTAAGTAGATTTGCGGTCCTTCTCCGTTGGGTCGGGCATAGTATTCAGAGAGGCGTTCCGCAAAATAGAGCGGTGTAGGACGCCCTACGTAGTCCCGCAGTAACCCTTGCAACTGTTCTTGAAACTCTGCATCCTTAGAGTATTGCTGGTAAGCTGTTTCTAATTCAGCAAGGGCTGGCATTAAAGTTTCAGGGACATACTTACCACCAAAGCGACCAAAGCGACCTTGAGTATCAGGACGTCCAGTAGTTGATTGAGAACCGGAGGGTAAAGGAGTGGTTGTCACAGACAAGCTAAAATAACAGAACACCCTCCATTATATTCAGTTGTCAGTTATCAGTTATCAGTTACCAGTTATCAATCTCTTCGCCTGATGGCTGATACTAATAACTGTTCAGTGAATCAAATCGTACCTTATGTCATCATCAAAACAAAATTCTGCAAAAGACCCCTTTGTTTACCGAGAATTTGGCAACGATAACTCTGCTGCCCTGGAAAGACCAACACCAGAACTACCTCCCTCTCAACAAAACCCACGAGTTCAAGCTACTCGTGCTGGACGTAAGGGTAAGACTGTCACTGTCATTAGTGGCTTTCAATCTAAACCAGAAACCCTAAAAGAGTTATTGAAGCAGTTGAAAACCCAATGTGGTACAGGGGGTACAGTCAAAGACAACGAAATTGAAATTCAAGGCGATCACAAACAGAAAATTCTCGAAATCTTGCTTAAGCTTGGTTACAAAGCCAAAATCAGTGGTGGTTAAGTGTATCAATGCTATCGTTGAAGAATAAAAAAATTTTTGCTCATTGTCATATCCAAGGGAGAGAGCAATGGATTTAATTCGGATTATTTGCGCGATTTTTCTGCCGCCTCTGGGTGTATTTTTACAGGTTGGTCTTGGCAAAGACTTTTGGATTAATTTGCTTTTGACAATTTTCGGTTTTTACATTCTCGGTATTGTTCATGCAGTTTGGGTGATTGCACGGAGATAAAGAAATCCGGTTTCGTCAGAAACCGGATTTCTCTAAAATTCTAGAAATATCTACTTTCTACTTTTGCTCCTTGAAAATTCTCAATCTTGAATGCTTGGATAGTCAAATGATAGGCTGTCAAACATCAGAATTCTGAGTGTTCTCAAATTTACGAGCTGCTAGATACTGATAAAGCTGCCAACGAGCATCAATTTCGGCTTGTGCCTCTTGTAGTAAGCGCTTGGCAACAGCTGGTTTATTCTTTGTGAGCATCTGGAAGCGATTTTCTTGGGACATGGATTGATCTATCGGCTGTTTGGGCGATCGCATATCCAGCTGTAGGGGATTCTTACCGACTTTCTGTAAATCAGGATTGTAACGATACAGCAACCAGCGACCTGATTCTACCAACGCTTTTTGATGACTCATTGCTGTAGCCATGTTAATTCCATGAGCAATACAATGGCTGTAAGCAATGATCACTGAGGGACCATTGTAAGCTTCTGCCTCTAAAAATGCCTTGAGAGTATGCTCGTCACGTGCACCAATTGCTACACTCGCCACGTACAC